>JBEKZL010000252.1:0-10621 GCA_049509915.1 Bryobacteraceae bacterium | reverse complement strand
TCAGAAACTCGAAAATTCGATTAGCAGAGCAGGCCGCCGTGCCCCAGGCCGGCGATCTCCCACCCATTCACTCTGTAGCGAGCCAGTAGCGGCGGCAGAATCAAATCCACCACGTTCGGCTTAGCCGACCGGAAGCAGCCTGGCGCCGAAACGATTGGCACCTCGTCCTTATAGGCCAGCAACAGCAGATTCCCCGGCTCAACCGGAGCCAGGAACCTTTCCACTTGGGCGCCCACGTGTACCATAGCTTGTCCGATCACGTCTTCCGGACCCGCCGGCGCCGTCGTGGATGCCACCAGAATTGCACAAGGTTTGGATCTTAAGAGATGTTGTAGGCAACGGGAGACGGAATTCTCATCTTCTGTGCATGCTAATACAAAATTGGCGTTCACCCCGAAGCGCTCCAACCGCTGCCGCATAATGTTTTCAAATAGTTGCCGCGCTCGCTCGCCACTGATCGGGTCTGTGTACAGGACCCCTATTGCGGGGACACGCACCGGGCGGGCTTGCAGGATTGGACCGCGCTCGCGCAAAATATTGGTGACAGCCTCCAGTTGTTCCTTGCTCACCGCAAAGGGGGCACTCTTCACCGTCGCAACCCGTTGCCCGGCAACCGCGTAGGTAAAGTTCTGCGCGGTGGCAATCACCACGCTCGCGGTGCAGTTAATCTGTTTCAACAGTTCGTCGTCCACCAGCACGCAGGAATTCTCGGTGGCCAGCAGGTTGGCGCGGCCGCCCGCGGCCAACCGGGTCTCCAGGCTCCCGCAACCCATTTCGGCGGCGACTGCGGATACCGCGTCGTCCTCGCCCACTTCTCCTTCTTCAAGGACAGTGACCCAAATGCTGTCCATACCCTCGGATTCGAGGATCCGGACATCTTCATCGCTGATCACATGCCCCTTGGCCAGAAGTTTCTTGCCACCCGGCCGAAAGACGCTGCAGCAAAGAATCCGACCCATGGAAGCCTTCACGTCGACTGTCTGTGCACGCATAGCTCTTGTCCTCTAATTTAAGGCTCGTATATCTTTTGGTCTGATTCTAGCGCGGGAACTGCTGCATGTCTCCATCGAATTGCAGGGTCTTTTGCGGGGAGGACCCCCTACGTCCTACCCCCTTTGCGGGTAGAACGGCACTCCTGGTTTGCCGCTTCCCAAGCCGGCCATGCAGGATAGGACTTCCGGCCTGTTCGCCTCGCCCAACCGGAAGGAAGCGGGTAGCCCGCCGCGTAACCGACTGGGAAATTACGGGCGCGGCGTCGGGATCTGGATGACGTCGGCGCCCAGCGTCGATTCGCCCCAAGGCTGGCCCTGCGCTTTGGACCAGCGGTCCGTGCGCAATACCCGTAGTACGGCCACTTCGTCGCACGCCTGGAATTTTGGGCACCGCAGGCAGTCTTTCCACGCCTTCAGCGGCAGCATCCCCCGCTCGACCTGCTGAAAACCTACTTTGCCGAAGAACTCAACCACGTAGGTGAAGGCAAAGACCGCGCCCAACTCGTACCGCTCCGCCTCCCCAACCAGAGCTTCCACCAACTTGCGTCCCACCCCGTGAGTTTTCGCTTCCCCGGAAACCGCCAGGGAACGAATTTCACCTACCGAAGGACCGTAAAAGTGCAGCGCTCCGCACCCCCATAAACGGCCGCCCAGCATTGCCACGCTGAAATCGCGGATCGTCTCCGACAGTTCAAATTCGGTGCGCGGCAACATCACGCCCTGAGCAGCGTAGCTGTTGATCAAATCGAGGATAGCGGGAATCTCCCGCATTGCCGCCTTCCGAACGATGAAACGCAATTGGCCGGCCGGCTCGGCGAAGGCGTCGGCTCTTACCGCACTGATCATTTCGTACCCTCCTCGTCGGCAACCATGGCCGTCCCGACCGGCTCGCCACCCAGCAGCCGTTCCAGTACCCGCTCCGTAGCGCCTGGCGCGATCTTCACTTGCCCCACTCCCCCATCGAGAGCCGCCAGCGCCGCGTTCAACTTCGCCCGCATACCGCCGGTAGCGATTCCGGCATCGATCAGCGCTTTCGATTGCGCCCGCGTCAGCGTGCTCCGGACCTTCTTTTGCTCGTCCAAAACACCCTCCACGTCGGTCAGAAAAATCAATTGGGCGGCGCCGAATGCGGTGGCGCAAGCCACTGCCATTTGATCGCCATTAACGTTGTAAACCGCGCCGGCCCGGTCCCCAGCCACGCACGCCACCACCGGCAGATAACCTTGGCCGGTGAGCATCTCTAGCAGCGCCGGATTCGAACGCGTCACTCGCCCCACCGCGCCCAGCCTTGGGTCCATCTGCTCCGCTTCCACCAGAAACGCATCGATTCCGGAAAGACCGACCGCCAGCGACCCCGCGCGGTTCAAGCTGGCCACCAACTCGTGGTTGACCGTGCCGGCGAAGACCTTCAGCACGGCATCCACGATCTCCGGTGTGGTCACCCGCAACCCGTCCACGAAGCGGCTCTCCACTCCTCGCTCCACCAGATAGCGGGTCATCTGCTTGCCGCCGCCGTGTACCACAACGATCCGCGCACCCTGACAGCCGGCGCCGGCAATCTGTCGCGCCAGAGCGTCGCGAGAAACCGGGTCGTCCAGCAGCGTTCCGCCCAGCTTTACCAGGATCTTCCTCCCGCCGCTCACAGCAGGCCCTCGGTTTCGTCGAAGCCCAACGCCAGGTTCATATTCTGTACGGCTTGGCCGGCCGCTCCTTTTACCAGGTTGTCGATCGCGCTCACCACGACTGCCCGCCCAGTCCTGGAATCGAAGGTGACGCCGATATCGCAGAAGTTAGTGCGCGACACGGCGCGCAGCTCGGGTACCCGGCCCGGCTGATAAAGGCGAACGAAATGCTCCCCGGCATAGCGTTTCGCGTAGATTTCGAGCAGTTGTTCCGCGTCGTCTACCCCGCGAGCGCGGAAGTAAATCGTTTCCAGAATGCCGCGGTGAACCGGCAGTAAATGCGCCGTGAAGCTGAACTCGCCTTCTTCCAGTCCCGAAGTGCGCAGTACTTCGGGCACGTGGCGATGATTCAGAATCGAGTACGCCGAAAGATTCTCAGTCACCTCGCAGAAGGTGTTCTTGGGCGTAGGCTTGTTTCCAGCGCCGCTGACGCCGCTCTTGGCGTCGCACACGATACCCGCGCCCCGGTCCACCACCCCGGCTTCGAGCAGCGGACGGATGGCCAGGTTCGCGGCGGTGGGGTAGCAACCCGGATTGGCGATCAGCCGCGCAGCCCGGACGTGCTCACGGCAGAATTCCGGCAGTCCGTAAGCGGCCTCCGCCAGTAGCGCCGGCTGCGTATGCTCGGCCTTGTACCAGGCTCGATAGTTTTCCGGCGTGCCCAGCCGGAACGCCCCGCTCAAGTCGATAACCCGCGCCCCGGCGTCGAGCATGGCCGGCGCCAGTTGCATGGATACCTCGGGAGGAGTGGCCAGAAAAACCAGGGACAGTCCCCTCTTCCCAACCGCCGCCGGGTCGCAAGCCATCCGCTCGGGACCGGCCGCACCTCCTCGGATCGCTTCACCACCCCCAACGTCTTCGCGGTGCTCCATGAGAACCGGCGTCGCCCTCCCGTGACGCTTCAGAATTCGCACCAGTTCCTCGCCGCTATAGCCCCGATGTCCGACCACACCAACTGAAGTGCTCATTTTGTGTAATTATTCTCTACAATGAATAAATATACCACGAGCGCTCCACCAGCCAAACCTGAACCCACCTAAATTGTGCATTCTTGTGCACAGATAGCAGCCGACCAAGGAGCGGTTACCGTCACTCCCCGGGTTCACCCAAGGCGCTGTGCATTTTTGTGCAATGACGACGGGGATGACCACCCCTCGCGAGTCTGCATAAATTTGCTTACAAGTTGCTGGTTCTTAAAGCTTTTTCAATATCTTCAGATAACTGGAGCTGAACATCCTAAATATGATAAGGGTTGACTCATTGGCATGCAGCTCTTTCCGGCTCGCTTTCCCCGTCTTGCCCTTACGCAGGGGACTTCGCTGGCAGCGCTAACGGTGATTAGCGCGCTCGGTACCTTCTTCGTTTTGAACCAGCCGCATTCCGCGGATCTGGCCGAAGCCTTGCCGCCCGGTGCGGCGCCTTCTCGGCCGTCGCCCGGCGGAGCCGCTGGCGATCTAATGGGGCCAGCCCCCGCCGAAGCGATGGAACCCGTCTCCGTTGCAGCCCTATCCGCCGCGCCATCCTCCACCGTGGATCCGCTCCCAGCCAAACCACTCCCCCAGACCGAACCACTCGAAGCCGCGCTCCGGTTGCGACCCAAAGGCCCGTTGGCATTGATTGCCGAGGACGACTCCAGCCTGCAGCGGATGATCGCGGACCCCAAGACCCTGCCGCGGTTGATCCGCGACGGCCGCCTTTTCAGCGCCAGCCCGGGCGCCAAGGTGGAAATCCTGGAACAGCGGGGCGGGCTGGTTCATGTTCGGCTGCTCGATGGCGCCACCGCCGACCGTTCCGGCTGGGTCATCCGGAGCGCCGTTTCGAATCCCGCCCGGCGCTGAAGGCGCGGCGTACGAATCCGAACCCCTCGAATTTGATTTTTCAGAACGCCCTAATCCCAAAGGTAGAACAGCAGCATCAACAATAGCCACACCACGTCCAGAAAGTGCCAGAAGACGGCGGTGATGTCGATGGCCGTCCGCTTGGCCGGCCCGAGGCGCAATCGCAGCGCCTGGACATCGACATAGACCATCGCACCCATGCCGCCCGCCAGATGAAGCGCGTGGGTGGCCGTGAGCACGTAAAAGAACGCGCTGGCGGGATTGCTGGCGACGTAAACGCCTTCCCGGCGCAACTGTTCCCAGGCGAAGAGTTGGCCCAAGAGAAACACGCCGCCCAGGGCGGTAGCCATGGTCCACCAGAAATTGAACCGGCCGCGGTCGCCGGTTCGCAACGCATGGCGGCCGCGATCGAGCACCAGGCTGGATGCCACCAGGATAAGCGTATTTACCCAAAGAATCTGTGGTTTGCGGATGCCGACCCAATCGTCGGAAACGCCGCGCCGGGCCAGAAACGCCGCCGACAGGGAGACAAAGACAATGCTGGTAGCGACCAGGCCGATGAATAGGCCCCAGAAAGACGCGCGACGGTCGGCCCCGCGGCCGTTCGGCTCGCTGCCGCCGTCATCCCCTCCCCAACCCCGGCTTTCCGGCGGCACCGGCGGCGGACCCTGCACCGCACCGGGCGTAAAAGATCCAGGCATAGCTCTAGCTTCGCATCCCGCGCGCCCCCGGTCGAGGCGCGGCCCGAATTCGGGCGGGAACCGGCAGTGGGTTATTTCTTATAGTAAGCGGCGTTACGCTCGGTGAAGCTGGCCCACTTCTCCGGCAGGTCGTCGAGGGCGAAAATGGCGGAAACCGGACAAACCGGAACACAGGCGCCGCAATCGATACACTCTACCGGGTCGATATAGATCAGCTCCTCGTTCGCGAAATTCGGTTCGTCCTTCTTCGGGTGGATGCAATCCACCGGGCATGCGTCGACACAAGCGGTATCTTTCGTTCCGATGCAGGGTTCTGCGATTACGTAAGCCATGCGGTATATTTCCCCAGGTTTCTAAAGATGTACCACATCCGGTACGAGAAGTACAATTCTCCGTTGCCAAACGGCGTTTCAGCGCCTCAAACTATAGAAGAATGCCATCGAAAGTGCGCAAGGTAGTGTTCCCCGCCGCGGGTTTGGGCACCCGGTTCCTGCCAGCTACCAAGGCTTCGCCCAAAGAGATGCTCCCGATCGTCGATAAGCCGATCATTCAATACGGCGTGGAGGAGGCGCTGCAATCCGGAATCCAGAACATCATCATCGTTACCGGCCGCGGCAAATCCGCCATCGAAGACCATTTCGACGTCAGTTTCGAGCTGGAAGATTTGCTCGAAAAGCGCGGCAAGAAGGACCTTCTGGCGATTGTCCGCGGCATTTCCGACATGATCGACGTAGCCTACATCCGCCAGAAGGAGGCGCTCGGCCTGGGCCACGCGGTCTTGCGCGCCAAGGACCTGGTGGGCGGCGAGCCGTTCGCAGTGGTGCTGGCCGACGACGTGATCGAGGCCGAAACCCCTTGCCTGAAGCAATTGCTGGACGTCTACGACTTCTTCAATGCGCCGGTTCTGGCGGTGATGGAGGTGTCGCCGGAGGAGATTTCGTCCTATGGCGCGATTGCCGCCGAGCCGGTCAGCCACAACGGCGCCGACCAAGTCTACCGCATTCGCGACCTGGTGGAGAAACCCAAGCCCTCGGAAGCGCCGTCAAACCTGGCCATTATCGGCCGCTACGTGCTATCGCCGGAGATCTTCGACTCGCTCACAAGCATCAACCCCGGCTCCGGCGGCGAAATCCAGCTCACCGACGCTTTGCGCCATCTGCTCCGCAGCCGCCCGATCTACGGCTGCAAGTTCCGAGGCACCCGCTACGACGCCGGCGACCGCCTCGGCTTCTTGAAGGCCACGGTGGAATATGCCCTGCGCCGCAAGGATTTGGGAGGGCCGTTTCGGGAGTATCTGAAAGGGCTGAAGCTGGCGGAGTAGCAGCGCAGACCCGAGGACCGGCAGGCGTGTCCTCTCCAAGTACGGCGTGAACCGCTCGGAACAGTCGAACAGGAACGGTTTGGGCCGATGGGGTGAGACGCGTTCCGCTCCGGCTACTTCAGGAAATCTTCCCGAATTGGGGTGAAGCTATCCACCAGGCGGGCGCGGACCGAGAGCAACTGAATCGCATGCGGGAGGCCGGAGGCGATGGCCACCACGTCGCCGGCACGCAGACGTTTCGGCTCCTCGCCTTCGGAAAGCAACAGCACCTCGCCTTCGGCCACGTAGGTGGTCTGCTCGTGCGGGTGGGAATGGAACGGGTCCGGCGCGGACCACGGGCCGTTATCGATATCCAGAACCACCGTCATGAGGGAGCCGGTGTAGAGGAGGCGGCGTTGCCAGCCGGGACGGAAAGGCTCGCCGGGTGTGCGGTCGAAGTAAAGCACTTTGGTGGGCGGGGTCACGAGATCCAGTGTATCGAAAGGCGTTCGACGTGCCCGCGGCTCCACTTCATTTCGCGCAGCAGGACTTGGTTACCATGATCTCCGGCAAGCCGTCGCGGCGCGGCGCATTGGAAGCGAAGTACTGCTGCGCCGCCAGGTTCTTGTAGAACGCGCCCGCCACACCGGAAGCCAAAGGACCGCTGACGTTGTGCAAGGGGCTGGTCAGCATCACCACCACCACTACCTGGTGGGGCCCAGCGTCGGTGAACGACCCGAACCATCCCATGAACGTGGCGCCGGCGTGGTAGTCGGTGCATGTGCCCGTCTTTCCGAAAACAGCCTCGTTGGGATCGTAGGCCGCGCGGCGGGCGGTGCCAAACTCCACCGCGCCGCGCATCCCGGTCTTGATGTCCTCGATGTCCGACGCCGCCAGTTCCAACGGGCGCTTGATTTCGGGCTTGAAGCTCTCGGCTTCGGCCTGCGTGCGCGGATAGCGCAGGTAGTACAGCGTGCCGCCGTTAGCCAGCGCGGTCAATAGCCCCGCCAGTTCCAGAGGAGTTACCAGAAAGCCGGTGCCGAAACTCGTCATCATGCCGACTCCGCCCCATCGCGGCGTCTCGCTCACGATCTCACCCGGCCGCTCGCCTTCGATCTCCAGCCCAGCCTTTTCTCCCAACCCCAGCATCTGGGCATAGCGCACCACGCGATCGAAGCCGAGGCGGTTGCCCAAATAGGCAAAATAGGCGTTATTGGAAACCGCCAATGCGTTAGTCAGGTTGAAGCTGAGCCGGCGGCTGATGTGAACGACCGTTTCGCGCTCGACCAGGTGCTCGCTCAAAGCTGCCAGCGCGGTGACAAGCTTGATCGTCGAACAGGGAATAAAGCCGCTCTGGAAGGCCAGTTTCTGGTTGACGATGGTCAACACCCGGCCATTGGCGGGATCTACCACCACCACGCTGCCCTTTTGATTTCCGAGCGCGTTCACGGCGGCGAGGCGGATGGTCAGGTCGTCGCCGTCAACGTTGTCGCCTTCGGTCGGGTCGTAAAGAGGCGGCCGCGGCACTGGCCTCCTGGAGCGTCTGGCGCTTGGCGTCGGGCTGCCACCCCAGGCCGGACGGCCCACGGGTGCCCACACCACCGCGTAGCCCACAAGTAATGCACTAAGCCGTTTCATTGCGCCTTGCCGGCCGGGACACCTAAGTTTAGGCCTAACCCTACATTATGGGTGTTTTCACCCGAAAGCGTCAACTTAATTTGGGGACGACGGGGGGCGATTACGCCGCGGCCACACTCTCCCCCACCAGCGAATTCGGCCCGGCGCGCGTCACCCGCACCGGCAGGTAGCGTCCCACCAGGCTCTCGCCTATCCCGAATTCCCCTGTGAAGTTCAGCGTCCGGTTGCACGAAGTGCGCCCGATCCATTGCCCCAATGCCTGGTTGCGGCCCTCCACCAACACCTCGTGCAGCCGGCCGATGCGCTCCGCATTACGGCGAATCTGAATGGAACGCTGCTTCTCCTGCAGCACCGTCAGCCGCCGCTGCTTTTCCTCCTCCGGCACGGCGTCTTCAATGCGCAGGGCGGCCGTGTTCGGACGCGGCGAATACTTGAAGCTGAAAAGCGAATCGTATTCCACCTCGTCCAGCAGCTCCAGGGTTTCGGCGAAATCGTCGTCGGTTTCACCGGGAAAGCCTACGATGATATCGGTTGTGATCGAGTATCGCCGCCGCGCCCCTTTCAGCCACTCGATACGCCGCATGTATTCGTCGCGCGTGTACAGCCGCTCCATGGCCGCCAGCACCCGCGTCGAGCCGGATTGCACCGGCAGGTGAACATGGTCGCAAATGTTCGGATGCGCATCCATGGCGTCCACGATGTCCTTGCCGAAATCGCGTGGGTGCGACGTGGTATAGCGCACCCGCCGGATGCCACCCACTTCGGCCACCCGCGCCAGCAGGGTTGCAAAATTCCATCCCGCGGGCGAGGGATCGCGGTAGCTGTTCACGTTCTGGCCCAAAAGCTGAATTTCGGTGTAGCCGGCGCCCGCCAGCTTCCGCGACTCCGCCATCACGCTCTCAGACGCCGCGCTGCGCTCCGGCCCGCGCGTGAACGGCACCACGCAATACGCACAGGATTTGTCGCAGCCCTCGATGATGGTGATGTAGGCGCGGTGGGGATTGTCGCGGCGCGTGAACGGCGTGTCGAAGGTCTCGTCTGTGTCAAGGCTCAGGCCCGTCACCCGGCGATCGCCCGCCTCGATCTGCACCAACATTTCGCCCAGCTTGTTGTAGCTGGCCGATCCGCATATGAGGCTGACGTGCGGCGCCCGGTCAAAAATTTTCTCGCCTTCCTGCTGCGCCACGCACCCCAGAACGCCGAAAACCTTCCCCTTTCCGGTGCGTTTGAACTGCTGCAGCCGATTGAAAACTTTCTGCTCGGCCTTATCGCGAATGCTGCACGTGTTGTACAACACCAGCTCGGCTTCTTCTGGCGTCGGCACCTGCGCATAGCCCTTCGCCACAAGCGTGCCGATCACCTTTTCGGAATCGTGCACGTTCATCTGGCAGCCGAAGGTTTCCAGGTAGAAGGTTTTAGAGGACACTACCGACTATTGTAGCCGAGCCACCCGAAGCGCGTGGATCTTGCGGTTACAGGCACGGGGAAAGTCGCCTTAGTCGTCCCGGAGCACTCGGGCTGGGTCGATGCGGGCGGTGGCATGGGCGGGCGCCAGGCACGCGAGCGCGGCGACCAGGGTCAGTGTTGCCGCCCCACCGCTCCGCCGGATGCGGTCACCCGACGAATTCGCTGCGGGAGCGCTTCATACTCGCTATATAGCCCATCAAATAAATAGGACGTCATTTCAGAAGCATGATGGCAATCAGCACCGGCGGGTGTGTGAAATAGACGCCAAAGGAGTTGTCGCGGGGATTGCAGAAGCACCGCCAGAGCACCCCCTTCTTCGGAGACACAGATTTACCCACGCAGCCATCCGTCTCCTGGGATCGGGCGTGGTTCCCAGGGAAGGCAATACGGGAACACGTGCCGGAAAGTTCCTACGTTGCTGAGCCACAAGGGCTTAAATCGCTCATCCGCCCACCGGAGGAAATCGGCGCCATTACGAAAGAGTATGGAACGGAGTATGGAACACGATGCCGATTTCGTTACCAGCAGGTCCTCCGAGTCGTGGTGGAACCGGCCGGCAGATTGCCTCGCCACCGTAAATTCTTATCCATGGAATAGAAAGATTTTGTGGCTGAATACATTGTCGGCGGCAATGCAGTCTGCCATACTGGCGCTATGTTAAGGGCGCCCATGAGCCGGTCCGCGCGCGCGTGCATCTCGCTCGACGTGTTTCTTCGGCAGACGGCCATGGACGTCTGCTGCGGCCCGCCCCGCCGCGACTGATCGCAACGCCTCGAAAATCATCGGTAAAGGTATTCAGCTGAGGAGTCGTGTGTACATAAAGGAGACTTGCGTACTCGGGGGAGGGGCCCTATGGCCGCAGGGACGGAAGCGCGGCGCCAACAGGGAGCCGGAGAGGTGACCCTGGCGCCCACTTCGATTCCCCTGGATGTCGGGCGGCTGCGGGCGGCGTATAAGTCCGGCGCGGCGCGTCCTTCGGAAGTCATCGCGGGGATCTATGAGC
>JBEKZL010000251.1:0-18981 GCA_049509915.1 Bryobacteraceae bacterium | reverse complement strand
AAAGAGGCGGGGCCATACGTCCTCGACCTGGATGACGCCATCCCCGGCGACTGGGCGCGCACACGCTACGCCGTCTGGATCCTGCGGCACGGGAAACCGCAATTCATGACGCTCCACCTGGCAGCGCTCGATCACTTGCAGCACGCCACCGGCCCGTTCAGCGCGGAATCCAACCGCACGCTGGAACAGATCGACGAAATGCTCGGGCAATTGGAGGACGCGGCGCGCACCGCCGATCCGGACTCCGCGATTTGCGTGGTTTCCGACCACGGCTTTTCCGGCATCGACCACAGTCTGAACCTGATGAGAGCTTTCGCCGGTGAAGGGCTCATCACGCTCGGGCAGGGCGGCGGCTTCCGCGGAGCGCCGCTGGTGCTGGATTGGAAGGCGTTCCCGCAGGTCGATGGAGGCTCGGCAGCCATTTTGTTAAAGGATCCAAGAGACGAGGCGACGCGCGCCAAAGTCGATCGACTGCTTCGGCGGCTTGCCGCCGATCCGGCTAATGGCATCGCCCGGATTCTGGACCGCACCGCCATTGCAGCGATGGGCGGAAACCGCGGAGCCGAATTCTGGGTCGACATGCAACCGAACTTCTCCGTCGTGATCGCGTCGGGTGAGCAGGTGACCACGGCTAAAGGAGGCACCCACGGCTATGCGCCGTCGCATCCCGAAATGCTGGCCTCGTTCTTCATGGCGGGGCCCGAAGTGGAGAAGGGCTTCAGCCTCGGTGAGATGGATATGCGCAGCATCGCTCCCACCCTGGCCCGGTACCTGGGTTTCCCATTTCCGTCCGCCGATTTGAAGCCGCTGGCATTGGCTGGAACCAAGTGATCCGTGCAAGGCCGACGCGTGCCGTTATGGGCCATTGCACACGTGAACATTTGCCTTTCAGAGAACTTGACCTTAATATTTCGACGCTATATGATTGGTGTTTATTCAACAAAGCCAAGGGGAATTTGGATTGAGGCGATGGAACGATCTGTTGCGGCCGGCTGCACACGTTGTCAGGCTTCCTGACGAGCAGGTCCGCAAAATGTATCCCAGGCTTCGCTGGCATATCCTCGAAGCGACCTTCATCGGCTACGCGACTTTCTATTTTGTTCGCAATAATTTACCCGTCGTTTCGAAGGAGATGGCCCAAGCTCTCCATTACTCCAAGAGCCAGATTGGCGACCTGCTCGCCCTGACCGCGATTGCGTATGGTGTCGGCAAGTTCGTCATGGGCGCCTGGAGCGACCGCAGCAACCCGCGTTACTTCATGCCGGCCGGCCTTTTGGCGACGGCCTTCTGCAATTTCGCTTTCGGCGCGGTCAGCAGCTATCCCGTGCATCTCCTGCTTTGGACCCTGAACGGCTTGGCGCAGGGGATGGGATGGGCCCCCTGCGGCCGGTCCCTTAGCCATTGGTATAGCGTGCGGGAGAGGGGGACGGTGTTCGCCTTCTGGAACATCGCGGTCAATGTCGGGGGCGGATTGACCGGCCTTATCGCCGCATACAGCACGGCGTGGATGGGATGGCGGTCGGCTTTCTACGTTCCCGGCGTGTTGGCCGTGCTCTGTGCCATCTACCTGATGGTTAGACTCCGCGACACACCGCAATCGGTGGGTCTGCCGCCCGTCGACGAGTACCGCAACGACTATGCCGACCAGGGCGGACGCAACCCCGAAGCGGAATTGGGGACCCGCGAGCTGCTGGTCCATTACATTCTGAAAAACCGCTATTTGTGGCTCTTCGCGGCGGCGAATTTTTTTGTGTATATCAGCCGCTACGCCATGCTCGATTGGGGACCGACGTATCTGAAAGAGGTCAAGCATGCCAGCCTGGAACAGGGTGGTTTCAGCACCGCGATTTACGAACTGGGCGGCATTTTCAGCGTGCTGCTGATGGGCTGGCTGTCCGACAAGACGGGCGGCCGGCGAGGCATGATCACGGTGCTGTGCATGATTGCCGTGTTTTTGGCGTTCGGCGCCATTCTCTATGCTCCGGCGGGAATGCTGTGGCTGAACATGACCCTGTTCGGGATCGTCGGGTTTTTCGTCTACCCGCCGGTAATGCTGCTCCCGGTGATGGGCCTCGATTTCACTTCCAAGAAGGCCATCGGCACCGCCGCCGGCTTCATCGGGCTTTTCGGCTATCTTGGCCGCACCGTCCAGGGCAAGATTCTCGGCACCCTCGCGGAGCGGTACGGGTGGAACAGTTCGTTCTATGTCATTTTGACTTCCACGTTTCTGGGAATCGTGATCCTCTGCTGGACCTGGAAGCTGAAACCGCGCCCGGCCCGGCAGCGGCAGCAAACCGCGGTCGAACCCATGGCGGCGTCCGGCAAGGGGACCGTATGATTTCACCAAGATGGCGGCCAGCTCCGGCTCGCCGCAACCGACCGCGTGCAAGCGCTCTGTCATATCCTCGTAACGGTGCATTTTGTAAGATGCAGGTACAACTTTTGGAGGTTAGAAGATGAACAGTTTCCGAAAAATCCCGCTGTTGATCGGGTGCTTGCTGATCGCCACTTCACTGTTCGCCCAATTTGAAACCGCCGAGGTGTTGGGGACGGTCCGCGATCCTACCGGCGGCGCCATCCTCAGAGCGAACGTCACCCTCACCAACCTCGACACCGGCATTCAAGCCAGGACCACCACCGACGAAAACGGCAACTTCGATTTCTTCAATGTAAAGGTGGGTCGCTACTCGGTCACCGTCGAGCACGCCGGCTTCTCGAAGTTCACCGACCCGAACGTGTCGGTGAGCGTCGGCGCCCGCCAGCGAGTGGATGCCGCGATGAAGATGGGCGCCATTACCGAATCCATCGAGGTGACCACCGCGGCCGCCGCACTCGATACCGACTCGAGCGATCACGGCCAGGTGGTCAATACGGCGGAAGTCACCGAACTTCCACTCAACGGCCGCAATTATGCCGACCTGGCGCTGCTCGACGCCAACGCCGTCAAATCGCCGATGTCGGCCACCTTCTCGGCCACCGGCACGCCGCGCGAGGCTGCCTTCAACGTGAACGGCATGCGCAGCACCTACAACAATTTTCTGCTCGACGGCCTGGACAACAACTCTTACGGAACCAGCAACCAGGGCTATTCGGCCCAGTTGGTGCAGTTGTCGCCGGATGCACTGGCCGAATTCAAAATCATCACCGGTAACTACAGCGCCGAATATGGGCGCGTCGGCGGCGCGGTGGTAAACGCGGTGATGAAATCCGGAACCAACCAGTTTCACGGTTCGGCCTACGAGTACCTGCGCAACACCGACCTCAACGCCACCGGCTTCCTGTTCAGTCCGGCCGTGTTCGTAAAGCCCACCCTGCAGCGCAACCAGTTTGGCGCCACTATCGGCGGACCGCTCGTCAAAAACAAGCTGTTCTTCTTCGGGGATTACGAGGGCTACCGGCAGTTGCAGAGATATCTCAACTTCGATTCGATCGCGGACGCGAACGATCGCGTGGGGATTCTGCCGGTGACCGTGATCAACCCGCAGACCGGTTCCATTTACCCCGCCAACACGCCGATCCCGACCTCGCAGATCAGTCCGTTTGCCGCCACCGTGCTCAGCCAGTTGCCCCCGCCCAACGGACCCGGACGCTCCAACAACGACGAAGCCCTGCTGCTGATCCGCGATTATGGCGACAAGTACGACGCTAAGATCGACGGCCAGATCAACGATCGCATGACGGCCTTTATCCGCTGGAGCCAGCGGAAGGACCTGCAATATTACGCGCCCGACCTGACCGGACCCTCCGGCGGCGACGGCAACGGCTATATTCACATCGTCGACCAGAACGCTTCGTTTGGCTACACCTGGACGATAACGCCGACATCCCTGTTCGAGGCGCGCCTGGGTTTCTCCCACCTGCTTGGCGGCAAGACGCCGCCTTATGTGGGTGGCCCCAGCATGCAAAGTGAGTACGGCGGTTTTCAAGGCTTGCCGACGACCCCCAACCTAACCGGCGGGCTCGATACCCAAACCATCACCGGACTCACTGCCATGGGCCGGCAAACCAGCAATCCGCAGTTCCAAAATCCCACTTCCTGGGATCCCAAACTCAATTTTTCGAAACAGTGGAACCGCCATTCCTTCAAGATGGGTTATGAATACCTGCAGATCCACACCGAGATTCTGGACACCAATCCGCTATACGGCCAGGACACCTACAACGGTGCCTTCAGCAAGCCCACCTGTGCGCAACTGGGCCAGCCCTCCACTTGCACCGTCGCCAGCGACTCGACCAGCTACAGCCTCGCGGATTTCTATTTCGGACTTCCCGCCCAAATCAACCTGGGAAGCTACACGGTGGTCAATCTGCGCCAATTCGTGCACTCGCTCTATTTTCAGGACGATTACCACATCAGCTCGAAGCTCACACTGAACGTGGGAATTCGGTGGGAGTTCGCGTCGCCGCTTTATGAGCGCGACAACAATTACTCGAACTTCGACCCCACCACCGATACCATGGTCAAGGCTACCGGCGGAAGCCTGTATGACCGCGGTCTGGTTCATCCCGACTATAGCGACTGGGGACCACGGATCGGCATGGCCTACAGCATCGACCCGAAAACGGTGGTGCGCGGCGGGTATGGTATCAGCTACACGTTCTTCAACCGGCCGGGCAGCGCGCAGGAAGGGATCAATGCTCCCCAGGCCCTGTTCGGCGTCCTCAGTCAGTCGAATCCTTTGTCGCCGAGTTTCCTGACCACCCAGAATAGCTTTACCACCAACATCGCCAGCCCGGCGGCCTTCAACCCGGTCAACTCCAACGTCGTTTACACACCGCCGGATAGCAAATGGCCCTACGTCCAGAACTGGTTCATTCAGGTGCAGCGGGAACTCCCCAAAAACACGCTCCTCGCGGTGTCCTATAACGGAAACCACAGTCTGAGGCTGCCGATTATCGCCGATTACAACGAGGCGGCTCCGTACAACCCGAGCGCCCCCCTGGCATACACCGCCCGCGTACCGATCCCGACATTCGGGCCGATTACGTGGCTCGACCCGGCGGGCGACAATCACTACAACGGTCTGTCGGCCCGCGTCGAGCACCGTCTCTCGAAGGGCTTGTACCTTCAAAACTCGTTCACCTGGGGCCTGGCGATGGGCGATTCCGAGCAGGCGCTCGAGTATTTCGCGGGCTACTACCAGGCCAACCCCCAGAATATTCACGACCTTGCGGCGGAAAAGGGGCCCTCCAGCTTTGACGTGAAGTTCAATAACGTCTCCACCGTGGTCTACCAGCTTCCCTTCGGCAAAGGCCTCCAGCACGGCGCCAACCTGAATCCCGTAATGGATGCGTTTCTGGGCGGATGGGAGCTCACCACCATCAATACCGCTCACACGGGCCAGCCGCTCGACGTGACCTACGCGGCAAGCGGGAACAACGTGGTCAGCTCGCTTTCCAACGATTACCGCGGCGAGCCGTATCTGCGCCCCAATGTCACCGGCCAGGCCGTCAGCCAGAGCCGCTCAGCCATGCTGAACACCTATTTCGCCGGTTATTCGTTCAGCACTCCGCCCGCCAACGCGCCGTTCGGGGACGTCGGCCGCAATTCGTTCTGGGCTCCCAACTTCGACCAGTGGGACTTTTCCGTCGACAAGAGCTTCCGGATCCGCGAAAACGCACGGGTGCAATTCCGTTCGGAGTTCTTCAACGTTCTGAACCACACGAATTTCGGCATACCCAACACACAAACGACCAGCGCCGCCTTCGGCACCATCCGAACTGCCTTCCCGTCACGGCAGATCCAGTTCGCGCTGAAACTGCTGTTCTAGCAGGCGGCCGGAATCCGAGAGATGCCGCATAGGTTGTAGGGCGGACGCCTTCGTCCGCGGCCGGCCCCCTGGCCGGCTCCCCGCCGGCACTGGCGGTTGATTGCTGTGGGGAAGTGCGGGACGAGGGCGTCCCGCGTGGACCAGGGGGTCCGCCCTCCGAGTTAGACCTCGACACATTACAATTTGATCAAGATGACCAGGTCAGAGATGTACCGCCGTCTCCGCGCCCATGTGGGGCGCTGGGACATGATTATCGCCGGCGGGGGCGCAACTGGAGTTGGCGCGGCAATCGATGCCGCCACTCGCGGCTACGACGTGCTCCTGCTGGAGCAAAGCGACTTCGGCAAGGGAACCTCGAGCCGTAGCACCAAGCTGGTCCACGGCGGCGTCCGTTACCTGGAACAAGGCAACGTATCGCTGGTCATGGAGGCCCTCAAGGAGCGCGGCCTGCTGCTGCAAAACGCGCCGCACCTGGTGAGCAACCTGGGCTTCGTGGTGCCGAATTACGATTGGTGGGAAGCGCCGTTCTACGGGATCGGGCTGAAGCTGTACAACCTGCTCGCCGGCAAGTACGGCTTCGGTGCTTCGCGAATTCTCTCCAGGGAGGAGACCCTGGAGCGTCTGCCCACCATCAAGACCGAAGGGCTCAAGGGCGGCGTCATTTACTTTGACGGCCAATTCGACGACTCCCGGCTGCTCATCAACCTGGTAGCGACAGCCTTCGAACAGGGCGCGACCCTGCTCAACTACGCCGCGGTCACCGAACTCACCAAAGACGGCGAAGGCTTCGTGGACGGCGTCCGGTTCCGCGACGGCGAAACCGGAGAGGAATGCGAAGCGCAGGCGAAGGTCGTTATCAATGCCACCGGGCCTTTCGCCGACAACCTGCGCCGCGGCGCCGACCCCTCGGCCCAGCCGATGATCGCTCCCAGCCAAGGCATTCACCTGGTGTTCGACCGCTCCTTCCTGGCCGGTGACAGCGCCATCATGGTTCCGCATACCAGCGACGGGCGCGTGATGTTCGCCATACCCTGGCACGGCCACACAGTGGTCGGAACTACCGATACGCCGATTGCCGAGGCCACGCTGGAGCCGGTTGCCCAGGAGCAGGAGATTGAGTTCATCCTGCAGACGGCCTCGCTGTATCTCGAAAAGAAACCTGCGCGCGGCGACGTGCTCAGTGTATTTGCGGGCATTCGCCCGTTGGTACGTTCCGGTGAGTCCGGCAATACCGCTTCGCTGTCGCGAGATCATACCATCCGCATCGAGAATTCCGGCATGATTACGATTTGCGGAGGCAAGTGGACCACTTATCGCCATATGGCGGAAGACTGCGTCAACCAGGCGGCCACGCTTGCCCGGTTGCCGGAACGGCCATGTGTGACGAGTCATCTCAACGTCCACGGTTTCCAAACCGCGTCCGAGAAATTCGGCCATCTGCGGGTTTACGGATCGGATGCGCCGATGGTGCGGCAACTACAGGAGAGCGAGCCCGCCTCGGCCGAGCCGCTCGATAGCGCGCTTCCCTACACTGGTGCGGAAGTCGTCTGGGCGGTGCGTCACGAGATGGCGCGAACGCTCGAAGACGCTCTGGCTCGGCGCACCCGGGCGCTGTTTCTGAACGCGCAAGCCGCCATGCGCATGGCGCCGCGCGCGGCGGAACTAATGGCGCGCGAACTCGATCGCGATCGGGCGTGGCAGGCCGAACAACTGCGGAGCTTCCACCAGACCGCCCGCAACTATCTCGTTGGTTAGCCCATCGGCCTTTGTCAACCCGCGGCGAGGCGTTTCGCCGCACATGCCGGCGCGTAGTGGCCGATTATGCAATGATACCCTTGCGTACGGCATATAAAGTGAGTTCGGGGATGCCGCGAAGGTTCAGTTTTTGCATAACCCTGGCGCGGTGAGTCTCGACGGTATAGGCGCTGAGATTCAGAAGATTGGCGATCTCTTTGCTTGAATTACCCTCGGCGACCAATTGCAAAATCTCCCGTTCGCGGGGTGAAAGCAGTTCGTATGTATCTTCCGCTCCAGTGCGCTCCAGCTTACGCATGTAATCTTCCAGCAGCACTTTGCCGACAGCCGGACTGAAAAAAGACTTTCCAGCGGCGGCGGCGCGTATGGCTCGTGCCAGGTCCGCCTCGGCCGAGTCCTTCAGAAGATACGCCTTGGCTCCCGCCTTCAGGGAACGGAGGACGTAGCCTTCGTCGGAGTGCATGCTGAGCATGACGATCTGGGTATCGGGCAGACTCGCGCGAATCTGACGGGCTGCCTCGATGCCATTCAGACTTGGCATTCCGATATCCATCACTACAACGTCAGGCTTAAGGGCTTGGGCCATGGCCACAGCTTCCCTCCCGTTGTCCGCCTCGGCGACGACCGAGAGGTCGGGTTGCGCATCGACCACCATCCGTAGGCCGGCACGAATTAACGTGTGGTCATCGGCCAGGAGCACACCGAGTTTCTTCATGAGTTCCCGCTCCCGGGCGGAAAGGGAAGATCCGCCGCGATAGAGACGCCTTGTCCGGGTTGGGAGCTCACGGTAAAGGTTCCACCAAGCCGATTCACCCGTTCTTCCATTCCGAGCATCCCTAGCCCGCGTACCCGTTTCGGGTCGAATCCACGGCCATCATCGTTAACCTGGACCGCGAGGCCTTTGGCGGAACGCGTGACAGTCACTTTGGCGTTCCGGGCTCCGGAGTGCCTGACGGCGTTGTTGAGAGCCTCCTGAACCAGCCGATAGATGCAGATTCTGTACTCGTCGGGTAGGTCTTCCGGCACGTTCTCCGATTCAACGGACACTTCGATCTCACTGCGGCGGGACACTTCCCGGCCCTGCCACTCCAGCGCGGCAACCAGTCCAAGGTCGTCCAGCATGGATGGCCGAAGCAACAGGGCGATATTTCTTACCGATTGAAAGGTCCTCTCGGCCACGGACTTCATGTTGTCGAGCTGTGCTTTCACCTCGGGGCGATCGTCGGACACGGTCGTCGACAGGCGGCCTATATCCACCAGCAGCGCGCCCAGCGCCTGCCCGATTCCATCATGCAGTTCCCGTGACAGGGACCGCCGTTCGATCTCCTGGGCGTCGACCAGGCGTGACGAGAGCCGTTGCAATTCATGCTGGCTCCGCGCGAGCTCGACGTATCGGCTGTACGTTTGGCGTTCGAGCCGCACGATGTATGCCATGCTTCCCAGCACCAGCAGAAGACCGCTTCCGAGACCGATCTTGAGCACGCGCGACAGTCCGCCTTGCAGGCTCCCGAATTCGGCTACCAGGGCCTGATCGGCATCCTGGAGCCTTTCTCCATTCCACGTCCGCAGTTTTCCGCTCCAATCCAGGATCTGTTTCTGCAGCGCAACCGTGCGGTCGGAGACCGGGCTTTGGACATGGCGCCGGCGCTCGTCGGGTTTGGCGGCGAGAACCGATACATAGAGAGTTCGCTGTTGAATAAAAACATCCTGCATTCCGTCCAATAGCGCGGTTTCGGTGGAATCGCGGTCATTGGGGTAGCGTTTCAAATCGGAGTCGATTTCAACCGTGAGCTGGTCTAGGTGTTGACGGGCCGCCTGGTCCCGATCGGCTTGCGCCTCCAACACGAACTGCTGCACGGCGCCGTTGTAGCTCTGTATGGAAAGCAACAAGCCCGAGAGCATTTGCGATCGCGTCGCCAGCGCATGAGAGACGGCCTGCTGCTGGACGTGCATATCCTCCAGGAAACGAATCGCCAGGGTGCCGCATGCCACCAGCAGCGACAGCAACGCCCCGCCGACAACGAGAAGCAGCCAGCGCAGCTTACTGAAGCGTGGGGCCGCTTCCACTCGCGCCTCTTCGGCCGCACTGCCATTCGACGTTGTCACGGGCTCCATGGGTCAAACTCAGAATTATTATCCACGTCCATGCGCCGCAACTCAACCTCGGCTCGGAGCTGTAAAAGCTAGCGCCGCAGGCCCTTGCCGGGGTTGACGCCTTCGACCAGGGCGCCGTTGCGGACCACGGGGGTGCCGGCGACCAGGACGAAGCGCATGCCTTCGGAATACTGGGCCGGGTCCTGGAAGGTAGCGCGGTCGATCACGCGGGCGGGGTCGAATACGGCGACATCGGCATCCGCGCCGACCTCGATCCGGCCTTTGGTGGAGATGCTCAGACGGGCCGCGGGCAGCGCGGTCATGCGGTTGAGCGCGTCCATCAGAGTGATGATGTGTTGCTCGCGCACGTAGCGGCCGAGCACGCGGGCATAGGTGCCGGCGGCACGGGGATGGCCTTTGCCGTGGTCGAGAATGCCGTCGCTGGCAATCATGACGCCGGCGTGGGCGAGCGAGGAGCGGACGATTTCCTCGGGGATGGAGTGGATGGCGACCATGCCGCCGGTGCGGCGATAGCGGGCGAAGGATTCGGGGGTGAGGCGCTCGCCGGTGGCGGCCCATTGGAGGTCGGCGAAACCGATGTTGCCCTGGCGTTGCTCCCAGCCGGGGTCGAAGATAGCCGAGCCGAGGTCGGTCATGCCGGCGGTGTAGGGGTACATTTCGGTGGTGACGTCGAGGCCCCGCCGGCGGGCGCCGTCGATCATTTCCAGACACAGCGGACTTTCGCCGAGACCCATGCTGGTGATGTGGACGACGTGCAGGGAAGCGCCGGTGACGGCGGCGTCCGCGATGACCTCCTCGAGAGCGTCGACAACGCCGGGTTCGACCGGGCCGCCGTTGCGCATGTGGACGTAGAGGGTGGTGCCGCGCGCGGCGGCGAGGCGACACCTCGGCGCGGGCGATGAGGGGCACGTAGGCGATGCCGATGCCGATGCCCAGACCGCCGGCGTCGAGGGCGGCGGAGACGCGCGCCAGAATGTCGCGCTGTTCGGCGGGCGTGGCGGCGCGCTTGACGGCTTCGTCGCGGGGCAAGAGGCCGCCGGTATCGTGCATCACCGCCATGCGGGCGGGCAGGTAGCCGGAGGTGGCGCCGAAGTTGATGAGGGCCTTGCCCTGGCGCGCGGCATACCACTCCGGCAGGGGCCAGACACCCACCTCCATTTCGAGCGCAGTGGTAACGCCATCCATGGCCTTGAAGCGGTAGCATTCCGGGGTCTGGCCGTGGGAATGCAAGTCGATGAATCCGGGCGCGACGACGAGCCCCGCGGCGTCGATGGTCTGGCGGCCGGAGAGGGGCTGTTCGGAAATGGCCGCGATCCTGCCGGCGCGGATGCCAACGTCGCGCACGGCGTCCAGGCCGGAGGCGGGGTCCATCACCCGGCCGTGAGCAATCACCAGATCGTAATCCTGGGCCGTGGCCAGGCCGGCCATGGCAAGCAGAATCACCGCCGCATCGAAGATTCGCATCATTTGATTATCCGGCATCGGATGGCAGGCGGAAACGACTGCCCCGACTTCTCGAACAGCGGGATCAGTTTTGCGGGACTGAAACGGTGATATTGCGGAACTTGAGGCCGCCGGTGTGATCGCCCTGGAGGTAAAAGGGACCGGGCTCGGCTTCATCGGCGTCGAGAGCGCCGCCGGTGATGCCTTCGATCTCCTGGTGGTCGATGGTGGTGACGCCGTTACGGACGATGGTGACGGTGCGGCCCACCAGGGTTACGTCGAAGGTTTCCCAGGCGCCGGGAGTGCGCGGCATTTCCTTGGGAGTGAGGCGGCCGTAGATCGAGCCGATGCGGCGCTCAGGCGGGTTGGACGTGAGGGGTTCGTATTCGATCTGGACTTCGTAGCGGCCGCGCAGGTAGAAGCCGCTGTTGCCGCCATCGGGGCAGTTGACTTCAAAATGGGCCTTGAAGTCTTCGAACCTGCGGGTGGTTTTCAGGTTGGCGCCGTGCTCCTGGTTGACGAGGAGGCCGTTTTGCACGGTCCAGTGGCTGGCGGCGCTGCCGATGGGTTCCCATCCATCCAGATTCTTGCCGTTGAACAGTGGCTCGGGAGCGGTCCAACTCTTTGGGGCGGCGCGTTTCAGTTCGGGGGCTCGGGTGCCGGTGATCGGGGTGGAGCGGGCGCCGGCGATCTCGGTGCCGCGCAACTGATTGCCGGAGGCCCGGAGTTCCCAGGTGACGGCAGAGCGGTTGCGGGCCGGGTTGGCGGCGGAAACGGCCAGCACCAGCTTGGAGCCTTCCACTTTGACATCTTTCAACTCGAATACGTTGCCGCCGGTGGGCTGATACCAAACGTCCAGCGCACCACTTTTTTCGGTGATGCCGAGCCAGGCCGCGCGGTTGGCGCCGTCCTGGGTGAGATTGAAATCCCAACGTCCCACGAACGGGCTGCCTTTCGGCTGGGAAAAGGCGCAGGCTGCCAACGCGCCGACAACGAGGGTAGCAATGATGAGTCTTCGCATAGCACGCAGTTTACTATGTGGCACGGGTGAAAGTTGGAAATTCCTGGATTCGGGATAACATGGAGTACCTGAAGCAATTCTGGCATCGGTGCGCGCGCGCATGACCGGGAAAACCGTGTCTCATTATCGAATTCTGGACGCTCTCGGGCAGGGCGGCATGGGGGTGGTGTACCTGGCGGAGGATACGCACCTGGCACGTCGGGTAGCGGTGAAATTCCCGGGCTCCCACGACGATGAACAGTACCGGGAGCGTTTCCTGCGGGAGGCGCGGGCGGCTTCCAAATTGAACCACCCGCACATCGCGGCGATTTACGATTACGGCGAGAGCGAGGAAGACGGCAATCCCTTCCTGGTGATGGAACTGGTGGAGGGTGAAGATCTGCGGCGCGCGCTGGAGCGCGGACCGATGGCGCCGGCGCGTGCGGTGGAGATCGGCATGGCGGTAGCGGGCGCGCTGGCGGAGGCGCACCGGCATGGCATCGTACACCGCGACATCAAGCCTTCCAACATTGTGCTGGGGGCGCGCGGCGAAGTGAAAGTTCTGGATTTCGGTCTGGCCAAGGCGTTCGCGTTTCAACCGGCGGGGCGGGATGGGGAGGAGCGGGCCGAGACGCTTTCTCAAAGTCGGGTTGGGGTGGTGATGGGCACGCCGGCGTACATGTCGCCGGAACAATTGCGCGGCGAGCCGCTGGGCCCGGCTAGCGATCTGTTCGCGCTGGGCGCTGTGCTGTACGAGTGCCTGGGGGGAACAAAGGCGTTCACCGGGCAAAGCAGCGTGGAGATTCTGGCGGCGGTGCTGCACGTGGAGCCGCCGGCGCCATCGGAGCTCAACCCGCGGGTGACGCCGGAAATCAACCGCGTGGTACTGAAAGCGCTGGCCAAGCGCCGGACCGATCGCTACCAGGACGCGGAAGAAATATTGGCGGACTTGCGGGCCATTGCCGAAACCCTGCGAGGGCGGGAGGCGGAGGCAACGGTCGCGCTCCAGGCGGCTCCGAACGCAACTGTGGCGGCAGGCTGGCTTCGGAGCGCGCTCGGGCGGCGGGCGCGGCCGATTGTGGCCGCGGCGATGGTTTTGATGGCGGCTATCGGCGGCTGGTGGTTGGTTGCCGGCCGGCCTTATCAGCCCGTTCCGCAAGCCGGCCGCTTCTACCAGGACGGGCTGAGCTCCCTGCGCGACGGTACTTATTTCAAGGCCAGCAAGGAACTGGCGGAAGCGGCGCGCCTGGATCCGAAGCTGGGTATGGTGCACGTACACCTGGCCGAAGCCGCGCTTGAGCTGGAGGATGCGCGCACCGCCGGCGAAGAGTTCGCCAAGGCGGGTACGCCTGAGCGCACCACGCGCCTGACGCGGGCCGACCGCGATGTGCGCGACGCCATCGGGCTGACGCTGGCGGGCAGATACGGCGACGCGGTGAACCTGTACCGCGACATGGTGGAGCGTACGCCGAGCGCGGCCAAAGCCGACGCCCTGGTGGACTTGGGCCGCGCCTACGAGCGCGCCCAACAGCCGGAGGACGCCTTGCGCCGCTACCAGCAAGCCATCGAGCTCGATCCCGAACAGCCCGCCGCTTGGTTGCGCCTGGGGGCTCAGTACGGCACGCGCAAGCTGGATGCGGCGCATGCCAACCCCGCGTTCGATAAAGCCGAAGCCATCTACCGCAGCATGTCCAACCAGGAGGGCATCGCGGAAGTGGAATACCAGCGCGGCGTGACAGCCTACAAGCTGGGGCAGATCACTCAGGCTCGCGCGTTGCTGGAGAAGGCGCTCGAGTTGGCGAAGACTGCCGAGAGCCCGTCGCAACAAATCTTGGTGCTGATGGAATTGAGCTTACTCGAGACCAGCGCCAGCAACGCGGCTGAGGCGCAAGCCGATGCATCCAAGGCGATCGAGCTGGCCCACGCCAACGGGATCGAGAACCTTTCCACCCGCGGCTTGATCAATCTCGGCGGCGCGTTCCTGGGCAAGGGAGAAGCGTCTCAGGGGCGGCCGTACTTCGAGCAAGCACTCGTGCTGGCTCGTCACTACGGCTCGGAGCGCAGCGAATTCAGCGCGCTGCTTTCGCTCGGCAGCGTGGAAACCCAGTTGGGAGAGTTCGACCGCGGGTTGGCCGACGTTCGCCAAGCCCTAGCGTGGTACCAGCAGCGGGGTTACCAGAAGGAAACCATGCAAGGGCTGACTCTGTTGTCGCGCATCGAACGAGAAAAGGGCGATTATAGTGGCGCCATGGCATCCTTGAGGCAGGAGCTCGACCTTGCCAACAGACAGGGCAACCAGTCGCAGGTCGCACTATCCGAGGAAGGCATGGGCAACGTGCTGCTGGCACAAGGCCGATTGAGCGAGTCCCTTAAGAGCTACGGTGCCGAAGTGCAGGCTGCCGCGCAATCCGGGGTGACGGTCTATGAGCAAGTGGGACTGGTGGATTGCGCCGATGTGCTGTGGCGGCTGGGGCAATACCAGGGAGTCCAACCCCTGCTCAATCGAGTAGGCGCCAACCGCTCCAAAACCGTCGACGCCCTGATCGCTCGGCTACAGGCGAAGATGGCTCTGAGTCGCGGGGAATTTGCCAGAGCCGGAGATGCGGCCCGGCGCGCGCTTGCCGCCGGCGTGGACAGCGACGGCCAGCGGGCGGAATGGAACGGAATCCTTGCGGAAGCCGACGCTGGGTTGGGCAGCCGCGTGCAAGCGGTCCACGCCGCCGAGTTGGGGCGTCAACTGGCGGACCGGGCGGGAAATCCGCGGCGGGTTGCGGAAATCGAGCTGGTGCAAAGCGAGGCGGCACTGGCGATGGGGGAATGGCCGCGCGCCGTGGAGAATGCAAAATCGGCAGCGGCGTGGGCAGCCGGCGCGGGAAACACAGAGATGGAATGGCGCTGCTGGTGGTTGGCGGCGCGGGCAGCGGCGGAGGCCGGCCGGAAGAGCGAAGCGCACGAATTGGCGGAAAGGGCGAGCGACCTGCTTGCGGGTTTGGCGCAAAAGTGGGACCCTGAAGACTTTCGGACCTATTTGACCCGGCCGGACGTGGAATTAGCCAGTCATCAACTGGCTGGCTTGGGAGTGCAGTAGCGTAATTGCGTGTGCCGCTCCCTCGGGAGCTGTGAAAAAACCACAAGTCGCAGGCGGTTCCGCCTGCCCGGCGCGTTTCGGCGAGTTTGCTTCACAGCTTCTTACGTTCGCGGCTCGGTAACAGGCTCGGACGCGCGTTCCGCAACCGAGCGGTGACCGCCAGGGGGCGGTTGCCGGATACGCCGTTGTAATTGCGAAAGCGAACGCTTCGGAAAGGTTATCGAAACTGCATGAAGAAAAGCAGAATTGCCGCCCTCGCCGCGGTAGTCGGATTGAGTCTTCTGGGCGGGGTGGTTCTCACGGTGCAGGCCCAGGGTGACTCGCCCATCGTCATCGACAGCAACTCGTTGCATCTCGAGTCGGCTGTAGCGTGGTCCCAGTTCAAAACGCAAGGCAACACCAGGAGCCACCCGCAGGCCGATCGTTCGGTGCCGAAGATTGAGCTCACCGTGGGAGGCAGCACCCAGACGTTCGACATCGGCGGCCAGCGCTGCCAGGTCACGGTGAAGTACGGTAGCAGCACCGTCCGCGTCGCCACC
Organism: Bryobacteraceae bacterium; assembly: GCA_049509915.1. Classification (GTDB taxonomy): domain Bacteria; phylum Acidobacteriota; class Terriglobia; order Bryobacterales; family Bryobacteraceae; genus JBEKYD01. The sequence continues at coordinate 3,270 of JBEKZL010000251.1, read as the reverse complement.
GGCGCCAATGGCAAAGGGCTAAGCGTCAACACCGATTTCACTTTCTTCCGTCCCGGAGCCGACGAAAACCATCTCGACCACGCCGATGCCACCAAGACCATCAGCAGTATTGTGGTCACCAAAGCCGGTAAGCGGATTTATCGGGGCAAGCCGACTGGCGCGGTCCACATCGTGATTCACTACCAGTAGGGTGTCTGCTCGTGCGCGGGGCGGCACGAGGGACCGGCGAAGACAAGCGCCGTGAGGAGCCCCCGGGCGTGCCAGACGGGGAGGCCGCTCCACGAACCCGGGGCACGCTACCGCGGCTGGCGCGTGAGCCCGCCTCCGCCGGTGGCGCGCACCAGTTTTCCCCATAGAGCCAAACCGAGCTCTTCGCCATCGGCGGCGTCGGCGGGCGCGACGGCGATGTGCAGACCGGCCATTTCGTCGGTGGACGACGGGCCGTAGTGTACGCGCCGGGGCGGGTGATTGGGATTGCGCGGATTGGCGGCCGAATTGTCGTAGGTGTATTCCATCACCACGCGGGTATCGGCGGGAAGGCGCAACGGCTTGGGGTAGACATACTGCTGCTGCCAGTTGAAATCCCAATTCGGAATATGGATGAGCGTGCGGCGGGTGCCATCGGGGAGAAGGGCGTACCCCAGCATGTCCTTACAGACATAGTGAGCGTGGGGATTGACCGCGATCACATCGACATCGACCGGGACAACGAAAGAATCGGCGACTTTGTAGGTGCGATCGCCGGCGGGGATATCGATGCGGCTGGAGCCGAGCGGAATATCGTAGCCGGTGCGGTTGGGCCTCTGGTCCGTGAAATAGAGCGCCACGCGGGTGCGGTCGGAGGCGGGCTTACCGACGGGGTGGTAGTGGACCTGGAGGACTAAGGCGGCGTGCGCGTAGAGGGTTTCGGGCATGCCTTCGGGCGCTTGGAAGGGAAGCGAACCTGGGGTCCAACCGCCCATGCCGCGGGCCGGCAAAAAACCCGGCGTGCCGAAACAGGGGTAGCCCGAGCCGGTGTCGCGGGTGCGCGCCGTGCCGGTGGTGTCCTGGAAGAGAATAGCGTGATGAACGACGAGGGGATTGCCGGGGCGAATATCCAGGGCGCGCACGTAATGGGAGGCGGACTCGGCGACCGGGATGGCGAAGCACTGGTAGACGTCGGGGCCATCGGCGGGCACGTCGAAGGCGTTGGACATTTCAACTTCGAGATCGGGCTTTCCCAACTGCCAGCCTGCGGCGAAAGTGGGAATGGGCGGCGTTTCGGCGGGATTGCCGGAAGGGGCACCGGTAGCGGCCCAACGCGCCAGCAGGGCGATTTCCGGGTCGGTCAGTTTACGCTCGTGGGCGAACCGCGGCTCGCTGGGCAGCCAGGGCGGCATGTAGCGGGAGCGGGTGACAGTGGCGATCAGGCCGGCGCGTTTGACGGCGTCCGTGTAGGTGAGGAGGCTGAAGGGCGCGACCCCGCCGGGGCGGTGACAGGGGGCGCAATGGCGATCGAGGATAGGGGCGACATCGTGCGAATAGGAAACCGGCAGGGGCGCCGCGAATAGAGCCGCCACCAGAGCGGACAGCATCATAAGCTCTATTGTGGCGCAGGTAGGGCTGGGGCTCAGGTGGCGGAGACGGGGCCCTTGCCGGCGCGGTTCATGATTTCGTCGGCCAGAGCCTGGGGATCGTCCACGTGGGCGAGGGTGAGGCGGCTGGCTTCTCCGGCGGTTTCGATGGACACATTGCCGACGTGGAAAATCCGTCCGGTGACGGTCTGGTCCACGCGAACGTCCTGCACCTTCGAAAGCTGGACGTTGCGAGTGGAGCGGCTCGTCAACCCGCTTTCAAAACGCAGGCGATCGTCGGCCAGGACCGCCTTGGTGGCCTGGCGGCGCGACCAGCGGGCTAGCGGCCAGAGCAGAATCAGTGGGGGAATTGCCATGAGCCAGGGGTGGTCGCGATCCGGATGGTAGACAAAATAGAGGATCTCCAGGCCGAGGAAGACGATGGCGGCGACAATCGTCCCGGCTTTGATGAACTTGGTGGTTGGTCGAATCGTAATCTCGCTCACGGTACCGGTTTCTCCAATTGGGATATTGTAGCGCGGGCGCTAACTGCTCGGTCGTGGTCGCGGCTCGGACTCGCGCGTAACCGGGCCGCGACCGTGAGGGAGCGGTTGCCGCAGCTACGCTTTCGCGATCAGTCGGTCCAGAATGCCAATGGCGCGGTCCACTTCCTTTTCGGTGACGATATAGGGCGGCAGGAAGCGGAGGACGTTATCGTGGGTGCAATTGAACAGGAGGCCGCGGCCGATGCCATCGAGCACGAGTTGTTTGCCGGGCACGTTCAGCTCTAGCCCGAGCATGAGGCCGAAGCCGCGAACCTGCTTGACGACGGCATGCTTGGAGGCGAGGTGCTGGAGCCGGTCGAGGAAGTACCCGCCCATGCGGCGGATGGAGGGCAGCAACTCGTCGAGTACGTCGACGAATTCCAGGGCCACGCGGCAGGCGAGCGGGCCACCGCCGAAGGTCGTGCCATGCATGCCGGGGCGGATGGCGGCGGCGGCTTTCTCATTGGCGAGAATGAAACCGAGCGGCAACCCGCAGGCCACGGGTTTAGCTGCCACAACGACGTCGGGCATGATCACCGGCTGGGAGAGCTGATAGGCGAAGTAGACGCCGGGACGGCCGACGCCGCATTGGGTTTCATCGGCCACCAGTAGGGCGTTGTAGCGATCGGCCAGTTCGCGCCCTTTGGCGGCGAACTCGGGGGTCAACGGATAGATGCCGCCCTCGCCCTGGATCAGCTCCAGAATCACGCCGGCCGTGCGCGGGCTGAAGGCCGCCTCCAGCCCCGCCACATCGTTGGGGGGGACGAATTTTACGCCGGGGATCATGGGCTCGAAATCGGCGCGGTACTTGGCCTGTCCAGTGACCGAAAGGGCGCCCATCGAGCGCCCGTGAAAGCTGTTGTCGAGGGAGACGATTTCGTATTTTTCCGGATCGAGGGTGCGGCCGTGGGAGTGAACCATCTTGAGCGCGCCTTCGACCGCCTCGGTGCCGCTATTGCAAAAGAAGGCGCGGTCCAGACCGCTCATGGCCGTGAGGCGCCGGGCCAACTCGCCTTGATAGGGGTGATAGTAGAGGTTCGAGCTGTGCACCATCAACCCGGCCTGTTGGCGGATGACCTTGACGATGCGGGGATGGGCGTGGCCGAGCGCATTGACGCCGATGCCGGTAATCAGATCGAGGTAACGGCGGCCCTCCAGATCGTACACCCAGC
>JBEKZL010000250.1:0-10670 GCA_049509915.1 Bryobacteraceae bacterium | reverse complement strand
GATCCCGCCACCGCCGAAAAAGCCCTGGCAGCGCTCAAAGCGGAATGGACTCCGGTCGCCGGCCAGCCTTCCTCCAAGGACGTCTTCGCCTACTTCAAGCGAACCGCCCAAAGCGCCGCCTCTCCGCGCCTAGACCTTGCGCCCTATACCATCGCCTACATCGCCCACGTGCCGCTGGAACCTCGCGGCGCCGTGGCCGAATGGTCCGCCGATGGCAAGCTGATGGTTTGGACCGGCTCCCAGCGCCCCTTTGGCGTGCGCAGTGAACTGGCCGCCGAGTTCGGCATCCCCGAAGAAAGCGTCCATGTCATCGTGCCCGATACCGGCTCCGGCTACGGCGGCAAACACCAGGGCGATGCCGCGGTGGAGGCCGCCGTCCTGGCCAAGGCTGCCGGCAAACCCGTGAAACGGAACTGGACCCGCACGGAGGAATTGACGTGGGCTTACTTCCGCCCCGGCGGCCTGGTGGAAGCCGGCGGCAAAGTGAACCCGGACGGCACGCTCGCCGCCTGGGAATTCCACAATTACAATTCCGGCCCGTCGGCTCTTCAGACTCCCTACCGCGTGGCCGAAAAGTACGAGCAGTATCACCGCGCCCCGTCGCCCCTGCGCCAGGGCTCCTACCGCGCTCTGGCCGCCACCGCCAATCATTTCGTGCGCGAAAGCGTGATGGACGACCTGGCCCACGGCGTATCGATCGATCCGCTGGAGTTCCGCCTCAAGAACCTGGATAACCCGCGCCTGCGCGACGTGCTCACCGCCGCCGCTGAACGTTTCGGCTGGAAGAATCGCAAGCGCGCTCCCGGACGCGGCTTCGGCCTCGCCGCCGGCACGGAAAAAGGCAGCTACATCGCTACTTGCGCCGAAATCGCGGTCGATGGCGGCGCGGTGAAAGTGGTGCGCGTGGTGGAAGCGTTCGAATGCGGCGCCATCGTCAATCCCGAACACCTGGCCAACCAGGTGGAAGGCGCCGTGGCCATGGGCATTGGCGGCGCGCTATTCGAACACGTCGATTTCGCCGATGGCAAGATTCTCTCCAATCGCCTCGGCCGTCACCGGGTGCCGCGGTTTGCTGATATGCCGATGATCGAGAGCGTGCTGCTCGACCGCAAAGATCTCCCTTCCGCCGGGGCCGGCGAGACTCCCATCGTGGGCGTGGCCCCAGCCATCGCCAACGCCATTTTCGACGCCACCGGCCAGCGCATTCGCTCGCTCCCGCTGGTGCCGAATGGCCTGCCGGCGCTTTCGGCCGCCAGCGCTCCGGCGTAGAAAAAATGCGGCGATCCGAAGTTGCGATTCTTGTACTGACCTGCGCGGTCGGCCTGGCACAATCCAAGGTGTCCCGGCGCAACGCCTGCTCATTCACTCAGATGTAACCAGCCGTTCAGGCTATTGGAACACTCCAGCAGTATGATCGGAGGCAATGGATAACCCGGAACTGGATGCTTTGCGACTGAGCTATAAGAACGCCGTCGAGGAGTGGATCGCGACGATTCGTGAAGAAGAGGCGCTGGCGACGGCGGATCATGCCGTAAAAGCCGTGGACCTTTGGGAAAATGCCGGATTCCGCGAGGAGAAGGCGCGCGGCACGGCAAAGGCCGCAAAGAGCGCGTATGAGGATGCGCTGCGGCAAGTGTTGTTTGACATTTAGACGGGGCTTCCGCTCACTCACCCTACTCCGGCACGCGCAAGAACTCGGCTGTCGATAGCGCGCGGCGGGTCATGCGCGCCTCGAATACGGCGCCTTTGAAGTAGTCCCGCCGGTCGATGCGGACGCCGATCGAGCAGTGGCCAGGCCCCTGCGGCGCAAGGCGCACTTCGGCCGATCCTTGCATTTCGCCATCCACGTAGTTGCTCAGCCGGCCGCCGTCGTACACCAGCGCGGCGTGATGCCAGGCTCCGAGTGAATGCAGCTTGCCGCGGTCGATCAGGGCCTTCGATGCGGTTCCCGAAAGCGCGAAGCTATCCAGGCACCAGCGGCTGTCGATTACCCGGATCTCAAAGAGCATGCGATCCGGTGTATCTTTGCCGGTCTTCGGGTCGAGCACGGAGAGGTGAAAGAAGCGCTGCTCGGGGGCGCCGCCCGGATCGGGCCGGAAAATCACTTCCCAGGTGAAAGCGGCGGCGCCGGCCAGCGGGTGAACATCGAGGTAGATCGCGTCTTCCACACCGCCGAACGCGATCGCCTTGCCAATGGGCGTCGCGACGACGCGCGGGTGTCCGACGACGGTGACGGGATAGCCGCCGATGCGGTCGAGGTTGTCGAACCTCCAGACTTCCGAGCCAGCCTGTTGGCCGAGCAGGGTTCCGGCCACGGCGGCCAGGATGCAGAATCGCAGCAACATGGCTTCGAAGATAGCGCATTTCGCCATGGCGGGCGTGGGCCGGGGGGCGCAAACCTCGTGGGCAACCCGCCGCGGCACGCGTCTTTCAAGATTCGGCTGGGAGGCGAAGTGGCACAGGACTGCGGCGGGCTTCGTTTAGCGCCAGCGAGAGGTTCGCCTCGGCCCACAGCAAAGGAGTGTTCGGACCAGGTGTCCAGCGGCCACGCTTGAGGAAATACAACTCCGGGCAGTCGTTCGCGGGAGTGAGTTGACCGATTGCCCGGTGCAAGTAGCGGGCTTGCTGCACGCGGTCCTTATAGAGTCTGCCGAAGACGACCGAAAGCAGGCTGTCGAACAGAGACCACTGCGCTTCGCAGCCCGGCTGCAGGTATGCGTCGCGCACCTCGATGCGCTCGCTCCAATCGGCGCTGCGTAACTCGGGCGGGAACCAGCGATCATAATCCTGGCAGTAGTAAGAGTCGCCGATATAGCGGCGGAACCCTATCTCTCCTTCGAGACGAGCTTGCATGAGGTGAACGACCATGTCCCGCGCGGCCAGCTCACTCACGACTTCGAGAGGATAGACAAGGAAAAGCACAGCGGCGTCGGCCCCGCGAAGCTTAGGCGATTCGAGCGGCAACTGGCGGGCGAGGAGGCCGCGTCCGGCGGCGATCAGCGAATCCGCGACAACGGCTCCGGCGCGCTTGGCTTCTTCCAGACCGGCCAGGACCGCGCCTACGCTCGACGAGTTCACCTTCCGCCCCTCTTCCCACGCGCCGCTGTCGGCGTCTTCCCAGTAGCGTATGGCCTCGAAATAGCGAATGAACAATCGAATGACTTCCTGTTCGGAAGCCTCCAGGCGCCAATAGCCGAGATTGTGAAGGCGCGCCCGAAACCAGAGCACGTAACCAAGAGCGTCGTTTTGCGCGTGCGACCAGCTCCCGGAAAGCTCCCGCAGCGAATTGGCATCGAAGCGAACGCGGGGTCTCGATTCTACTGTCTCTTTGAGGGATGGCTGGGCGATCACCGCGGCGAAACGCGGCGCTTCGGATTCGACGAAACGCATCAACCCCCGGACGCACCCGACCGCCGCCTCAGCGTCTCCAGCCTCGAGCCGCGAGTAGGCCACCATCACGTTATCGCGCAACCACGCGTTCTGATAGCCCGTAAAGGAGGTGGTATCCAAGCCGCCGGCGGCCGGATAAATCCCGTTCGCATTCGGCGCGAAGAAGCCCCTCTTCTCCGCCGCCACACGCTCGACGATCTCACCGATGTTCAGTCCTTCGGTTCGGATACGATCCCCTTCAGCACGCGCTCCGACCACCGCAGGACGATGAGCGGTCCAAGCAACGCAATCGCATCGAGAATTTTGAAAAAGAGATCCCACCCGCACCAGGCCGGTGGCACTGGCAACCGGAAGGAGAGAACATAGGCAAGTATCGCGGGAAGGAAAAAAATAAGGTAGCGGAGTTTGTCCGTCTGCCAGAGCAGTTGTCTGGTTGGATCCTCCCCGTATACATATTGTTCCCAACCGAGCGCATCATTGGGGTCGGTTCGTTTGGCGAGCCGCGGCCGGAGCCTGGTTTGAATGTATCCGGCTGCCCGGCCGATGCGGGCGGCGACCTCGGCGTATAAGGTAGCCAGGATTGCAAACGGGAGCGGGGTGGCCGCCACCACCCATGGAAGCGTCCCTGTCGGTTGGCCGGCCGCGACCGGAATAATGGCCGCTATAATCGCAACGGCCAAACCCAAAAAGAAGCTCTGGAGATTCAGGAAGGTCTGGATTTCCGCGCGCAGGGCGCTGTACTCCGCGAGATCCACTTCTAAAGAGGCCTCGTCGCCCGACATGGGCTTATTATGCCACACGAGTTATGCCACACGAAGGATAAAGATGGAGTGGGCGGACATCGAATGGCGGCTCACCAGGCTGGAAACGTTTCCAAACTTACGGCGCGAAAGAGGCTTGGAGTCAGAACCGGTGGGAAGAAAGCGTTACGATGTGACACATGAGGTCCTCCACCGTCCGCGAACTTCATCTTAAGACCAGCGAAATCGTCCGGCAAGTCGTCGCGGGAGAGTCCTTCATCATCGAAAAGCGCGGCGTCCCGGTCGCCGAGATTCGTCCGGTCTCCGACCGGCCCAAGCAGCGCATGCCCGATCGGGAAGCTCTGATTATGAGCGGGCCGGAGACAATGGACAGCGGTCTGATCCTTGAGCAGGACAGGACTTGAGGCTGTATTTCGACGCTGCCTACCTTGGTAAGTGCTACTGGAATGAGCCCGGCGGGATGCGGGTGCGGGAACTGGCGCGGCGGGCGGACGGCTTGTATTCGTCCGCGATCTGCATTGCCGAGATGGCTTGTCTGGTGCATCGCAAGGTTCGCGAGGCGGCAATTCGCTCCGGCCGACGTCATGATACGGCGAGACTTGTTTCTGGACGATTTGAATAGCGGAGTCATTACGGCAGTGCCTGTGACGGACCGGCTCTTGCGCAAGATCGAGGCGACAATTCGTGCCCTGCCGCCCTCATGCTATTTACGGACTTTCGACGCACTCCACTTGGTTACGGCGGCGGATTTCGGCTTCGGTGAAGTCTGGACGAATGATCGGCACATGCTCGCCGCCGCACCTCATTTCGGATTGGTGGGCCGTTCCGTTTGACATGATCGAGCGGCAAAACGGAGTACCGATTTTCGATTGTGGCTCCTCAGTCTGGACACCTGTCGAACTCGCCGCAGCCCGCGCCTTGAACTCGCGGTAATTTTGAGCCCGAAAGTTCCTCATACTTGCACCCGCCCGGCCGATGAGCAATGGTGGAGGTTCATTCTTGACCAGACGTTTCACCATAACCCTATCTTTTTTTCTGATCTCGACCTGCGCCCCGGCGCAGGAGAATATCATGCAGGAGCTTCATCTTCAGATCCATGGAAACCTTGCCGAAGGCGTTCTCTACGGCTCGGGAAACAACTACCTTACCGCGGACACCACCGATGGGACCGCCAAATGGGACGACGGCTCGCTCAGCGTCACTTCGGCTGTCACCGACAAATTTCGCGTGGGCGCGCAGGTCCACTCCTGGGCGCTAGGCGAACTCGGACGGAACAACGTCGAGCTGGACTGGGCCTACGGCGACTACAAATTCAACTCCTGGTTCGGGATTCGCGCCGGTCAGGTGAAAACTCCCTTCGGTCTCTACAACGAAGTTCAGGACGTAGACGCCGTCACGCCCTGGGCGTTGCTGCCGCAATCCGTGTACCCCTCGGATATGCGCTCGTTCACGCTGTCGCATCTGGGTGGCGTTCTGTACGGGGATATCGGTCTCGGTAAGCGCGCGGGAACGCTTTCCTGGTCGGCTTTCGGCGGACGCAAAGCACAGCGCCAGAACGAGGGCTTCGTGATGACCATGGCGTCGATGGGTATCTCGCTCGGCGATTGTACGGGCACCATCGAGGGCGCCGACGTGCGTTGGAAAGCGCCTGTGGACGGTCTACAAATTGGAGCCGCGTTTTCTAACACCGACCTTTCGGCGCCCCACGCGTCCATGAGTTCCTGGCCCGTGCCTCTATCGAGTAACGACCAGCAACGTAAGCTCTATTCCGAATACGAAAAGGGCAAGGTAACGTTATCGGCAGAGTGGACTTCCGGCCCTGATACCATGGCGTTGGGCCTGGCCACTATCCATGAGCCGGTGCGCTCCTGGTACACGATGGCTAGCTATCACCTCACGAACAAGCTCACGGCTGGCTCCTACTATAGTCACGAACGGCTCTTTCCCCAGGGCGGCAGTGGCAGCAATCCAGCCAATTACCTCCAGGACGTGACGGCGAGCACCCGCTACGACTTTAACCGCTTCTTCTACGCCAAGCTGGAAGCACACTACATGGATGGCAATGCCCTGGGTTTCTACGAATAGGTGAACCCTGATGGCTTTCAGCGCGTCACCCGGCTCATGATGGCGCGCATCGGCTTCGCGTTCTAGTTGAAACCACGGCTGCCGGGGCATGGGTGAGATTTACCAAGCCCAGGACACACGGCTGAATCGGTTCGTGGCGATCAAGGCGCCCGGACGGCAAAAGTGCGCGAGGGCGCCGGCAAAACGGGCGGGTCCGGACGCCCGCGCTATGGCAGAGTCATTTCTTCCTTGGGCCGCGAGCCGCACCGGACGCGGGTGGCCGTTTCCTTCCGGTCTTGGTGCCGGACTTGCCTTTCGCCCCCGGCGCCGCCGCTTTCTTGACGGGTTGTGCCTTGGCACGCTTTGGCGCCGCGGCTGAATCGGCGGGCGATCCGGTATCGGGCCCTGTGTTTTGCGCCATGTCCAGCCCGAACAGGGCGGAAAGATCTTCGCCGCCCAGAACCTTGCCCGCGGCCGGCGCCTTTTTGGCCTGGGGAAGCGCCTTTCCGGCTCCGGCAATGAGCTCCTTTTCGTCCAGGCTGTGCAGGCGGAACAGGAGTTCAGGCTGCCGATCCAGGCGCGCGCCGATGCCGTAGAGCACCGCTGCCACATGCTTGCACATGTAGGCTCCGTCCGGGCAACTGCAGGAAAGCCGGATCTCGTTGGGCGACGGGAAAAGACCCGTCTTCTGCTGGCAGACCCGCTCCATGACGCCCTTGGAGAATCGGCCTTGCAGAAGCTCGATGAGCGAATCGATGGCGCCGGCGCAATCCTTGCAGATGGATTGCCAGCGCGCCTTCGCCACCGGCGCCACTTTCACCGCGACCTTGTAAATCTCCGAGCCGCTCACCAGGGCTTTGATCTCGCCGGGAGCGATTTGAAGATCGATCACCGAACCGTTGCGGACGTAGGTGCGGCCACGCGGCAGCCGGTTGGCGTAGTCGCTATAGCGTTCCAGGTTCTCGCACCAGGCCTTGCCCCAGAAGCTCTTGACGATGGTGCGGCCTTCCAGCACCACCGGCGAAACCGGATGGCCCTTTTTCCGAAGTTTGGCCAACTCTTGGGCGGCTTGACGCCGCCGCGCGGCCACCGGGACGTAGGGTCTCCATCCGTAGTAACCGTAGTCGTCGTAAACCATCGATCACGCCTCTTTCAGCGCTTTATTGATGTCGAGCGCCACCAGCTTGAGCAGTTCCTCGTCCTTCATCTCGGTCAGGAGCAGGTCAGCGCCGCCTTCGAGCAGGTCCGTCGAGAGTTGCCGCTTCGATTCGATAAGCTGGTCGATCTTTTCCTCTACGGTACCGCGACATACGAACTTGTGCACTAGAACATTCTTGGTTTGGCCGATGCGGAAGGCGCGATCGGTGGCCTGGTTTTCCACTGCCGGGTTCCACCACCGGTCAAAGTGTACGACATGGGAGGCGGCGGTTAAGTTGAGCCCCGCGCCGCCGGCTTTCAGCGAAAGCAGGAAAAAGCCCACCCCTTCGTCCTCCTGAAAGCGGCGTACCAGCTCCTGGCGCTTCTTCACCGCTGTTTCGCCGTGAAGCACCAGGCCGGGGCGCCCGAAGACCGATCCAAGGAAGGCCTCCAGCGGCGCGATCACCTCGCGGAACTGGGTGAAGACCAGCATCTTCTCCTGCCTGGCGGCGATGACCTCGGCGATATCTCGCAGCCTTGCCCATTTGCCGCTGTCGTTTTCGCTCCAGGCGCCGTCTCCCAGCCACTGCGACGGGTGGTTGCAGATCTGCTTGAAACGCATCAAAAACGACAAGACCAGGCCCTTGCGCTGAATGCCTTCGGCGTCCTGAAGTTGCTTCGCCAACTCTTTCACCGATTGCTCGTAGAGGGCGGCCTGCTTGCGGCTGAGCTGGCAAAACGCCTTCACTTCGGTCTTATCCGGCAGGTCGGCGATGACGGTTTTGTCCGTCTTCAGGCGCCGCAGAATGTAAGGCCGCACCAGCTCGCGCAGCGGGCCGTAGGAATTGTGCGGCCTATTGGCCAGGGCTTTGACGAAGGCGGCGAACTCTTTCGACGTTCCCAGCAGCCCCGGATTGACGAAGTCGAAAATAGACCAGAGATCGCCGAGGCGGTTCTCGATCGGAGTCCCGGTTAGCGCGAATCGCGCCCGCGCGTTCAGCCGCTTGACGATGCGAGTCTGTTTGGCATTGGGGTTCTTGATAGCCTGAGCCTCGTCGATCACGACCAGTTGCCAGGCGGCATCCGCCATCCACGGCACACGCAGGAGCGAGCCATAGCTGGTAATAACCAGGTCCACGTCGCGTAATTGCCTCGGCGCAACGGTTTTCAGCGCGGCCGCCGGCAGCGCGGACGGATGGGCGATGAGCATTTTCAATCCGGGGGCAAAGCGTTCGATCTCCGCCGCCCAATTGGCCAGCAGCGAAGCTGGGGCGACCAGCAGGCTGGGTTGGCGTTCATCGGGCGCCTGGCTCTTGAGCACGAGGAGCAACGAGAGCACCTGCATGGTCTTGCCCAATCCCATGTCGTCGGCCAGGCACGCTCCAAGACCGAGTTTGGCGATGAGATACAGCCAGCGCGCGCCGACCTGTTGATAGGGTCGGAGGGTCGCACGCAGTGCCGCGCCGGGGTCGATGCGGGCCAATCCCTCCGGGCTGCGGAGACCTTTAAGAGTTTCCGCTAGCCAGGGACCGGCCACCACCTGAGACCACTCGGCCCGGGCGTCGTCCGCGGCATCGCCGCCGGCGATATCGGCGCCGGCTAGCAAACGAACTGCCTCGCGAAAGTCGAGCCCATTCGCGGCGGCCGTGCGTTCAACCTCGCGGAAATGGTCCAACATGCGCTGCAGCCGCTCGCGGTCCACTTCCACCCAACGGCCGCGTACCAGCGCGAGGCCGTCGGATTTCTCCAGCAACTCCCGGATCTCGCCGGCAGTTAGCCGTTCGCCATCGAGAGTGACTTCCATGCGGAAATCGAGCAGCGCGTCCTTACCCAGCCCCACCGGCGCCTTGCCACCGACTTGCGCCGACACCTGCGGGCGCAGCGGCCGGTTGCCCCGCCACATCGCTGGCATTCGAACCACCACTCCGGCGCTCTCCAGGTGCGGGACATCCCGCAAGAGCTGAATGGCCTCGGCGGGCGTCCACCGGAGCGGGTGGAAAATCTCTCCTTCGTCGACCAACGTCTTTAGCCACGGGCAGGTTTCCGACGCTCTCTGTACCGGAAGCAGGAGTGACAGCAACCGGTCCTTGTTGGCCGCGCCCGCGTATTCGCCGAGGGCCTTCCCCAGCGGAAGATGTTGCGCCTTGGCATTCGCCGCCAGCCGCGTGGTGTACGTAGCCAGAAAGGCGAACGGCGCGTCCGGGTCTTTGCGATTTTCGGCCAGGTTGAAGTGGACGCGGCCGACCAGGTTCCAGGCCGGGTTGCGGCGCTTCAGAAAATCCTGGATCCCGCATTCCGCTTCGGCCAGTTCGACGCCGAAGGCGGCATCCAGTTGTTGCCAGAGTGCGCCGAGGACTTCCTCGGTCAGATACTCCGCGCCGGTCATGGGAGGCACGGCCGCGACCAGGCGGTCAAGTTCCTCGGCGGGTGGCGCCGGCACATGAGCTCCTCGTGGTACCGCATCGGTATCCGGGTGGGTGCAGAGAGCGGTCACGTACCAGGCGCCGAACTCTCTCCAGTAGGAGAACACGGGAGGGAGCGCGGCTCCGGCTTCCGCCGCCCCAAGTTGCAAAAGACCATAGCCCGACCCTCGCTCGAAGGCACTCCGCAGGCGCTCGGCCAGTTCGGGATCGAGGGGCGGCGCGTCGGGGTTTGCGACCAACATGAGGCGGCCGTGGGGAGTCAGGGTCGGGGCGAGGGAGGCGGAGTCCATGGGGAGCTACCAGCTTACCCCAGTGGCCCTCGATAGTGTCCGGCTCCGTCTGATGGTTGCGTGTAAACTGGAAGCGTTGCCCACCGCTCTCCACGTAAGGCCATATCGCTTTTTCTTCCACTCGGCGGATCGTGGAGAGGCTGCTCGCGGAAAGAGCCGCTACCTTATTGGAGTGATGGCATGAGTACTCGGGAACTGAGCTTCGCGAGACATCTGCAAGAAGAATACGGATCGGCGACGACTCGCTTGGCGCGGACCTTGCCGATGGCAGGACGATTACGGTACCGTTAGCCTGGTTCCCGCGTTTGGCGCACGCCTCGCCAGTCGAGGCCGGCCGCGGATCGAGCGAGACACAGGAGTCTCTTCGGCGCTGGCTACAAAGGCGGCAGGCTGCTGGCTAAAGAATAACGTTCGCTTGGTTTCTGCGCCCGAGAAGGTTGGCTAAGTACTCGTTTTCGCAATTACGGTCACACATCCCGCAACCACTCCCTCACGGTCGCGGCTTCCTTGAGAAGGCCGGTCCCTGTCAAGCGATATTTTCGGGTTTGAGTGTTTTTTTCATCGCGTGTCATCTTCGATTGCTCGTGGGCAGGCCTCCGCCCGCG
>JBEKZL010000025.1:0-41323 GCA_049509915.1 Bryobacteraceae bacterium | reverse complement strand
TGAACTTCAGCTCCTGGTACTCCGGGGTGTAGCCTTCCTTGCTGAACAGGCGATTGACCCAGCCGGATTCCCGGCTGTCGCCGGGTCTCGCGGACGAATTCATGAGGGCAGGCATACGGTTTTCGTGGTTCCTTCCTTTATCCAAAAAGCGCAAAGCGTTTTTTTTCGGTCTTCTCTTCTTCGATCGAGGCCAGTTTGAGCGCCAGCCGCGCGATCTGCTTGCCTAATTCGGAACTGCGATTCAGCATCCGGCCTTCGGCGTAAGTCTCGTACAACTCGGGATAGTCGTTGATGATGGTGCCGAAGATGGGAATGCCCAGCATCTTTTCCAGCTCCTCGAGCGAGATGTCCAGCCGCTTGGGAGCGCGGTTGAGCAGCAGCCGCAGGCGCGATTTGCCGAAGCCGCCGTCGAGCAGGGTTTGCACCACCTGCTTGGCCTGATGCAGCGCCGGTACTTCGAGCGTGGTCACCAGGCACACTTCGTCCAGTTCCTCCATCGCCGCCATGGCGATGCGCCCCAGGCCGCGGCCCAGATCGACCAGCGTCCAATCGTAATTGGGGCGGGCAAACGACAGCACCTGCCGGATCTGGTCGTCTCGCGGCTGCATTTTCGCCGCCAGGGCAAGCGGCGATGACACGATTTCGACTCCGGGAATCCCGTTTGAAACCAGCGCCCGCCAATAGTGAATGTCCAGCCGGTGCAGGTTGTTGATGGCATCGAGGATCGAGTACACCGACTTGGTCTTGGTGATGAAGCCCACCAGGCCTGCATCGAAATCCATATCGGCCAAAAGCACCTTCAGGTTCTGCCGGCCCAGTTCCTGGGCGAAGTGGCAGACCATGGTGGTGGCGCCGCAGCCGCCTTTGGCGGAGACGAAACCCACTGCCTTGCCGGCTCCCTTGGTGCCCCCGTCGCGCCGCCGGCTGCGCTCGTTTGAGCGCCGCTCCAGCGCCTTCCGCAGGGTGTCCTGCAGAGGCGGAAACAGGTACTCGTTGATGCCGGCGCGCAGCGACGACAGGATGGCGTCGGCCTGCGCGGTGGTGTTCAAGGCCACGATCATAGGGTCGCCGGCGGCGGCGCGGATCGACGATACCAGTCCTTCGAGCGGTTCCTTCCACCCGCTGATGTCCACCAGCACGACGTCCGGCCGCATCCGTTCCAGCCGGTCCAGGAAGTTACTGACGTCGCCCACGTCCTGGTGCTCGACGATGATGCGGAAAGGCAATTGCGCCAGGCACGACTGCGCCTGCTCCCACAAATCGCGGTTTTCAATCGCCAATCCGATCGTCAAAGGGTACATAGGGCGTCTCCGCGGCCGAAATTCACTTGCCGCTACCCCCACCCGTGAGGGGGCCCGCGGCCGGCGTCTGCCCCGCTCCGGCAGGGGTTCCGGCGGCCGGCGTGGCGGCGGGCGCCTGCTGGCCCGTCTTGGGTTTGTCGGCCGGCGTCACCAGTTGCTCATAAGGAATCGAGTCCACAGGCGGATGTACCGGCACCGGGCCGGTCTTGTCGATACCCGGCTGGTACGTATTGTTGAAGGACTTGCTCGGCGGCAGGAACGGTTTCGGCCGTTCCAGGTCGGGCAGCGGCGCGCCTGCCGAAAGCGGTCGCACGATGGTGGGCGTCACCAGCACCAGCAACTCCTCGGACGACTTCGATCGCGACGCGCTCTGGAACAGCTTGCCCAGCAGCGGGATGCTGCTCAACCCCGGAATCTTGCTCAGGTTTTCGGTGAAATTGTTGTCGATCAGCCCGGCGATGACGAAGCTTTGCCCATCTTCCAACTCCACCTCGGTTTTCACCGTGCGCATCGCCAGCGCCGGAATCACGAAGCCCGACAGCGTGACGGCGTTGGTGTAATCGAGCGAACTCACCTCCGGCTCCACCTGCAGGCGGATGGTGCCGCGCGGTGTGACGATCGGAAGGAAGTTGAGCTTGATGCCGTATTCCTTATACATGACGGTCACCGTACCGATCGAGGCGCTCCCCTGCACCACCGGCACGGGAAACTGACCGCCGGACAGGAAGCTGGCCTTCTGCCCGCTTACCGTCAGCAGATTGGGTTCGGCCAGCATCTCCAGCAGGTTCTTGGCTTCGAGCGCTTCGATTGCCACGCCCAGGTTCAGATCCTTCCGGAACAGGAACACGTTCAGCGCGTTGGTCAGGGTGAAAGCGCCGGTTGGGTCGACGCCGACGCCGCTGTATTGCCCGGTGCCGATTTGGGTCGACTGGTTGAAGGCGCCAGAGGCGAGCTGCATGCCCAGACTGGTGCTGGTGCTGCGGTCGACGTCGGCGAAGCGGACCTTGAGCAGCACCTGTGGCTCCTCGGCCGGAACCTTTACCCGCAGCAGGTTCACCACCTTCCCCAGCGTTTCGGCGATGCCCAGCACGCGGTCGGCCGAGGCCACGTCCTTCACCGTGCCGCGCAAGAAAACCGTGTCGTTGTCGAAGGTCACGCCGATGTCGTCGTCGGGAAAATCGCGCGCGATCTGCGCCCGCACCGCTTCCAGCCGGAGCGGGTTCATGCGCACCAGCAGGTCGTAAACCAGCCGCGTGCCGCCCTCCTGCCAGACGATCAGGGAAGTCTCGCCGGGGGCTTTGCCGTTGATCAACACTTCCTTGGGGTTGATGGCGACGGCTTCGACCAGGTCCCCGTTGGCCACCGAGATCTTGGTGATCTTCAGCGGGCTGTCGATGATCAGCGATTTGCCCACCGTGGCCGTCAGCTTGCCGTCGATGGGAGGCGCCACGCGCTGCGGCGGCTCCTGGGTTCGGCCGGCCGGTTCGGCCGCCGGCGCCGCCGCCACGGCCGCCAGCGCGATCCACGCCAGCCTCAGGCCTCGAAGTCCCAACGCGCTCATTTGTTTGCCTCCCCGCCGTTATCGAACCTGACGTCCTTTTTAGTGGCGCCGGAAATGATCTCCATGGTGAACGGTGCCGGCTTGCGCGGCGCCGGCGCCGCCTCGGCCACCACGGGCACACGCCGCGGCGCCTCCGCCGCGCGCGGGCCGGCGATGTCTCCGCCGCGCGGGGCCGCGTCGTTGGCCGGCATGCGTATGTTGCCGCCGAACAGCCGCGCCACGGCCGTGCCCGGAGTTTTAGCCGCTTCCTTGTCGAGCGGGTTGCGCAATACCAGTTGAATCGTGGTTTGGCTGGAGGCCAGGCTGAGTTGCTCGGCCTGCTCCGGGGTGACCAGCAGATTCACCACCTGCACCGGCTGCGGCTTGCCTTCTGAGTCCTTCTTGAAGTCCTGACCGGCCGACAGTACTTCGATATTCTGCAGCATGGTCCGGGTCTGGGTTCCCAGCCGCTGATCGGAATTGGGACTGTTGCCGGAGATCAGCACGTCCACCTTCATGCCGGCGATCACGAATCCGGCCACCCCCACCACCTCGTTGACGCGCACTGCCACGGCGCGCATGCCCACCGGAATCATGGCGGCCAAGCCGCCGCCGGCCCCCTTGGGCGCCAGCCGCGATTCGATGACCGGCTCGCGGGCATAGATCGGGGTCAGCACGCCGCGTTCGAGCACGTCTTCCTGGTGAGCGGTGGCTCCGGCCGGGACGTTGCCCGACCACTCCGCCAGCTTGACGTCGTCCTTGTGGATGACCGCTCCCATCTCCAGGTCGTGCGCTGCCTGTACGATCTGGGTGGTCGCACCGGCGGCCTTGCCCGGCGCCGGGCGGTTGACCATCAGCCGGTACAGCAGCAGGCTTGCGCCGCTGGCCACTGCGAATGCGAAAATCAGGACGCCAAGAAATCTTTTGTTCATTTCGTCTTACCCCACCTCGCCGGCCTAACCGGCGGACCCGGGCTCGTCGGGACACCTATCGCGAAAAACTCCGACGGCCCGGAAAATGCGCCCCTGAAGAGCTGCACGGAGATTTCCGGCCCGCCGGCGGCGCGCCCCACCGAGACCCCTCCCGGCTAAAGCGGGCATGCCGGCAGACTGCGTTCGTCGGCATGCCCGCCCGCGTGGCGATCTAGCTTGCGCTGGTCGCCGCGGCCGCCAACTGCGCGTTGGCGCTGGTCCAGATTTTACTGACACTGCCACCGGCGCCGATGAAGAGGGCCGCGGAGGCGAGCGCCACGAATGCCAGCAGCAGGGTGTACTCGATGAGGTCCTGCCCTTGTTCGTCGTTCCAAAAGTTACGCAAGAACGTCATATATTTGTTCGCTCCTAAGTCTTTGGTTGCTGTCGATGTATCGATCGATCACTTGCCTTTGTTTTCGTGGCCTCGCGGCCACGGCCTGTTCCGCCGCGTTCATCCGCCGCGGAAACTTGTTCGCTCCGGCTGCTCGCCGCCGGACGGAAAATGATGGCCACTCCGTCGTCGTAGTCGACGCGCCAGTGCGCGGACTCCTTCAGCGCCCCGGCTAAAGGCGTGGCCGGAGGCAGCAGAATCGTATCGACGCCGAAACGCGCCAGGGTCCGGTCCCAACCGACGGCCACGTTGAGCACGTCAAGCGCTTTCTTCAGGAAATCGGAACCGTAAAAATCGCTGCGCGCGTCCAGAAAGACTTTCTGCGACGGGTACAACCGGTAGATCAGATAGTCGCCCCACTGGTCGTGGGTGAAGATCCGGGCCGAGCGGTAGTGCCCCAACCTCTCCACCGCCTTGGCTGGAAAGCGCCGGGGATCGAACTCGGCGCGGAACCTGGGCGGCGGATTGGGCGCCCACAACAAGGCCGCGACAATGCCTACGCCCAGCACGCTCGCCAGGTGCCAGCGCGGGATGCGTTCGGTTTCGCCGGTATCGTCCGCCAGCCGGTTGAAGCGTTCCGCCAACCGCCGCAGCCATCCGGCCACGGCCAAAGCCGGCACTCGGCGGACGGCCGCCTCCACCACCGCGGCCACCGGCGGCGCGGCCACCACTACGAACAGCGGAATATTGCGTGCGGCCAGCAATGCGCCGTGGGCAAAAGCCACCGTCACCACACCCTCGGCATACCTCTTCTTCGAGGCCGACCACATCGCCGCCACCACGCTCAGAGCCAGCATGCCCTCGTAGAACAGCGCCCACGAGCTGTGGAAGCTCACCGACCTGAATTCGTCGATGGTATCGTTCTGGAACGGGTCGCGCAGGTACTGGATCATGTGAACGTGCAAGTGATAGGTGTACGGGTTCACCAGGCTCGCCACCAGCGCCGCCCCCGCCGACGCAAAATACCACCCGGCCCGCCGCCAGGCCGAAAGCCGCTCGGCCCGGTCCGTGGTCAGTACGCTCGCGATCAGCTCCCCGGTCCCGTACGCCCCGATCAGTACGATGCCCACGAAGAAACCGCCGTGCAGATTGGTCCACAGTATGGTCGCCACCGGCAGCCATACCAGGTAGGGAACGCCCCACATGCGCCGCTTGCCGGCGCGAACGTTCTCGAGCGCGGTGTAGAACAGGGTGAGAAACAGCAGCGTGAACAGGTGCGGCCGCGCCAGCCAGTGAATCGAACTGGCGGCGGTGGCCGCCATGGTGAAGAAAACCGATACCAGCACGTTGGCCCGGCGCCGCGTCAACCGGTAGAGTAACGCAAACGTCGCCGACAGCAGCAGCATCGCAAACAGCGCCACCGCCGCCAGATTGCCCCAGCCGTAGAGCCAGGCGAAAAGCACGTCCGACAACCACTCCCACGCGTACCACGGGCTGCCCGCTTTCGAGTAGGAGAAGAGGTCCTCGAACGGCACCGCCCGGTGCGCCAGAATCCATTGCCCCGTGCGGATGTGCCAGCCCGTGTCGCCGTCCTCCAACAGGCGCAACAAGCCACCCAAACGGCCGAACAGAAACGCGATTGGCATGAGGAAGGCGATGTCCCCCAGCGAAGGAAGCAGGCGGAAAGCGAACTGAGGCCGGGCCGTTTCGGTTGTCATTACGCCATCCAGGAGTTGGCCACCGGCTCGAGAGCCTCGATGGCCCGCACGCGATCGTGAAACGATCGGAATTCCATGTAATTCACTCGCAGCGCTACCCGCGGATATCCTTCCCCCGTATCGCTCGCCCGCGTCACCGTGCCCTGACAGTGCAGGCACTTCTGACCGAATCCGTGGTTCATCGGCAGTTCGACCTCAATCGTCAGGATCTGCCCCGTCGCCGGCACCGGCAGCGAGCCGCCTTCGCCGCGCCAGGCCACCAGCATGCCGCTGCGGCTGATGTTCTCGGTGTGCAGTGCGCCGCGCCCCCAAACAGCCGGCGACGTGACGTGGCATCGGAGCTCAATCTCGACTCGCGGACTCTCGCGCCGGTTGATATTCTTCATCGGGCCTGTGGCTCACTCGAAACTGTAGCGCTCGAATCGGGCAGCATCAATATCCTAAATGGGCTATATCGCGGTATATTCCAAGGTTATTAACGACCCAATTGGCATGGTGGTAAGGAGATAATCCTACCCATAATAAGGGATAAAGCCGATAACGATTACGTCTCACCACTCCTGCCCATTGGAAGGGTTATTGGACAGTTATTAACCCGGTTGATCCCCGTATCCACTAGCATCATTCGGCCTTCGTTGCCTAATAATATATTTGTTTTGTTAGACTTATTAAAAACAGACGAAGTCGAAGACACGGCTATCGGCGAAAACGAATATCAGGTATTAATCGGTATATTTTTTCCCTAAATACTATTGACAACCGAAGTAAATAATCTGACAATTCAAGAGGACAAGGACAGGCGAATACGGAAAAATCCGATTCGCAACAGCGATATGTTCCGATCTGTTCGGAACCCGATGTTTCATAGGTGGAGAATTATGACGCGAATTCTTCTATACAGCGATGAACCCATCCTCGCCAAAGGACTCGAATCGGTCCTGCTGCAGGCTGAGGGGTTCGAACTTCTTCCCACGTGCAACTCCGTGACCGGCTTGATGGAGCAGGTCGCCGAGGGCGCTCCCGATCTGGTGCTCATGGACTTGACGCCAGAAGTGACCTTTGCCGTGCTCAGCGATATGAAGCACGCCATGATGAGCAGCAAGATCGTGCTCTGGGTCAATAATATTTCAACCGAGCTGGCGTTTCAGGCCATGGGCCTCGGCGTTCGCGGGATTTTGCGAAAAACGCTGCCCACCGATCTCCAGGTAAAGTGTCTGCAAAAGGTGCAGGCCGGTGAATTATGGTTTGAAAAGGCTCTTACCGACAGCTTCTTGTGCGCCCGCCGCGTGGCCCTGACGCAGCGCGAAGGGCAACTGGTGAGCTTGCTTTCGCAAGGCCTTAAGAATAAGGAAATCGCCACCACCCTCATGATTTCCGAAGGCACCGTGAAAGTTTATCTTTCGCGCCTTTTCCAGAAAGTAGGCGTCAAAGACCGCTTTGAATTAGCCTTATTTGGACTGAAAAATCTCACTACCGGTCAGCTTCCGGTGGCCGAAAAAGGACACCGCGCCGGCGCCTCCCCGATGCCCGGCCTCCGCTCGTTGGTCCTCGAAAAACCCATGGACCGCGCCGAAGTGCCCACCCGTTTCCCCACCCCGGTGCGCCCCATGGTTTCCCGCCACTACTAAAGACCAGAATCCGCCGGACCGCGGTGCGCGCGCCAATTGCCCGATAGCGCGCCACCGCGGTCTTCAAGAAAAGCGGCCAGCGGTCGGCGGTCAGCGGTCAGTTCTTGAGGCGGCAGGGCGAGCGGTGTTGGCTGAGAGCGGAACACTGAAAGCTTATCGCTTGTAGCCAATCGTCCGCAGGAAGGCCCGGCGACGGTCGGCGTCTTCCGGAGTTTCGACCGCTTTGGGCGCCGCTCCGTCGATTACGCCCAGGATCCCCCGGCCCAGCTGGCTCTCGGCTACGATGACCTCGATCGGGTTCGCCGTGGCACAAAAAATCCCGCACACCTCCGGCACGTCCTTGATTCGGCTCAGCACATTGATGGGATAAGCGTCGCGCATCGCCACCACGAACGTGTGCCCGGCCCCGACGGCCGAAGCGTGACGCGCGGCCAGTTCCCGCATGGCCGCGTCGTTGCCGTCCACCCGCGTCAGACACGGCCCGGAAGCCTCGTTGAAGGCTACCCCAAACTTGCTTTGCGGTGCGGTGGTCACCATGGCCTCGTAGACGTCTTCCACCGTCTTAATGAAATGGCTCTGCCCGAGGATCACGTTCACCCCCTCGGGAATATCGAGCGGCACCAGTTTCAATTCCATGTGAACAGTTTTTCGGAATCGGCTTTCAGCCAAACCCGCTCGTACTGCGGCCCCAGAAGCTGACCGCTGGCGGCTGATCGCTGAAAGCTCCCTTACGCCTTTCCAATCCCCCAACCCTTGCGGTACACCGGCTTCAGATACTTGTTGGCATCGGCATTATTGGTGAACCGCATCCTGGCGGCGTCCCACTCGAGTTTGCCTTCCACCCGCAGCGCGATCACCCCGAGCAGCATCCATTCGACAAAGGGCGAGGCGATACTGAAATTGGAGCAGGACGGCTCGCCCCCCTTGGCGGCGCGAATCCAATCGCGGTAATGGCCGGGCGAGCGCGTCAGCAGCGGCTCCGGGAAGCGATAGTCAGCCATCCTCTCGACCGGAATCAAACGCGTATCTTCGCCGTAGGTGCCGGTGGTGATCATGCCCTTCTCGCCTACGAACAGACTGCCGTCGGGCGTGGGCATCCGCGCCGGCGGATCTTGGGCGCGCATTTTCTGCCATTCCGTCCAATCGAAAACATGGCCGTTGAATCCGGTGGGCTCGGGCAGTATCGGCTTGCCGTTGGCGTCTTTGGGGGGAGTCCGGTGCGGCGGATCGCCCAGAATCTCGCCCTCCGGCACGCCCGCAATCTTGGGCGTGGCCTTCAAACCGTCATACCAGTAGATCTTCACCGGCGGCATGGCGCCCCGCGCCGGAAAATCGTAGCGAATGACGGATTTGGTCGGGTACATGAACGGGCTCGTGCCTTCTTTGCTCACGCATTCCACTGCCGTCGGAGCGCTCAGGCGCAGCGCCAGGTTGGCGGCGCCCAGTATGTGGCACGCCATGTCGCCCAGCGCGCCGCAGCCGAAATCGTAAAAACCGCGCCAGTTGAACGGCTGATAGAAATAACCGTCGAATTCATTCGGATAGCCGCCGCCGCCCGAGGTGTAGGGCCGCGTTTCGGCGGCGCCCAGCCAGAGGTCCCAATCGAGCGTAGCGGGAACCGGTTCGGCGGGTGGAATCGCGGTGAGTCCCTGCGGCCAAATCGGCCGGTCGGTCCAGGCGTGCACCTCGGTCACTGCGCCGATCTCGCCGCCCCAGATCATTTCCGCCAATTGCCGCGTGCCCTCGCAGGAATAACCCTGGTTGCCCATTTGCGTGGCGACTTTGTATTTGGCCGCCGTCTCCGCCAGCCAGCGGGCTTCCCATACGGTGCGCGTCAGCGGTTTCTGCACATAGACATGCTTGCCCCGCTCCATGGCCCAGGTCGCCGCGATGGCGTGCATGTGATCGGGAATGGTGACGATGACCGCGTCGATGTTCTTCTCTTCCTTGTCGAGCATCTTGCGGAAATCTTTATATTTGACGGCCTTCTCGAAATCTCGAAATGTTTTTGCGGCCTGCCGGTCGTCGACGTCGCACAATGCCACGATGTTTTCCGTCGCCGCGCAGACGCGAATATCGCTGGCAGCCTTGCCCCCAGCACCGATCGACGCGATATTCAGTTTCTCCAGCGGAGACTTATATCCCAGCATGCGCAGCGACGCAGTGCTGCCAAACCCTCCCGCCGGAACGGTTCCCGCCAGAAGCGAGCCGAAAAAAAAGTGCCGCCGGCTAAACTTGGTTTCCTTCATCGCAGTCTCCTCCCGTCAAGCCCGATTCAAAGTTGCGCGCTCGCAGATCAGTATAAGACATATCGCGCGTGGGCGGGTGGATTGGCAATGGAGCGCTGAACCGATTTCGGGAATTTCGCGGTTTAGGCGTAGCAACCGCTCCCTTGTTTTCAATCGCCTACCGAGCCGCGACCGCGAGGGAGCGGTGGCTGGGAACCGAAATTCCCCAGAACGGTTAAGCACCCGTGGGAATGCCGGGGAGTGGGAACTGCTGGGGGAAGCTGAAGGCGTCGGCCAAAACCGAAGACAAGCTTCCAGCGATCGACGGGACCGAGCCGATTGCCCGCTGCCAATCGCTGAAAGCCCCGGCTTACGCTACGGCACTGGTCTGGCCTGCGGTTGCCGTCAGTTCCTTCTGTTTTGGCGGTCTGCCGCGCCGCTTCACTTCGGCCGGTTCCGCATCGGTTTGCTGGCTCAACCACGCTGGCGGCCTTCCGCGGCGCGGACCGCGGGAGCGTGCCAGCCGCTCCAGGCTGATGATTGCCTCTTCGATCTGCGTTCGCTCTGCCTTGAGCTGCTCAAGGATGTGTGCCACGTCCATCATAGCCGTTCGACCCTCCCGGTGGCCGAGTAGAGTTTCCACCCTGCCAATACTACTTCCTTTGCCCTGATTATACACCTCTAATTCCAGAGTAATAAACAATAGTTTTGCGGAGAATGAATAATTCTCCTAAATAAGCCGATATAGTACTAACTCAATTTTCGTACTTCTACGCCGACCTTTAGATTTTGGAAGTACCCGCCCCTGCCTGCCGCCGCCAATAGGCGTAGAACGGCAGGCCTAGGGCAATCAGGCCAACCCCCGCCAAGGATTCCATCGGCGCGCTGTATAAGGTGGAAACGATGAACGCCAGCGCTACCAATACAAACACCGCCGGCACCGCCGGGTAGCCCAAGGTCCGATACGGCCGCGGCAAGTCCGGCTGTTTACGCCGCAACACGATCACGCTGGCGGTGGACATTCCGTATACGAGCCAACTGGGGAAAATCACCAGCGTGAAAAGGTGCCGGTACCCACCAGTTAGTACCAGGACTGTAGCCCAGGCGCTGAGAAACAGAATCGACGCTCCGGGCGTCCGGTAGCGTTCGCTCACCTTCGCGAAAGAGGGAAAAAACAAGCCGTCGCGAGCCGCCGCGTAGGGTACCCGCGCACCGCTCAGAATGGAACCATTGAGGGCGGCGAAAATGCTGATCATGGCCGCCAGCGAAACCGCTTCGGCGCCGCGTACTCCCCCGATGCGCTGCATCATTTCCCCCGCCACGCGCGAATGGGCGCCCACCTCGGCGGCGCTCAATACCCGGAAATACGCGGCATTGGCCAGAATGTAGATGGCAATCACGGCCAGCGTGCCGCCGATCAGCGCGCGCGGCAAATTGCGCTGCGGATTCTTGATTTCAGACGCCACCATGGTCACGTTGTTCCATCCGTCGTAGGCCCACAAAGCAGCCACCAGCGCCACCGAAAAGCCAGCCCAATTCGCCACCGGGGCGCCGCCCGGCCGCGGAGCCGCGTGCGCCGTCCCGAAGACGAATCCAGCCACGATGATGGCGGCAATCAGCGCGACTTTCACCACCGTAATCGCCGTTTGCACCTCGCCGCCCAATTTCACCCCGTAGTAATTCAGCCAGGCCAGCGCCAGAATCAGCCCGATGGCAGACAATTGGCCGTAACGAATTTCCAGGCTGCCACTCCCGGGCGCGCGCCAGACCACGCCATCGAGAACCGGAAAGAAGGCCGTCAGATAGATCGCGAATCCGGTCGCCAGCGTGGCGATCGATCCGCTCTTTGCCACCCACATCTGGGTCCAGCTATACAGGAACCCCCACAGCGGACCGTAGGCTTCCCGCAGATAGGCGTATTCGCCGCCGGCTTCGGGCAAAGCCGCGGCCAGCTCCGCATAGCTCAACGATCCCGCCAGCGTGAGCAGGCCGCCGAATACCCATACCGCGAAAACCAGCCCCGGAGACCCGACCGCGGCCACCATATCATGCGGCACCAGGAAGATGCCGCTGCCGATCACGGTACCCACCACAATCGAGCTGGCGGCCCACGTGCCCAAATCCCGCCTCAGTTCGGTGCGCCCGCCGGTCGTGTCGCTCATTTGTTTTCGCCTTCCGGGTTCGTTTGAAATTGGGCCGCGGCCGAGCCGCCGGCAAAGGTCACTACCGTACCGATCAGTACATACCACGTCCAGGCCACCGGAGTGAGCCAGTGAACCGCCAGCACCGCGCCCAGGCCCGCCAGCATCCCGGCGATGGCCGCCCGCTCGCGCGGCGCTTTGGTAAGGATTCCTAGCAGAAAAACTCCCAATAGCGCCCCAAACGGAATGGAAGCTATGGTCAAGCCGGTTTCCAGCACGGAGCGCGAATGGCGCGAGGCAATGCCGATTCCCAGCAGCACCGCCGCCCACGCGACAGTGGCCTTGCGCGCCTGCTTCAAGCCGGCGCCGTGCATGAAATCCACCACCCAGGTGGAGGCCATCGCATTCAGCGCCGCGCTCAGGTTGGCCATGGCGGCCGCCAGAATTGCCGCCACCGAAAGCCCCGCCAGGCCCGGCGGCAGCTCGTGCCACAGAAAGGCGGGATACATCCGGTCCATCTGCGCCGGAGCGGCCATGCCGCGGTCGTCGTAATACACCCACAGCAGCACGCCGATCACCAGAAACAGCGTGAATTGAAAAGCTATCACAACCCAACTGGTCAGCAATGCCGTCCGGCTCTCGGATTCGTCGCGCGCGCTCAGCAGCCGCTGCACCATCAATTGGTCGGTGCCGTGGCTGGCTGTGGTCAGAAAACAGCCGCCCGCCACGCCCGACCAGAATGTATAAGTTCGGGAAAAGAATTCCATCGTGGGCGCGAAGTGGAAATCGAAAATGGCAAATTTGTGCGCCGCGCCGGCCAGAGCCGCCACGTGCGTCCAGCCTCCCGGGATCTTTCCCAGGATGACGAAGAAGCTCACCACCGCGCCCACTACGTAAAGCGTCATCTGCACTACATCGGTCCAAATCACCGCCGTCATGCCGCCTTCAAACGTGTAAAAAACCGTGAGCAGCACGATGAGCACGATCGACCACACCTCGCCCGTCCCGAGCATGATCGAGATCACCAGCGAAACCGCGAATACCCGCACTCCCTCGGCCAGCGCCCGCGTCACCAGGAAAATGCCGGCCGTCAGCCGCCGCACGCGATCGCCGAAACGGCGCCGCATCAATTCGTAAGCCGTGAACATCTCGCCGCGAAAATATTGCGGCAGAAAAAGGGCGGAAATCACCAGCCGCGCCAGCAGGTAACCCACCACGATTTGCAGGAATCCCAGGTTTCCGCGGAAGGCCAGCGCAGGCGTCCCGATGACGGTGAGCGTGCTGGTCTCAGCCGAAACGATGGATAGGGCGATAGCCCACCATGGCGCTGTCCGCCCGCCCAGAAAATAATCGCGCAGGCTCTTTTGTCCGCTCCGAAAACGCGCCCCGAACCAGGTGATGCCCACCAGATAAATCGCCACTACCGCCAGGTCTATATAGCGCAACTCGCCTATTGCCACAGGCTTCCAGCATAGTCGATCTGATATGATTTTGATTTCAGAGCGTCAAATGGGCGTTGCTGGCGCCGACATTGGGAGGCATTTGTGTATCGATTGGGAATTCGGTGCGCGGCTGCATTGGCGGCGGTCTGCCTGTTCGGCGCGGCAGCCAACCCGCAAGGCGCGGCCAAGCAAAAACAGCCTAAAGATCAGGGCGAATTCGATATTTATAACGAAGTCATCAAGGATGTTTCCACCAATAATTTCACCAAGGCGCTGACCGATCTCGACACCTGGAAGCAGAAGTACCCGGCGTCGGAGTATACCGACGACCGCGAAGTGCTTTACGTCCAGGCGTATAACGGCGCGAAACAGCCGGCGAAAGCTCTCGATACGGCGGCTCCGCTGGTCGCCCGCGATCTGGACGCTGCCTTTACCGATCCCGTTTCGGGCCCGCAGCAGGTGGTCAAAGTCCTGTTCACCGCCTCGCTGGCTGTGCAACAGGTTCCCAACCCAACGCCCGAGGAACTGGCGACCGGTGCCAAAGCCGCCCAGTGGCTGCTTGATTACAACCGCAAACCCTCTAACGTCGGCGATGACGATTGGGTCAAGGCGCGCGCCCAATTGCAGACCGTGGCCAAAGCGGCGTTGACGGCGGTGGCGCTGAAACCCGGCACGGCGGCCATGGAGAAGCGCGATTACGCCGGCGCCGAAGCCGCCTTCGCCCAAGCATTGCAAAAGTATCCCGATAGTGGGCAGGTAGCTTACGAGTTGGGCGCCAGCGAAGTCGCGCAGCAGGCGGCCAACCCCGCCAAGGTTCCCGCCGGCATCTACGAAATCGCACGAGCCGTGGCGCTCGATCCCGCCAAAGGCGGTCTGGCCGATGCCGCCACACGTGCGCAAGTGGACGCATACCTGAAGAAGATCTACACCAGCTTTCACGGCAGCGGCGAAGGCCTGGACGCGCTCAAACAGCAAGCCCTCGCCAGCCCCACGCCTCTATCCGATTTCACTCTCAAATCCCAAGCCCAGCTCGCCGCCGACCGCGAGACCCAGTTCGCCAAGGACCATCCCGAACTGGCGTTGTGGCAAGGCATCAAGGCTCAACTCACCGGCGACAACGGCGCGCAGTATTTCGATACGCAACTCAAGGACGCCGCCGTACCGAAACTGAAAGGCGTGCTGGTAAGCGCCAAGCCGGCCTGCAAAGCCAAGGAACTGCTGGTGGCCGTGCCGATGCCAGACGCAACCCCGCCCTATACCGCCGAAATCGCGCTGAAACTCGACGCCCCCCTCACCGGCAAACCGCCGGCCAACGCCGAATTTTCCTGGGAAGGCGTGCCGTCCGCTTTCGCCAAGACCCCGTTCCTGCTGACCATGAACGTGGAAAAGGCCAAGCTCGCCGACCTGACCACCGAGCCCTGCACCGCCGCGCCGGCGCGCAAGGCGGCCGGCAAGAAGCAGTAGCCGCGAGGGCCATGTCACATCGGGCCATTCGCTAAAATCGAGCAATGACATCGAAGGATACGACAGGGCGCGGCGCCGGCGATCCGGGTTCGGTCGAATCGTGGCTGGTCTCGGCAGGACGGGACCGGCGCCCGGGCTCGCCGCTAAACGTGCCGCCATGTCCGGCGTCGAACTTCGTGCTGGGCGAACGCCGTGCATACTCTCGCGACGACGGCACGCCGGGTTGGGAGGCACTCGAAGAGATCGTCGGCGGCCTCGAGGGTGGCGCTTCGGTCTCCTTCGCCTCCGGCATGGCGGGGATCGCGGCGATTTTCGATCAACTCCCCGCCGGATCGGTCGTGGCGCTGCCGGACGATTGCTACCAGGGTGTCGCGGGTCTCGCTGCCGCCGGCCAAACCCGTGGCCGCTGGACCGTGCGTCGCATCGAGGTGGCCGACACCGCGCGCTGGGTCGAGATGTGCGGCGTGGCCGACCTGATCTGGCTGGAGTCACCCTCGAACCCACTACTGGCCGTGGCCGACCTGGACCTTATCTGCGCATCGCAGCGCAAACCAGGATCGATATTAGGCGTGGACAACACCTTCGCGACGCCGCTCAATCAGCGCCCCTTGGCGCTTGGGGCCGACGTCTCCGTGCAATCGGCAACCAAGTTCATCGGCGGACACTCGGACCTGCTCGGAGGCGTCGTCACCGTGCACGACGCGAAGCTGCTGGCATCGCTGCGGCAGGCCCGGGAGCTCGCCGGCGCAACGCCCGGCACGCTCGAAACGTTTCTCGCCGTTCGCGGGGTTAGAACGCTGGCCGTGCGTCTGGAGCGGGCGCAGAGCAACGCGATGACATTGGCCGAACGCCTCGCGCGCCATCCCAACGTTACGCTGGTGCGCTATCCCGGTCTGGCCAGCCATCCGACGCACGAAGCCGCGCGACGCCAGCTCAAGGGCTTCGGCACGATTATCTCGTTCGACGTGCGCGGCGATGCCCCCGCCGCCGACGCCGTTTGTGCCGGACTGCGGCTCATCCAACACGCCACCAGCCTGGGTGCGGTCGAGTCCACCATCGAACGGCGGGCCGGCATTCCTGGGCAGGAGCACCTGCCTCCGGCGCTGCTGCGGCTGAGCGTGGGTATCGAGGCCGTCGAGGACCTTTGGACCGATCTGGATCGAGCGCTCCGCAATGTGGTAGCGCTCTAACGGATTTCAATCTTCGCCAGTTCTTGCAGCATGGCGGCTGCTTTTTCGGCGGCAGGGGATTCTCCGCGGGCGCGCACGGATTCGAGCACGCGGATGGCGTCGGGCACCCGTATGGCCAGCAGATACGCATCCGCCAGACGGATGGCGGCGTCCACTTTAGCGGGTTCCGCGGCCGTGGCCTGCTCATAAAACCTTGCCGCGCCCTTGTAGTCCATCATCCGGTAGCGCAGGTCGCCGTCTCGCCGCGCCAGCAGGTAAGCCAGCGTGCGGCGGGCGGTGGATTCCAGCTCCGTGCCGGGCTCGCCTTTCAGGACGCGGATGACGAGATCGATGGCCGCGTCCCAATCCTCGCGCCGCTCGCTCTGCCGCGCGGCCTCCATCGCCCGTGCGAGTTCCGCGGTATCGGTGCGCGACGGCGGACTCTGGGGCGGATGAAAGTAGAAGCTCCCGGTCGCGGTCGATGTCCACCAGGGGACTTGCTCCGATCCGGTTTCGTCCAGGACGCGAGAGCGCGTGCGGCTGAACACTTCCTCCAGGGTGAGACCGGGTTGGGCGATGGCGTCGGCCAGGGCGCTCGAAAAGGCGCTGGTTTCCAGACGGAGGTTGTCCGTCGCCACCTGGCCGGGACCGGCTGTCGAGGCCATCCACATTTCCGGCGGCAGGTTGCGCGGCATGGCCAGGCCCGGGCTGAGCCCTCGCTGCGCCGCAACAATATACATGCGGCTGGCATCCAGAATGACGATGTCGCGCGCGGCCCGGCCACGCAAGCGGTCGCAAATCCGCGACAAGGGAACGGCCTTCGCCTGAATGTCGCCGGCGCCGGAATCGACTCCCAGCAGGTAGTTTTCGTCATTGACGCCAACGGCATAACCGGAGAAGAAGACCAGCGCGGTATCGGCGGGTTCGAGGCGGTTCACGAATTCGGCCTCGGCTTCGAGCATTTCCGCCTGGGTGGCGTTCTCACGCAGAATGGTGGCGAAGCCGGCGTCCCGTAACGCCCGCTCCACCAGCTGTGCATCGGCCACCGGACTTTTGAGCGGGCCGGGGGAGTAGGCCCGGTTGCCGATGATCAAGGCGGCGTTGCCGGCGGTTGCGGGAACGGCCGCGGCCAGAGCCAGCAAGAAGGCTAACAGGAAAGCCGATAAATGGTGGGGCGGACCCCCTGGTCCGCGCGGGTCCCCCTGGACCCGCTCTACTCCCGAAGAATCAAGCGCTTGCCGCCTAGGAAGAGCCGGCCAGGGGGCCGGCTGCGGACCAGGGGGGGCGCCCCACCAAGTCTCTACTCGACGCCTCCGGTGCCGGGGACGACAGACCACTGGCCGAGTCATCGGAAGGTCACCTGGCGGGCGGGTTCGCCCAGGGTAGGGTCGGCGTCGCAGGCCGCGCTCACGAGCCGTCCGTTGTCATAACGGTAGCGAATACTGGAGAATCCGCTGGGCACCTCAATCGACTCGCCGGCCAGACGGCCGTCCTCATAACGCAGCGTGCGCCGGTAAATCCTCCGGCGGCGTCCTTCAATGTCGCGGTAAGCGCGAATGGCCGCCAGCTTCGGGCCGTCCCAGTCGAACTCCAGCTCGGTATGGTTCACCGCATTGCCTTTCGGCCCGGCAATCTCGACCGCGCGGGCGACCCGTCCCGCATCGTCGTACTCAATCGAAAAATAGTGCAGGCCATTCCAGACAAACGGGTCGAAGAACGAATTCCCGGCCACGGTAACGGCGGGATTGCGGCCGGTGACCCGGCGCATGGCCAATGGATCGACCAAGGGATTATTGAGCAGCAGCACCGGGGTCCGGCGGTACGCTTCGTCCGGGTCCCCGGGGATTTTGGGCACGGCTTCGCCGCCGGCCGCAACGAAAAAGACCTGCGGGGTGAGGTCCTGGTACTGGAAGACGATGCTCTGGCGGCCGGAAATGGACTGCAAGCGGTCGCCTTGCCAGGTGAAAGTCACGCGTTTGCCTTCGGCGAGATCGATGTGATCTATTTTGGCCTGAAAGGCGAGGCTGATGGGGCAATAGGCGATGCCCGGCGGCAGACGCTTGCCGGAGAACCAGCTGCGATCGCCGGATTCGGGCTCGGTTGCGGCCAGCGCAGTTAAGGCCAACCAAGTGCGGACTTCGGCGCGTTCTCGAGGGCCGGTGTCGAGTGTGTTCGAGGCGTCCAGATATTGTTGGAAAAATCCTCGCGCGTCGCGCGTATCGCGGACAATCAGCGAGGCGCGCCCACCGAAGGAAAGCAGATCGATAGCGTCGTTTTGGGCGCGCAATCCGGCGATTGCAAGCGAGCGCACACCGTAGTAACTACCTTCCGCCCAAGCCTTTGCCGCTTGCGCCTCCAGGTCGCGGAGGCGGCCGGCGCGCTGGCCCAGAAGCTCCGTGCGAAGGGCGGCGCCGGCTTGGCGTTGCGGGCCGGTCGCGCGCAGATCGTAGCGGTCGAGGGTAGCCAGCGCGTGGTTGAAATCTCCCGCCGCGGCCAGCAATTTTGTTTTTTCAAGTAGCAACGGAAGGGAGTCCGGGTCGATCGCCTCGGCGCGCAGCAGGCTTTTCTGTGCGTCGCCGAACTGGTTCGCCTGGCGGAATCCGGCTGCGGCTTCCAGGGCCTGGGCTAGCGGGGCGGTCTGGGCCGAATCGAGTGGCTGGCGGCTGCCCTGGCGCGCTTCCGCAGCCTGGCGCGAGTACTTTTCCCAGGCAATCGCCAGTTGCCCGGCGAGAGCCCGGTCGGACGGCCGGCGCGCGCTCGCCTGTTGTAGTTCGCGCCATGCCGGCTGGTAGGCGCGCTCTTCGAGGAACGTCTCGCCGGCGCGCCGATGCAGTTCCAAACTGCCGCGCAGGGCCTCGGTGCGGAGGCCCGCAATATCGGGATAGGCGTCTTCGAAGCGCTCGAAATCGCGGTCTGCCAGCAGAAATGCGTCCCATTCCCGGCCGGCGGCGAAGGCACGCAGAATCGCAGCCTGACGTTCGGTCGAGCGCTGGGTTTCCTGCAATTGGCGGAACAAAGCCAGCGGCGCGGGGCGATCGGGATAAAGCCGGACCGCGAGCGCGCCGAAAGCCAGAGCCTGCCGCAGAGCGTCGAGGCCGGCCGCACCGCTCTGGAAGCGGTCGAATTGCTGCCGCATGGCCCGCTCCACGAATCCGGCCAGAGCGGCGATGGCGGGGTCGGACGGGAAAGCGCGAGCCGCCGCGCCGATCCATTCGATTTCAGTTGCACCGCCTAGACGCTCGATCCACCGTTGGTCGGCTGAGCGGCGGGCGAGCTCGGCGACGCCGCCGGGCAGGAAGGCAACGAAATCGGCGAATGCCACCGGGATTGGCTGGGCGTCAACAGATTTTCGATACGCGATCCGCGCCTGTCGCCAAGCCGCGGGCAGGTTAGCCGCAGCGCCCGGCTTCCAGTCGTAGGGCAACAGGTATCGGGGCTCGCCATCCACTTCGGCCGCAACGGCTCCCGTGGCATCTTTCCAGAGGGTAATCTCGGGCGTGGTGGCGGGAAGCGTGGCAGCGGACAATATCGGCTCCAATCCCAAAATCAATGCCCGATCGCTACCGTTAATAGCGATCGCAGCCGCCTGGCGGAATTCGAGCCCGTGCGCGCTGCGCGTGACCAGAACGCCAGCTTGCACGGCCGTAGCGAAAAAGAGGATAGTGCCCCAATGCACAAAAATGCACAATCGGGACCATCGGCAACCGCCGGGGAGCGACGACCGAGCGAGGCCATTATTCCACATAAGTAGCAGCAATTGCAGTTACTTGGGCGCCATCAAGACCGAATGCCCCCGAGACGGAAGCGGCAGTTTGTGCGGTGCACAAAAATGCACAAAACCGGAACGGGTTTGGGCGCCGGATGCCTCCCCTACCAAGGTTAGCAGACGGGAGTCCTCTATCCGGCGCGGGGTAGTCGTAGACCGTTGAACACAGGACTCTGGGGACGGGCGGCGCTAGCCTGCCCTGCGGAGAGCCAGGGACCCGCCGCGGCTCGCCAACGCCAGCAATACCGCCCAGATTATCCAGCACACCGCGCTGGCCGAGATCGCCGTCCAGACGCCCGAGGCTATGAATCGCATGGTAATGATATGCCTTCCGGCCGGCACGGGCATTCCGCGGAAGACCACGTTTGTTGTGAAAATCGGCTGCGGCTTTCTATCTACCCAGGCTTCCCACCCCGGATAACCCGTCTCCGAAGTCACCAAATAGGCCGGCCGGCCGGCGGTGACATCGAGCGTCAACCGGTCCAGCCCGTATTCGCGCACTACTACCGTACCCGCGGCGTCTTCCACAGTCAAGGCCGCCGCGCCTTCTACAATCGCTTCGCCCGCCGGGTCGAACTCCGCACTCTTGAGCTGCGCCACCGCTTCCGCCATCCCCGCGACCGGCCGCACTCGGCCCACCAGAAAGAACCGCGGCAGCGTGGTCCGATTCGCGTACACATGATGCCCGGCCAGCAGCATCTCTTCCCGGAACGGGCTCGCCGCCAGCTTCTCTTCCGGAATCGGCTGGCGCGAAAGCAGGTATCGAACATTCATGAGGCCCAGCACCGGCGAACGCGGGTCCCCCACCTGGTAATACGCGCCCCACCGTTCGCCCTTGGTAAATGCCAGCCGCGCCTGCATGGTGCGATACACGGCCATCACATCCTGCCCATTGGCGGTATAGAGGCGCGTGGTGGGCGCCGAGTTGGCCCATTCGTCCGAGTCGTCGTACGTGTCGATGCGCGACGGCGGATGCGTTCGCCCCGTCATCCGTTGCAGCGCCGCGAGCAATTCCCGGTTTCCATCGAACGCGGCCCGCGATACTCCGGGCTCATCCGCCAGCCGCACGGCGTTCATGCGGCGTCCAGAGCTCACCGCGATCAGATCCACCGCCGCTACTACGCCCAGGACCCAAGCGGCTCTCCGGTTGCCTGCTATGCGATGTAGCGCCAACCCCGCCAGCACCGCTAGCGAAACCATCAGCACCGGTCCGGAAAGCTCCGGATGCAGCCCGATCCTTACCTTGACCGGCAGAGCGCTCAGCACCGCGCGCCCCACCGGCGTGGTGTCGCCTAACATCGCCAGCGCCCCGGCCGCCGCCAGTACCGAAAATACCCGGCACAGCGGGTCGCGCACGGCCAGAAGCAGCCCCAGCACGACGAACGCCAGCCCTAGCATTCCGGCATACAGATACATGAAGGTGACATCAGCCGGCTGCCGGTACAGCGCGGCGTCGAAGACGCGATAGCGATTGGGCAGCAGGAGCGAGACCAGCGCCGTCCACGGCACCCCGCCGCCGGTCCGGAGCCAGTCGGTTCGGAATTGCGCCACGCTCAGGTTGGTAAGCTGATAGGTGGGCCACCATTGCGCTGCGCTCAGCGCGGCGCCCCCCAACGTTGCGCCCGCGATTGCCCCGATCAGACCCCATCGCCCCCCCGCGAAAACCTTCAACAGCAATCCCAACCCGAAACATGCGGCCACCGCGACGGCGGCCAGCGGCGCCAGGCCGGCGAGCACCATGAGCGCGATCACTGCCGCCAGAAGCAAGGAGTGAGTCGTAGGACGCAGGCGAATCGCCTGCGCCGCCGAAAACAACCGCACCACGCACCAGAGCGCGACCGGCAGCCAGGCCGCTACCATCACCGCGCCCAGATGCTCGGCGTGCGCCGCGAAGAACCCGCACAGTTCGTAAGTGGTAGCGCCGAAATAGGCCGCCGCGCGCGACACTCCCAAGGCCCGCAGCAGCGCCCACGTCCCCAGCCCCGCCAGCGCCACGTGCAGCGCCACGTTCCAACACAGCCAGTCCAGCAGCGTGTCGCGGCCGAAGATCAGCCCCAGTGCCGCCACCACCGGCATGCTGGGATACAGCGTGGCGGCCTGAATGTTAGCCAGCTCCGGACGCCCGCAGTAAGTGAACGGGTCCCATAGCGGCAAGTGCCCCTCCGCCAGGGAGTCCGCGTAAAGGTAAGCGTGCGGCAGGTGCAGGTTGCGCAGGTCCCACGGGATGGCGTACCCCGGAACGAAGAGGGCGTAGCGAAAAAAGATGAGCGCCTGCGCCAACATCAGAGCCGCCGGCAGCCAGGCTCTTTTCATGCTGCGTGCTCCAAGTCAGTGTGGCGTACGCACTCATGCGTGCCGCGTCGAGTCTCTACTCGACGCTTGTGCCCTCGGTGCCAGCGGGCGTCGACAAGAGTGTCGACGCGGCACGCAAAAGTGCGTACGCCACGGTTAAGAGCTCCCGCCCGGCCCTTCATCGTCCCGACGACCCAAACCCGCCCGCGCCGCGCATCGATTCGGCCGGCTGTTCCTCTACCCACTCCACCGCTTCGTAGCGAGCCACCACCATCTGCGCGATGCGGTCTCCGGCATGAATCGTGTACGCCTCGCGCCCAAGGTTGATCAGCGGCACGCGCAGCTCGCCCCGGTAGCCCGGGTCGATGGTGCCCGGCGCGTTGGGCATGGCGATGGCGTGTTTCAGCGCCAGTCCGCTCCTCGGCCGCACTTGCGCCTCCCAGCCCGGAGGCAGTTCGATGGTTAACCCGGTCGCTACCGCCCTCGGCACGCCCGGATCGAGCGTGACTTCTTCCACCGATGTCAAGTCCATTCCGGCATCTTCCTGGGGCCCGTGCGCGTAACACGGCAGTACCGCCGCCGGGTGGATCCGATGGATTCGCAAACGCATTCCGCTATGATAGCGTCTTGAACTCACCTAAACGCGTCATCACCGTGGCGCCCATGCCGCCCGAAAAGTGCGCCTATGCACTCGCACGCTACAGCCGCTCGCCCGATTCCATCCGCGATTCCATCGCGTGGGTGCGCTCGCACGATTCCCAGAAGTTCCTGGAGAGCTTCTACTTCCAGTACGGCCACGCTTCCATTGCCGATTTGGGCCACGCCGTGGTTTGCTTCGAGGGGATCTCGGAAATCGCCGCCACCGAAATCGAAACCGAGCCTCTGTGGGACGGCCAGGCGAAATCTTCGCGCTACCAGGACTTCTCCCGCTCCGGCTTCGTCACCCCTCCCGAGCTCGCCGGCGATCCCGACGCTTATCATGCCGCCGGCCGCGCCCTGCTCCACGCCTACACCCAGGTGAACGAACGGGCCTTTGCCTGCCTTGCCGAGAGGTTCCCTTGCCCCGCCGACATGAAGCCCGAAGCCTGGCGACGCAACATTGCCGCCCGCGCATTCGACGTCGCCCGCTACCTGCTCTTCTGGGGCGTTCCCACCAACGTCGGCCAGGTCACCAGCATTCGCACTCTGGAAAAGCAGATCCGCCGCTTGCGCGGCTCAGAATATGATGAATTGCAATCGCTGGCCGAAGAGTTGGCCGCAGCCTGCGGAGCCCCTCCCGATTGTGCCTGGGACCCCAGCGTCCCATCCGAGCTTCTGGCCCCTACCCTGGCGCGCCACGCCGAGCCCGATTCGCATGCCGTCCTGGCCCGTTACGACCTGATCCTCTGGGCCGCTCAGAACCTGCCGCCGGCTGTTTCCGGCGAGAGCCCGCGCGTCGACCTCCTGAAACCCGCCGACACCCCGGCCGATATCGTCGCCACGCTCCTTTATCCCGTCACGGCGCGTCCGTTCCGTGAACTCTACGACCTGGCCGCATCCTGGAGCGCCGCCCGGCGCGCCGAAGTGATCGACGTGGCTCTCGGCTCGCGCACGCGCCGAGACGAAATCCTGGGCGCCTTTCGCGGCGGCCTCTACGCCTACGATTTCGCGATCGATATCGGCGCTTACCGCGATATGCAGCGCCATCGCCGCTGCCAGAAATTCCGCCAGTCCTACACCGGAACCCTGGGTTACGAAACCCCCGCCCTAATCGCCGACGCAGGCGCTACCGAAATCTACCATTCCGCCATGGACGCAGCCTTTGAAGCCATGCGCGAGCTGCCCGTTCCAGGCGCCCATTACCTGCTCCCTTTCGGCGCGCGCAGCCGTTTCCTCTTCAAAATGGATTTCGCCGAAGCCGAATACATCTCCCGCCTCCGCAGCGGTGTCAAAGGCCACTTCAGCTACCGCCAGATCGCCTGGGAGATGAAGTGCGCGATGGAAAAACTGGAACCGGAACTGGGACGGCTAATCGATGCGACGCCGCCGTGGGTCGAGGATCCGCTGAAACGGTAGGGGGTCTTGTGTGGGGCAGGTTGTTCAACCTGCGGACCGATTGGCAATCGGTCCAGCCGGGCGCAGCCCGGCAGCGCGTGGCGAACGCTGGACGATCGCTTGTGGTTGCGCGTGTCCTGCGCGTCGAAGGCAACTTAGCGGCCCGGCGTTTGGCAGAGCAGAACGACCGCTCCCTCGCGGTCGCGGCTCGGTAAAATAACTGCAAACGCGCGGTGCCCTAACCGCGCCGCGGACGCGAGGGAGCGAAATTCCCATTTCGGTTAACTCGAGGAAGATCCTTCTCGCGGGCTTTCGGGGGTTAGCTGGATCAGGATGCCAGCCCGGAAGCCGCTCTCTCCGCCCAGGCCGCGTCGAACCGCTCGCGGGTGACGAAGGAGGCCTGGGTGCCCACGCTCAGCGTGGAGAGGGCCGCGTACACGTTGGCGCGGGCGATGGCTTCGGATTCGTCGGTGCCGCCGGCCAGGAAGCAGGCGAAGCTGCCGATGAAGGCATCGCCGGCTCCGGTGGTGTCGACAGGTTCGACCGGATAGGCCGCAATATGTTCGAAGCGGTCTGGGCCCACCTTGAGCGCGCCATTGCCGCCAAGCGTGAGGATGACATTCGGAACGCCCGATTCGACCAGGCAGAAGGCGCCGGCGCGGGCTTCCTCCAGGCTGCCAACCGGCAGGCCGCAGAGCGTTTCGGCCTCGGTTTCGTTGGGGATGAGGTAATCGGCGTTGGCGATTTCGGCAAAATCGAGAATCTGAGCGGGCGCCGGATTGAGCAGCGTGCGAACGCCGTGCCGGCGCGCCAATCGCAAGGTGTAATAGACGGTCTCGATGGGAACTTCGAGCTGCAGCACGACGCAATCGGCATGGCGCAACAATTCTTCAGCCGCATCGATATCGGCGGGCGACAGGCAATCGTTGGCGCCCTTCACCACTAGGATGCGGTTCTGTCCGGAACTGTCGACGAAGATCGGCGCCACGCCGGTGGCTACGCCGGGCGTGATCGAGACGTGAGCGGTGTCGATGCCGCGGGAGCGGAAATTCTCGATGGTGGCGGGGCCGAACAGATCGTCGCCCACGCGCGCGACCACCGAAACACACGCGCCGCAGAGCCGGGCGGCCACGGCCTGGTTTGCGCCCTTGCCGCCAAACCCGAGGTGGAACTTGCGTCCGAAGATGGTTTCCCCAGGGCGGGGGAAGCCGTCGGTGAAAGTGGTGAGATCGACGTTGGCGCTGCCGACGACGACGATGTGCGGAGAAGAGTTCATAAAGCGGTTATCATCATTGTAGTCATGAGCGGCGAGAGACGCACCGGGTGCGACCCCACGCTTCGCTTTTCCTCGCGCGTCGGGCAATACGAGCGTTTTCGGCCGGGGTATCCGCAAGAGCTGGTTGGCTTGCTGGGGCGCGAGTGCGGCCTGGGGCCGGGGGCGCGCGTAGCCGATATCGGTTGCGGCACCGGCCTGCTGGCGCGGGTGTTTCTGGAATTCGGCTGCGTAGTGACGGGAGTGGAACCGAACCGGGAGATGCGCGAAGCCGGACAGCGGATTCTGGCGGTCGAACCGCGTTTCGAAATGGCGGACGGGCGCGCGGAAGCGACCGGGCTGGCTACGGCCGGCTTCGATTTCCTTACCGCCGGACAGGCGTTTCACTGGTTCGACCCGCCCGCCGCGCGGGCCGAATTCCACCGCATTCTGCGTCCCGGGGGATGGTTGGTGCTGGCGTGGAACGAGCGTCGGCCGGCGCCGGGTTTCATGACGGAATACGAAGCACTGGTGCGCGAGTTTGCCGACGATTCCAGCCGCATCGACGATGCCGACATCGGCCGCGTCTTCGGGGGCCCGTTCCGCCAGGTGCGCCTGGACAACCGCCAGTCTCTCGATGGCGACGGATTGATCGGCCGCCTCACTTCTTCCAGCTATGCGCCGCTGCCCGGCGCGGCGAACTATCAGGCTATGGTGGACCGGCTGCGAGAGCTGTTCGCGCGGTACCAGCAGGACGGCCGCGTCACGATGCTCTACGATGCCCACGTATTTTACGGGCACGTGGCGGAAGATCCGTCTGAAAGCCGGCTGCAGCCATGATTGGCTGCCCCGCGAAAGCGCAACCGAGGCAGTTTGGCGGCCGGAGGTAGAAATGCCCGGCGCATTCGGCTCGTGCTGGACATGGCTTATCCTATTTCCCCCTGCCGCCGGGAGGTCACTTCCCGGTGAGTCCTAAGCCCTGAAAGATTCGACGATCGGGACCGAGCGTAATGTTTTCGAGGAAATCGGCCGATAAGACAACCATGAAGGGCCGGCTCCCGGATCGATGACAGTCATCTCGTGCCACAATAACGAAACCCGCCTGTATGAACCCGCCTCCCTCGTCTGCCGGCCGGCCATGGCCGGCGCCCGGCTTGGCGTGGCGCTTGAAAGAAGGCGGATATCGCGGGGAGGCTATACTGGTGCCTAGCAACTCCGGAGGCGACGGATCTCCTTCGCCATCCGTCCTTTACGGCGCCAGCCGGCTACTCGAAAACAAGCACGTTGCGCCATGCGCGCCGATCGTCGACGACAACGCCACCAGCCGCGAGATCCTGACTACCCTGACGCCCTCCTCAGTTTTTGTGTCCAAGCCGATATCGCCGGAAGGGCTGCGGCCGGCGCTCGGGAAATGGCTGGGGACCGGGGAGCATGAATCCGCCCCGGGGGCGGGGGAAATCGTCCCATCTCAAGCCGCCGTTGACGAACCGGCCGTCTTTGACCGCGCCGGTCTGGTGAAGCGCATGATGGGGAACCGGGCGCTGGCGACCAGCGTCGTGGCAGCGTTTCTCCTCGATATTCCGTGCCAGATTCAGGCTTTGAAGGATCTCCTTGAAAAGGGGGATGCTCCCGGCTTCGGACGGCGAGCCCACTCCATCAAGGGGGCGGCCGCCACTGTCGGCGGCGAATGTCTCCGAAAGGTGGCATTGGAGATGGAAAAGGCGGCGGACGCAGGAGATCTGGGTGCCGTCGCCTGCTGGATGGCCGAGTTGGAAGCGCAGTTCTTCCGGCTAAAAGACGCGATGGCGCGACCCGGAGATGCCGAGGTCGCGCCCGCAGGCGATTTTGGTTGAAGAAGGGTGGTTGTCATGCGAGATGCCTTGGAAAAAGTGGAGATTAGGGCACTGTTCGATGAGTGCCAGATCAAGCTTCGCGAGGTCGAAGACGATTTGCTCGACCTGGCGGACGGCAAAATCGAAACATCGCCCGAGTTCGTCAACCGGGTATTTCGAGCATTTCACAGTGTGAATGGTGCCGCGGGCAACCTGCGATATGCCCCCTTGAAGCGCCTGAGCCACGCGTCGGAAGACTTGCTGGGTGAGGTTCGCGACGGAAAAATCGAGCTATCCCACGAGCACGCGGAAGCGCTGCTATCGGCAACCGACCGCATGAGGGAAATGGTCGCCGACGGCGATCAACGGCTGGACCTCGAGTTCGGCCTGGTGCTCGAAAGATTAAACACGATTCTGAACCTGCAAAGGAATCCGCCTCCCGTAAAATCGAAGCCTGCCGGAGAGTGTGCGGAACAGCGGGAACAGCCGCTCTGTGCGCGCGGCCTCAAAATGCTGATAGCGGAAGACGACTTAACCGCCCGCGTCGTGCTGCAATGCCTGTTGTCGCGATACGGCGACTGCCACACCGCGCTGAACGGCAGAGAGGCGGTGGAGGCCTTTCGTTCCGCGCGGCAGGCGGGGGAAGGCTATGATTTGGTCTGTATGGACGTCCGCATGCCGGAGATGGATGGCACCGAAGCGGTTAGACAAATCCGCTTGATCGAAGAGAGCGAGGGTATTCTCTCATCCGCGGGGGTGAAGATTTTCATGGCAACTGGGATCCGGGATATCAAGACAGTCACCGCGTCGTTCAGCGCATTATGCGACGCCTACCTATACAAGCCGATCGACGGGGAAAAGCTGGAAGATAATCTGAGGTCCTTCGGCCTCATCGGCCAACTGCGAACCTAAGCGCTCGCTTTCGCAATTAGAGTGGCGTACACCTGTGCGCAACCGCGACTTGGCGGTCGCGGCTCTGAAAGGGCACAAACCGAGCCGCGACGGCCGCCACGCGGGAGTGCAGGCGTCACCAGGAGCTACGACGCTTGCGTGGACAGGCGGATTGCGTCTTCGATTTCGTAAATCCGGTCTTCCAGGTTCTTGGTGGGAGATCCGCTGGCTTTGGCCTGCTCGAGTTTCTGCTGCGCCGCCAGGAGCCGCTTCTGAAGTCCCGCGGTTTTCGGGCTTGTCTTGGCGGGCGGCGGCGGTGAGCTTGCGCCTTTCGCGGCTGCGTTCGGTCTCCGGTCTTTCCTGGGCTTGGGCTTGGTAGAAGCTTTGTAGCGGAACGAAGTAATTCCGGGAGGCGGCTTCAGCGGCGCGCCGAAATCGGAGCGGTACTCTTCGGCGATCTGAACTGCTTCGACGAGCAATTCCCGGAACCTGGATTCCATGGCCTGCTTTGCCTGCACACGCAGGTCTTCGCCCTGCTGCTTCCACTTCTGGTAGTCGGAGATGACGTTGTTCATGCGGGCCTCTTCCTCGCCAAGCAGCGATTATAATCGACCTCGGCGTGGTAAAACGGGGAGACCATGACCTTGCCTCGGATTGCGGAACTCGAAGCCGCGGCTGCAATCGTTCATCGCGCCATACCGCCGACGCCGCAGATCTGCTGGCCGCTGCTGTGCGAGCGAACCGGCGCCGAGGTATGGATCAAGCACGAGAACCATAACCCGGCCGGAGCTTTCAAGATTCGCGGCGGATTGGTGTACATGGAGCAGCTTCGGCGCACGGAGCCGAACGTGACAGGGGTGATTGCGGCCACTCGTGGCAATCACGGGCAGAGCGTCGCTTTCGCCGCCGTGCGCGCGGGGCTGCGGGCCGTCATCGTCGTCCCGCACGGAAACAGCCGCGAGAAGAACCGCGCCATGCGGGCGCTGGGCGCCGAGTTGGTGGAGCACGGCGACGATTTCCAGGAGGCGTACGAGTATGCCGCCAGGTTGGCCGCGGCGCAATCGCTGCACCTGGTGCGGTCCTTCGAGGGCGCGCTGCTTGCCGGTGTGGCTAG
Organism: Bryobacteraceae bacterium; assembly: GCA_049509915.1. GTDB lineage: Bacteria > Acidobacteriota > Terriglobia > Bryobacterales > Bryobacteraceae > JBEKYD01. Next base: position 12,206 of record JBEKZL010000025.1, on the reverse strand, counting down.
TTATGCCCTGGAGCTGTTCGAGGCGGTGACCGGCCTCGATGCGATGTATGTTCCGATCGGGATGGGCTCGGGCATCTGCGGCGCCATAGCCGCCCGCGATGCGCTCGGACTGAAGACGGAGATTATCGGGGTGGTTGCCGCCGGCGCGCCGGCGTACGCGCTTTCCTTTGCGGCCGGCCGCCCCGTCGCCACCAGCGCCGCGGAGACGATTGCCGACGGGCTGGCATGCCGGACGCCCGACGCGGAGGCGGTGCGGATCATTCTCGGCGGTGCCTCCCGGGTTTTCACGGTGGACGACGATGAGATTCGGGCCGCGATGCGGCATCTGTTCTCCGACACGCACAACGTGGCGGAGGGCGCGGGCGCGGCCACGCTGGCGGCGCTGCTGCGGGAACGCGGGCGGATGGAGGGGCGGCGGGTGGCGCTGGTGCTTAGCGGCGGCAACGTGGATCGGGAGGTATTCGCGCGGGTCCTCGCGGAGAACCCATGATCGGGTGCTCCCAACATGCCGCGGTGCTGTTTGAGGTGAACGGCATCTCCAAGAGATTTGGCCGGATCGCGGCGCTGACGGACGTGCGCTTCCAGGTGCGGGCGGGCGAGGTGCTGGGACTCATCGGTCCCAACGGCGCGGGTAAGTCTACCCTGTTCGAGTGCCTGGCCGGAATGTTGCCGTCTGACAGTGGCACGCTGCTCGCGGGCGGGCGGGCGGTCCCGGCGCGTGAACTTTCTTCCCTGCTTTTCTATATTCCAGACAATTCCGCCCCATGGCCGGCCCAATCGGTGCGATGGGCCCTCGATTTCACTGTCGGCTTCCTGGGAGGAAGGGCGGATCTTCGTGAGGAAGCGATCGGCCAACTCGATCTCAAGGAACTGCTGCGGCAGCCGGTGGGCGCGCTCTCGAAGGGCCAGCGGAAGCGGGTGCTGCTGGCCATCGGACTGCTGACGCCACAGCCGGCGCTGCTGATCGATGAGCCTTTCGAAGGGCTCGACCTGCGGCAGGCGCGCGACACGGCAACCGCCCTTAGAACGCACGCGGCACGGGGGAGGACGTTGTTCCTCTCGATTCATCAGATTGGCGAGGCCGCCCGCTTCTGCGACCGGTTCGTACTGCTCAGTGCCGGACGGGTGCGCGGCGAGGGCACGGTGGAGGAACTGGCGGCGCTGGCCGCGGCCCGCGACCGGTCGACCCCATGCCGGGACCTGGAAGAGGTGTTTCTTGCGCTTACCTAACCGGCGCCTGAAGCTGTGGCAGGGCAAAAGGCTACTCCACGAAGAGGCGCCACTAGTGTGGCTGGTGGAAAAGGAATGCCGCGAACTGATCGTGTCGAGGGCCTGGTGGGTGTTGCTGTTCGCCATGGGACCGCTAGTGGGAGTATCTTTCATCAGCGCGGTACGGACTTATGCGGAAGTGAGCGGGCTGAATGGAACTTCCGCCGGCGTGGGGGAGGCTCTCTCGCCCCTAGTCGGAGTATGGGCTCCGGCGTTCAGCGCCTGTGAACTGGCGGCGGTTTTCCTGCTGCCGTTCGTGGCGATTCGGCTGGTGGCCGGCGATCGGCAGAGCGGCGCGCTCAAGCTCGAATCGCAGCAAGGCATGCCGCCGTTCGCCCGCATTCTGGTGAAGGCGGCCGTGCTGCTGGCGGGCTGGCTGGCGGCGATGCTGCCACCGGTGAGCGCGATCCTGCTGTGGAAGAGCTACGGCGGCCATGTTTATGCGCCCGAGCTGATCACTCTCGCGTTCGGGCACCTGCTCAATGCGGGGCTCACGATCGGGCTTGCCGCCGCCATGGCGGCGATCGCCGAGCATCCATCGACGGCGGCGATCCTCACCCTTGGCATCACCGTGGGCACATGGATTGTGAGTTTTTTCGGCGCGATTCAGGGCGGCTGGTGGGAGCGCGCCGCCGGGTATACTCCCGCGGCGATGGTGGCGGAATTCCAGCACGGCCTGGTGCGGCTCGACACGGTGTTTGTCGCGCTGGTGCTGACGCTGACGGGCCTCGGCGTGGCGGCGGTGTGGATGCGGCTTGGAATCGGGGTGAGGCGGCGCGCTAGCCAATCGGCCGCGATCGGCGCGCTGGCCGCCGCCAGCGTCTTCGCGTGTACGTTCGTCAGGCCAAGTTGGGATATATCGGAAGCCCGGAGCAACTCGTTCCCGGAAGCCGACGAGCGAGCGCTCCGCCGGATTCACGCACCGCTGCGGATCGAGGTCCACCTGGCGCCGGAGGATCCGCGGCGGGACGATCTGGAGCATCGCGCCCTTTCGAAGTTGCGGCGCGTCATGCCGGGCCTCGAAGTGCGGTACGTATCCGCCACTTCCATCGGGCTTTTCGAGCAGACCAGCGCCGGATACGGGGAGATCTGGTACGAGCTGGACGGCCGCCGGACGATGAGCCGGGCGACGACGGTCGAAGCTGTCCTGGAGGCAATTTACTCGCTGGCCGAGGTCGCGCCGCCGGAGGAGAATGAAGAGGCGGTTTATCGCGGGCATCCGCTCGCCGTGGCGCCAACAGGGGCTGGCACGATCTTCTATGGCATTTGGCCAGGGCTGATCCTGGCCGGCGGAATACTGACACGAAAGAGGTTCCAATGAAGGCAGTCATACGATACGAACTCGTTATGTTTGGCGCTGCTTTTCTAGCCGGCGCGGCGGAAATCAAAGTCGATCTCGGCCGCGAACAGGTTGGCAAGCCGCCGGCCGTGTTCGAACCGATGGTCGGAACGTGGGTGGTCGCGCAGGATGGCGGCGAGAAGGTGATCATGCTCGACGGGCGGCCGTGGGTCGCGAGCAAGGATAATCCAACCAGGCTGCTGCTCCAGACGGCGCGTAAGCTGTATGGCACCTCGAACGAAGAACTGATGGACAACGCCAAGCAATTCGCGTACTATCCAGTGGCGGTGCTGAAGGGTGTGGACAACTTTTCGAACGGCACCATCGGCATGAAGTTCAAAACCGTCGCCGGCGATTCGGACCGCTGCTCCGGCATCCTGTTCAACGTGAAGCCGAATGGAGACTGGCTGGCGGTCCGCTACAACGATACGGAGAATAATGTCGCGCTGTGGGAGTTCCACAACGGCATCAGACGGAACGTGAAGTTCAGCGACCGCGACAAGCCCTTTATGCTCGACCGGAACAGTTGGCACGAGTTGAAGATGGCGGTGGAGGGAGCCGGCTTCAAGGCATGGCTGGACGGCACGCTGGCGCTCGAGTATACCCTCGGCAGCGAGCCGCGGGCAGGGAGGAGAGGCCCTCCGAACGCGGATTTGTTCCCCTCCAATAATCCGGTGCTCCGCCCGCCGGTCGCCGGCAAAATCGGCCTGTGGTCCAAAACCGATAGCACCAGCTACTTCAAAGACTACGTGGTAAGCACGCAATAGAGCCTCTCGGGTTATTACCGTGGACGAACCGATGCACGACGTCCGCTATTAGGTTCAATGAGGCGAACTATGTCGAAGCAGAGTGCGGGTCTCATGTTATTCCGTGACCGGGCCGAGAAGATGGAAGTCCTTTTGGTTCATCCCGGTGGTCCGTTCTGGGCAACGAAGGACGATGGGGCCTGGTCGATACCGAAAGGAGAGCTTGAGGAGGGCGAAGATCCCCTGGCCGCGGCTAAACGCGAGTTTAAAGAAGAGACTGGCGTTCGGCCCTTCGGCGAATTCACACCGTTGGGGACGGTCAAACAGCCGGGCGGCAAGTTGGTGTATTCCTGGGCAGTTCGGTTTGACTTCGATCCTTCCCAGGCGAAGAGCAACATGTTCTCGATGGAATGGCCCCCAAAATCAGGGCGACGACAGGAATTCCCGGAGGTCGATCGAGCGGCATGGTTCGGAATGGAGTCTGCCAGGCGAAAGATTCTGAAAGGACAGGAGCCCTTCCTTGACCATCTGCTCCGGTGCCGCGTCGTGCCAAGATTGGACAAACCAATTTGACGGCGCTCGGGTTCCGCCCAGTTCGGCCTACGCGGGCAGCAGGCTCGCCCCATCTCTAGCGGAACTACGGGTTGGAGGCGATGAGTAGCCGGTACTCGGGTTCGGGTGCAACAATGAAAGCCTTGCCATTGGCGGCAGCCGGTGGAGGGTTGCTGGCCGTGCGTCCGGCGACGGGATCGAGGCCGCCGATGAAAAAAGAGCCTGCCGTATAGCTGGAAGTGCTTTTCATGTCGAAGTTGTTGCGGATCAAAAGCTGAACCATGGCGTAGTTACCGGTCTTCCCGGCCAGGGCGGCGCACGTCTGGAAGGAGGGCTGCAAGAGCTTAAGGACCGCCATGGGAGTGGTGTTCCGGTCGCCCATCTTCAGAAAGAGAGAATCGCCTAAATAGGTGCGCGTGCCGGCGGGGTCGGGGCGTCCGGTCAGGAGCCAGGGGGCATTACGGTTCAGCCAGGTAATGTAGTGGGCGTCATTGACGAACAGCGTGGGCGAGACTTGAGCGTAAAAAGTCTTGACGTATGGGGCGAGCACGGTGGACACATTCAGAAATTCGCGAAGCGCCTTCATGCCGTCGGCGTCACCCCCCAGGTTACAGGCACGGACCTCAACACGCTTGATCTTCCTCGCGGCTACCCGATTACGGAGGGTGAGCAGTTTCATGGCGTCGGGATCCTTAAGAATGGCACGGCCATTTACCTGCGGGCAGATGGTTTCGAGCCAGGCGCGGCCGTCGGCGTCTGAGTTGATGCCGGCCAGTTGGGTCTGGCTCATGAGTCCCCAGGTGGCGCCACCTGGAAGCTTTGATCCTGAGAGACGGCCCAGCAGGCGGGTCCACTCTGCGATCTGTTTGGCTTTGTCGGCTAGCGAGCCGATATGATCGCGTTCGGTCACGAGACCCGCCATTTCCGTCATGGCGGGCAAGTTGTCCTTGTCGGCGCTGTGCAGATTGGGCCCCATGGGCATAATGAGGCCTTTCGGCGAGCCATGAGCGACAATCAGGAACTCCGAGTAACCGGCATCAGCCCCGGCCAGGATGGCCGAGAGCACATCCGTAAACGTCACCTTGGAGTTGTTCGCGGCAAGATCGACGACCTCGTCAAGGATCATATCGTCGGCGGGTTTTTGAGACAGTTCGAACTTATAAGCCTTGTAGTAATTCATGGCCCAGGTCATGGTTGAGCCGGTGGAATGGACGAAAGCTTTGACATGGTTCTTGTCGGCCATACACCATCCTGGGGCGAATATGGGAGGCATTTCAAGTCCATAGAACGGAAGCGGTACTACGTTGTAGTGGGTACACCTGGGAAGAGAAGAAGCAGCAGGCGACTAATCCCATCCGCGGCTGTATCACCCGTGTGAAAGCACCTGATGTTGGCTCACATTGTCTCCGTCACCGCTCTTCAAGTCACCGAAAATGATCGTTGAAAAGACGGTCACTCCGCCCAGGATCAGGAACGCCCGGTGGATACCGTGAATCATTTCCGGCGCGCTCGAATGGAACCGGTCCGGAATGAAGAGCGCCGTGAGCAGCGACGCAGCCGCTACGCCGAAACTGATCGACATCTGTTGGATGGTGCTGGCAATGGTGCTGGCGCTGCTGGTCTGATCCCCGGTGACATCGGCGTAGACCAACGTGTTCATGCTGGTATATTGCAGCGAGGTGAAAAACCCGAAGCAGAACGTTTGGGTCGCGATGAGCCAGACCGGCGTTCCGGCGCCGATGGTCGCAAACAGGAGGATAAGAAGGCCGAGGATCGCGGTGTTCGAAATCAGCACGCCCCGGTAGCCAACGCTCGCCAGAATTTTCGACATCGTCAACTTCATGGTCATGGCGGCAATTGCCTGCGGCATCAGCAGCAGGCCGGATTGAATCGGGGTGAACCCCAGGCCGACCTGATAGAGAAGAGGAAACAGAAACGGGATGCCGCCAATTCCCAGCCGGGTGAAGAAGCTGCCGCTCACCGCCGCGCGAAAGGTGCGGAGACGAAACAGATTCAGACGCAGCAAGGGAAAGCTCGCTTTCGTGGCATGAAATCCCCATCCAGCCAGCAGCAGACCGGCGACTACCAGCAGCCCCAGTATCGCCGGCCCATTCAGGGTATGTTCGCCGAATACTTCGAGGACATAGGACAGCAGGCCGACGCCGGAACCGAATAGCAGGAATCCGGCCACGTCGAGCGGCTTGGGAAGCGTCTCGCGATAGTCCGGCAGGTGGAGATAAACCATATACAAGCCAGTCAGACCGATGGGGACGTTGAGGAAAAAGATCACCCGCCAGTGAAAATATCCGACTATCAATCCCCCGGCGATCGGTCCAAGCATGGGAGCCACCAGAGTGGGAATGGCGACGAAGCTCATGGCTCGGACCAGCTCCGATTTCGCAAATGTTCGCACCAGAGTGAGCCGTCCCACGGGAACCATCATGGCTCCTCCGCAGCCCTGGAGAATGCGGCAGGCGACAAGAACATGGATGCTGCCGGACAGGCCGCAGAGCAACGACCCCAGCGTGAACAGGCCGATGGCCGACGCGAACACACGCCGCGTTCCGAATCGATCCGCCATCCAGCCGCTGATCGGAATGAATACGGCAAGACTCAAGGTATAGCTTGACAGGACCGACTTCATGCTCAACGGAGCCACCTTAAGAGCTGCCGCGATGACGGGCGCGGCTGTGTTCAGGATGGTTGTGTCGAGCGATTCCATAAAGAAGGCCACGGCGACTAGCCATGGCAGTAATCGCTTGCTGGAGGTCGGGAGCGAAGTTGGAAGAGCGGCATTCGGCATGGCGGTGTTGCAGCGGGGGTTCATCGGTAAAGCAAGAATTGGCCCACTGTATGAAAGACTCCCAAGCCTCTACGTGGTTGGCGGCCGCGCTCACATTGGAACGCCAGCGCGCCCTGGCTTGCAATGGCAGTGGTGACAGGAACTGAACGCGAGCTGAATCCGCCCAACGCCGTGCGCCTTACGCGCAGCTCTGCTGCTCAATGAGCGTGCTGAAGCGTTTCCCGATGGCCAGAGCTGGATCGAGCGGTACGTCCACCGGCTGGCAGTTGGCCGGAATATGGATCACCGGTTTAGGTGCGATCGTCATCCCCGCGAAGCGCGGTAGCCAGGTGCGCTCGGCCTCGAGCATCTCCGCGCACATCTCGCGGATCTCACCCAGAGTGCAAACGGCGCTGGTGAGCGGATCCAGGGCGACAGCCTGGACGAGCAGTTCCGGTTCGGAGCGCAGCGCCGCTTCGGCGGTCAGCAGTTGCGAGTTGATGTTGGTCATGCACAAGGCCGCGCATTGCAGCGGCAGTTCGCCGATGACGGTTGGGTGGAGCCCGGTGTCATCGGCAAAGGTCGGCACTTCGACACAGGCTCCGGCGGGCAGATTGGCGATGTAGCCGTCGTTGCGGACGTTGCCCATGAAGCGGAAGGGGCGGCCTGTCGCCACGGCCTCCACGATATACGAGCAGTATTCAACGCTTCGCCGCTCGACCTGGGTGCTTTCGAAGGCGAGTACGTCGTGCTGCTCATACTTGTCCGCGATCGTGCGGCACCACTTGTAGTAAGCGCCGCTCTCGCCGCCGAAGCTCGGCTCGTCGCAATAAAGGCCGAGCGCCTTGGCGTTCTTGCGGAACCACGGCACGTACTCGCTCAGGTGGCCGGTGCTCTCGGTCATAAAGTAGCCGAAGTGCCGAAAGACCTCACCGCGCACCTTTTCGTTCTTGTAGTACTCGGGCCGCTCGAAGCGCTCGCGCAGCAAGGGGTAGAGATCGCGGCCGTGGTGCTCCAGGCGCAGGAACCAGTCCATGTGGTTGATGCCGCCACACATGTACGTGATTTCCTGCTTGGGGACATTGCAGTAACGCGCGATCAGATCGAGCGTGGTCTGCACTCCGTGGCAGAGGCCGACGAACGGGACGCGGCTGGCCTTACCGAGCGCGAGGCCGTTGGCGGCCATCGGGTTGGCATACTGCAGGAGAATCGCGCCGGGCCGGGCGAGTTCCTCCATGTCGCGCGCGATCTCGACCAAAACGGGGATCGTGCGGAGTCCGCGGAAGATGCCACCCGGGCCGAGCGAGTCGGCGATGCATTGGTCTACCCCGTATTTCAGCGGAATTTTGTAGTCCTGCTCGAAGGCGTCAACGCCGCCAATCTGAATCATGCTGACGACGAAGTCTGCGTTGCGGATCGCCTCGCGGCGGTCGGTGGTGGCCCAGACCGAACCAGACAGCCGGTTATCGGCGAGCATGCGGCGGGCGAAGGACTCCATGCGCCGTAGCTTCGGTTCGGTCGGACTCATCAGCGCGAACTCCGTGCCGGCGAGTGCCGGCGTGGCCAGCAGATCATTGAGCAGGGTCTTGCAAAAAACGATGCTGCCAGCACCGATCATGGCAATCTTCATGGCTTGCCTCCCAGCCCCTTACGCGTGAGATTCTCGAACAGAAACAGACCACTCTTGCCGCCCACCGCGAAGTCGACCGCGCCGGTGTGGCCCAGATCGGCCGTGGCAATTTCAATGCCACCGCCGGCGCGCGTGCCGTAGTCGACGATGTGCTTGATCCACTCCATGTTGCCGCGCTCGTCCTTGCGGTACTCGTACCAGTAAATGCCCAGCGGCTCACGGGCGCCGGGATCGTGGTCGTGCGCCATGTAGCGCTTTCCGGTGAGCAGATCCAACCGACCGTCGCCATTGATGTCCACCAGGACCATCGAGTGCGCCTGCGAGTAAGTGTCGTCGATCATGTGCTTGATCCACTTGCCGTCCGGAGTTTGTTCGAGCCAAAAGATGCCATAGTCGTGCGCCATGGTGGTCACGAGGTCCGGACGCCCGTCGCCGTTGATGTCGAGCGCGTAGATAAAGCCCGTCGAGCCGAGTTTGAAGTCGGGATGCCACTTCCAGTCGCCGTTGCGCGGATCGGGAGGCGCTTCAAACCAGCCTTCGGGCGTGATGATATCGGTGCGGCCGTCGCCGTTGACATCGCCGGCGCCGATGCCGTGGCCGTAGCTCTTCGGGCTGATAACGTGCTTCACGAAGCCACCCTGCGTGTGCTCGTACCAGGCAGTGGGCGCGTTGTCGCCGCCAAACTGCGGCAGGATGGCATCGGCTTTGCCGCTGTTGGTGAGATCCACCAGGAAGGCGAACTCGATGAAGTGCCCGCTGTCGATGACGTGCTCGGGCCACCGGCCACCGGCCTTGCCTGGGTTTTCCATCCACACCAGCTTGCCGGCGAAGCCGTAGGCGCTGACGATATCGATCCTTCCGTCGCCATTCACGTCGAGCGGAAGGTCGGCGAAATCGTCGACGTAGCCGGGGACGTAATTGATGTCGCGGAACTTGTGCGGCGTCCACCGGGGCGCTTCGTACCAATACTCGCCGGACACAATGTCCAGCTTCCCGTCTCCGTTGATATCGGCGAATGCGCAGGTCTCGCTGGCTCCCAGGTCGATGGTGTGCTTCTCAAATAGGATTTCCGGTGGGCGGCTGGCAGCGAAAAGGGCCGCTCCAAGGATCAGGACAATGAGGTAGGTTTTCATGCGGGGCTCCTAGTCAACACCACTCCGGGCCTAGGTTTTCGGTAGTTCCCAGCCCTTGCGTCGCGGGCGATCAACCGCCAGCAGATTCGCCTCTTTGTCGCCGATGACCTGCTCGCTCTCGGGATCCCACTGAATTTTGCGGTTCAGCCTTCGCGCCAGGTTCGCGAGGTGGCAGACGGTGACCGAGCGGTGACCGATTTCGACGTCCGCGTTCGGCCGGTTCCGCGTCGGAATGCATTCCAGCCAGAAGCCCATGTGGTACTGCGCTTGCCACAGCGCGCGCTGGTCGTGCCATTTGGCGATCTCTTCCTGCGGCGGCAAGTCAAGCGAGATACCCTGGGCATCGATCTTGAAGTTGTTGCGCCAGATGTCGATCGTTCCCTTTTCGCCGCAAAAACGGGCTCCGCCTTGCAGATCGTTGTTCTCCAAACCATACGGCAACTCCAGTCGCACCTCGACGCCGTTGGCGTAGCGGAACGCGGCGCCCCCGGCCGGTTCGGTGATTGGCCAGAACTCCACCGGGCCGGATCCCTCCATGCCCAGCGCCATCTGCACCATGTCCAGGCCGTGGGCGCCCCAGTTGGTTGTCTCGCCGCCGCTGTAGTCCTGGTAGCTTCCCCAGTGCGCGTGCAACTGGCTGTTATAGGGACGCATCGGGGCCTGACCCGTCCAAACCTCCCAATCGAGCTTCGCCGGTTTGGGCTCTTCCGGCAGGGCGGTAACGAACGGCTTGGCATCGGGGTAGTTCAAGCACTGCACGAGTTTGATCTTGCCCAGACCGCCGGTTCGCACGAGCTTGCAGGCGATCTGATCCATTTCCATGGAGCGCTGCTGCGTGCCGACCTGGAAGACGGTCTTGTACTTGCGAGCGGCCTTTACCAACGTGGTTCCCTCGCCGGGGTAGAGCGTCAGCGGCTTCTCGGCGTAAACGTCCTTGCCCGCCTGGCACGCGTGGATGCAGGGAATCACTCGATCGAAGTCTTGCGTCGCGATAATGACCGCGTCGATATCCTTGCGGTCGAGGATCCGGCGGTAGTCCTGGTACACGTCCCAGTTGGTCTTGCGCTTGGCCACGGCCTCCTCGGCGCGTGTCAGCAAGCAGTCGGAAAGCGCGACCACCTGTCCCGGCTTTGGCAACTGATCGATCAGCAGGTTGGCCCGGAAGCCGACGCCAATCACGCCGACCGTGATGCGGTCGTTCGCTCCGCGAATGCCCGGCGTGAGCAGCAGCGGTAGAGCAGTGGATTTCAGAAACGTTCGTCGCGTTGGGCTCATGACTTTGACTCCTCGAAGAAAACCCGTTCTCCCAAATTCTATGGCTTTGGCAGGGCGCTCACCTCACTCGAGGGCTTGCTGGCAGGGGTGCAGCACATCACGCGCTTTCACCTGCCACTGCCGGATCCGGCGGCACACATTCTCGTCGCTCGGCGCGGGTCCGAAGTAAAACATACTATAAGCCTATGTGCTGCCGAACTCCAGCGTTCAAAAGGGGTGCTTAACCGGTCCCCGGACGATTGTGGGCGCCGCCCGGGAAGCGGGTTTGCCCTTAACCACGGTGCGTCACGTCACCGAAGGCTCAGCGCGGAAACAGCCGCACAAAGACCACCCCGTGGCGGGGAACGTCAGCGGCGCAGTTGCCTGCGACGTTTCCGAGGTCCATCTGGCGCCACAGGTCGCGCGCGCGGCGCTGGCCCCGGACGCCGAGATCGGCCCAGGTGGCGGCGATCCGGCGAGGGGACTCGCTCAGGTTGAACAGACCCAGCGCGAGCGAGCCGTCTTCCATCGGCTTCGCCAGGACGAACTCGTCCTCGGTGCGACGCACTACGCGGGCTTGTTTTCCGAGAGGATCCTGATCGACTTCGATTACCTCGGCGTTACAGAGCACATTCAGAGTGAACTCGTCGAGGTAGTTCATATCGCCGGAGAACAACAAGGGTGCGGCCATCAGCGACCACATCGACATGTAGCTGTACTGCTCGTCCGCGGTGAGCGAAGTGGGCTTGGGCGGGTCGCTGATGCGGTTGGCGTTGCCCACCGAGCCGATTAAGATGTAATCGGGGTCGTTCCAGCGCCCGGGGCCGGCGTATTCGGCGTGCTCGGCGTTCTTGAACGCGATGGAATAGAAACCGGGAAGGCTTGTGCTCTTTGCAAGGCCGAGATCGCCGGTGGTGCGCCAGCAGTTGCCGCCGACGGCACTGCCCCACGTCCATACCTCGTTCATGCCGTACTGGCAGAGGTTGAACACGACGTCCCGATCGAGCTTCGCCAGAATACCGCCCATCAGCTCGTAGGGACGCTTGCGGTCTTCCAACGTCTTGCCACCGGCCACGCGTTCGTAGGAGCACCAGTCGTACTTGAGAAAGTCGAACCCCCACTCGGCGAACTTGCGGGCGTCGGCTTCTTCATGGCCGTTGGAACCGGTGAACCGCGCGCACGTCAGCGGGCCAGGGGAGGTGTAGATGCCGGCCTTCAGTCCCTGGCCGTGGATGAACGCCGTTAGAGCTTTCATGTCGGGGAAGCGCCGGTTGGGACATATCGACCCGTCCGCGCCGCGAGGTTCACCGCCGAGCTCGGGGTCTGTGGAGCCGGGTTTCACCATCCAGCAGTCGTCAATGTTCACGTACTGGTAGCCAAAGTCGGCCATGCCGGAAGAGACCATGGCGGAGGCGGCGCGGCGGATCAGGTCGGCGGTGACGCGGTCGTAGTGCGTGTACCAGTCGTTCCAGCCCATGGGGGGAGTGAGGGCGAGCGTGTC
>JBEKZL010000249.1:0-11263 GCA_049509915.1 Bryobacteraceae bacterium | reverse complement strand
CGCCGCTGCTGGCGAACGTGTACCTGCACTACGTTTTCGACCTCTGGCTGGAAGCATGGCGGAAGAAGGTAGCTAGCGGCGCAGTGATGGCCGTGCGCTACGCCGACGATCGTGTGGTGGGGTTTCAGCACCGGGCGGAAGCCGAACGTTTTCTGAGAGAGTTTCAGGAGCGGCTGGCTAAGTTCGGACTGGAACTGCATCCGGACAAGACGCGGCTGATCGAGTTCGGGAGATTCGCGCGGGCGAACCGGAAAGCGCGGGGAGAAGGGGAGCCGGACAGTTTCACGTTTCTGGGGTTCACGCATGAATGCGGGAACAACAGTCGCGGGAACTTTGTCATCTGGAGGCGGACGGTGCGCAAACGGCTGGAGGCGAAACTGCAGCAAGTCAAGCAGACGCTTCGACAGCGGATGCATGAGCCGGTGCCGAAGGTGGGAGAGTGGCTCGGGCGGGTGCTGAACGGGTTCTACCAATATCACGCGGTGCCGGGCAACTGGGCGAGCCTGAACCGATTCCGGGAACGCATCGGGCGGTACTGGGGGCACCGGCTGCTGCACCCTTACCCGGAGGTCCGCTTCGACGCCACACATCCAAGGTAGGAGCCGTATGCGTGAGTAGCGCCCGTACGGATCTGTGCGGGGGGCGGTCAGCGATGGCCGTCCCTACCAGACGGCAAGCGAAGTGGCAAACGCTTCGGGCCAGGTGGCGGTAACATCCGCACCGAGATAATAAAGCACTTAGCGAAGGGCGCCCCTCAGCTATCGGCACCGCGATGCCCTGTCCGCGGTCCGACACGGGCGGGAGCGGCATCCGTCAGCCTCGGTGCGGCCGGGGGGCCCTCGCGTGGCGCCAGGCCATGCACGATCATGGCGGCCAGGCTTTCGGCGTACGCCGGGGTGGGCTTGCCATGGCGAACCATCAGCAGAAAATGGAGCGGGCCGTACATGGCGTCGAGCACCTGCTCGATATCGAAGCGCTCCGGCAGCAGGCCCTCGTTTTTGAACTTTTGCAGCGCCTTTCGGGAAAGCGCGCGGCGCGGCTTGATCCAATGGGAAAGGAAGGCCGCCTCCACCTGCCGGTCGTTCTGCGCGGCGGCGATCACGGCCGCCAATAGCCGTCCGTTGCGCCCCGACACGACCCTGGCGAACTGGCGTAAATGCACGGTGACGTACTCTTCGAGCGTGGCGGTTTCCCGAAGCGGCAATTGCGGGGTGACGCTCTCGACGAAGGCGTCGATCACGACGGCGACCTTGTTCGGCCACCAACGGTAGATGGTCGCCTTGCTGGCGCCGGCGCGCTGCCCGATGGCGTCGCAGGTGACGTTCGAGAATCCCACCTCTTCCAGCAGTTCCAGCGCGGCATGGCGGATGCGGTTGCGTACCGCCTCGTCGCGGGGGCGCCCGGGCGGCCGGGCCTGAATCTCTTCCTCGAGGGAGTGTTCCATGAACGCTCCTTCGTACTGTATCATGAAAGGAAACGAAACAGTATCGTTTCGTAATAAACAGGAAGGTCGGTCTCGATGTGGATAGTTCGGGTCGCTTTGACGCGGCCGTACACGTTTCTGGTGCTCGCCATCCTGATCCTGATCGCCAGCCCGGCCGCGATCGAACGCATGCCCACCGATATTTTCCCCAACATCGACATCCCGGTGGTGGCATCGGACTGGACCTTCACCGGCCTGAGCCCGGTCGAGTTCGAGGGGCGCATCATCTCGCAATACGAGCGCAGCCTCTCCACCACGGTCAGCGATATCGAGCACATCGAATCGCAAACCCTCAACGGTATGTCGGTGATCAAGATCTTCTTCCAGCCAGCGGTCAACGTCAACGCCGCCATCGCCCAGGTCACCGCCATTTCGCAGACCGTGCTCCGGCAGATGCCTCCCGGCATCACCCCGCCGCTGGTGATGAACTATAACGCCTCGACCGTGCCCATCCTGCAACTTTCGCTTTCGAGCCCGACCCTGGCCGAGCAGGAATTGACGGACCTGGGAATGAACTACATGCGCTCGCAACTGGCCACGGTAGCGGGCGCGGCGGTGCCCTGGCCGTTCGGCGGCAAAACGCCGCAGGTGATGGTGGACGTCAACCCCGCGCTGCTGGAGGCCAACGGCCTCGCACCGCAGGACGTGGTGAACGCGGTGACGCAGCAGAACCTGATTCTTCCGGCGGGCACGGCCAAGCTGGGCGAATACGAATACAACGTGGACATGAACGGCAGCCCGCGCTCCATCGAGGAACTGGCGGACCTGCCGGTAAAGGCCGTCAACGGGACCACCATTTACCTGCGCGACATCGGCAGCGTACGTAACGGCTTCGCCCCGCAAAACAACATCGTGCGGCAGGACGGACGGCGCGGCGCCCTGCTCACTGTCTACAAATCGGGCAACGCTTCCACGCTCGATATTGTCGGCGGCGTTCGCCAGCTTCTGCCGGTGGTGGCGGCCGCGCTGCCGAAGGATTTGAAAATCACCCCGCTCGCCGATCAATCGATTTTCGTCCGTGCCGCCATCGACGGCGTGGTGCGCGAGGCGGCGATCGCGGCCTGCCTGACGGCGGTCATGATCCTGTTGTTTCTGGGAAGCTGGCGCAGCACGCTGATCATCGCCGTTTCCATCCCGCTCTCGATTCTCTCCTCGGTCCTGGCGCTGGCGGGCTTGCACGAAACCATCAACATCATGACCCTGGGTGGGCTGGCGCTGGCCGTCGGAATCCTGGTGGACGACGCCACCGTGACGATTGAAAACATCGAACGCCATATCGAGCTTGGGATGCCCCTGGACGAGGCAATCTTCGAGGGCGCGGCCCAGATTTCGGTGCCCGCGCTGGTGTCGACCCTGTGCATCTGCATCGTTTTTCTACCAATGTTCTTTCTCAACGGGGTGCCGCGTTACCTGTTCGTGCCGCTGGCGGAAGCGGTGGTCTTCGCCATGCTGGCTTCCTATGTCCTATCGCGCACGCTGGTCCCCACTCTGGCGAAATATCTCCTCGAGGCCCATGGCGGGCGCCGCGGCGTATCCCGCTGGAATCCTTTTTCGGCTTTTCAGCGGGCCTTCGAGCGCGGCTTTACGGCGCTGCGCCGCGGCTATGCCGCCGCGCTCGCGACCACAATGGAGCACCGTGGCGTCTTTCTGCCCGTGTTTCTGCTGGCCTGCGGGGCCACGTTCTTCCTGACTCCGTGGCTGGGGCAGGACTTCTTCCCCGGCGTGGATACCGGACAGATCAAGCTTCACATGCGCGGGCCCACCGGGATGCGCATCGAGGAAACCGCGCGCCTGTGCGACCTGGTTGAGAGTTCCATCCGGCGCAGCATTCCCGCGAGCGAAATGGACGGCATTCTCGATAACATCGGATTGCCCTACAGCCCCATCAACCTGACTTACAGCAACTCGGCTCCGATCGGCAGCCAGGATGCGGACATCCTGATCACTCTGCGCCCCAACCACCGTCCCACCAATATCTATGTGGAAGTGCTCGCCGAACGTCTGCCCCAGGAGTTTCCCGAGGCCACTTTCTCGTTCCTGCCCGCGGATATGGTCAGCCAGATTCTAAATTTCGGACTGCCGGCCCCCATCGACGTGCAGATCGTCGGTCCCAACGTCGAGGCCAGCCGCCAGTTCGCCGACAATCTGTTGAACCAGTTGCGCCAGGTTCCGGGCGCCGCGGATCTGCGCATCCAGCAGGCCTTCGACCAACCCAAATTTCACCTGCAGGTCGACCGTACCAAGGCCGCCGAAGGCGGGTTCACGCAGCGCGACATCGCCAACAACCTGCTGGTATCGCTCAGTGGAAGCTTTCAGACTACTCCTTCCTTCTGGCTGAATCCCCAAAACGGCGTTAGCTACAGCCTGGTGACACAGACCCCGCAGTATCGTCTGCAAACGCTCCACGACCTCGAAAACATCCCCGTCACCGGGGCTGGCGCCGTACGGCCAGAGATTCTGGCCGACGTGGCCTCCATCCGGCGCGACCACGAGATGGGCGTGATTTCGCACTACAACGTGCAGCGCGTGGTGGATATTTACGGCTCGGTTCGCGACCGCGATCTGGGAGCCGTGGGACGCGACCTGGAGCGCATCGTGAACGCCGACCGCAAGCGGCTGCCCGCCGGCGCCCGGATATTCGTACGCGGCCAGCTCGCCACCATGCGCGATTCCTATGTCAGCCTGCTCGGCGGCCTGATGTTTTCCATCGTGCTGGTGTACCTGCTGATCGTGGTCAACTTTCAGTCATGGCTGGACCCGTTCATCATCATTACGGCGCTTCCCGCCGCGCTGGCCGGCATCGTGCTGTTCCTGTTCTTCACCCACACCACCTTGAGCGTGCCCGCCCTGATGGGCGCCATTATGTGCATGGGCGTGGCCACCGCCAATAGCATTCTGGTGGTCTCGTTCGCCACCGAGCGCCTCGCGGCCGCCGGCGATTCGCTGGCCGCCGCTCTCGAGGCCGGAGAGACGCGTTTGCGGCCCGTGTTGATGACGGCGCTGGCCATGATCATCGGCATGGTGCCGATGGCGCTCGGCCTGGGCGAAGGCGGCGAGCAGAACGCACCCCTCGGCCGCGCCGTGATTGGCGGCCTCCTCAGCGCCACGCTGGCGACGCTGTTTTTCGTGCCGGGAGTATTCAGCTTGTTGCACCGCAATTACAAACCGGTTCGCCCAAAGGAATGACAACTTCTCGAACCGAAGGAGTCCGCGTCTATGAATCAGGAAGAAAAGATGCCAGCGAGCGACGTAGTTCGACCCCCGGCCGGTCTCGGACCCGCCGCCCGCGTGCTGTGGTCGCTGTTGCTGGCCGCGACGGCGGCGCTGGCCGGGTTGCTGGTTTTTCGCGGCATTCAGGAGCGCGTCCATGCCGAATCCACCCTGGCGCGGCGCACCGAGCAACGGGCCGTACCAAGCGTGCAGACGATTCAGCCGAAACGCGGCGCCCGCGCCGCCGACCTGGTGCTGCCGGGAAACATGCAGGCCTTTACCGACGCGCCCGTCTATGCCCGCACCAACGGTTACCTGCGGCGATGGTATGTCGATATTGGCGCGCGCGTGCGGGCGGGGCAATTGCTGGCGGAGATCGAGACACCGGAGATCGACCAGCAACTGCGCCAGGCGCGCGCCGAACTGGCAACGGCGCAAGCCAACCATAAGCTGGCGAAATCCACCGCCGAACGTTGGCAGGATCTGCGCAAGACGGAATCGGTGGCGCAGCAGGAAACCGACGAGAAGCTGGGCGACCTGGAATCGAAAGGCGCGTTGATGGAAGCCGCCGGAGCGAACGTGAAGCGCCTGGAAGAGACGCAGGCCTTTCAGAAGATCTACGCGCCTTTCGACGGGGTCATCACCGCGCGGAACATCGATATCGGCGACCTGATCGACGCCGGCGGCAACGGGCCTGGCAAGGAGCTGTTTCACCTGGCGGCGGTCGGCCAGATGCGCGTCTACGTGCAGGTGCCGCAGATGAATTCGCGCAGCACGGCGCCGGGCACGGCCGCCGAACTGTACGTTCCGGAGATGCCCGGACGCGGGTTTGCGGGCCGCGTGGCCAGGACCTCGGACTCCATGGACCCGGCTTCGCGCACGCTGAAGGTGGAGGTGGACGTCGACAACCCGCATGGCGTGCTGATGCCCGGCGAGTTTGTGGAAGTCCATTTCAAACTTCCCGCGCCGGTCAACTCGCTCACGCTACCGGTGAACGCTCTGTTGTTCCGCGCCGAGGGAATGTGCGCCGCGGCGGTGCGCGACGGCCGCGTGGTGCTGTTGCCGGTGACCATCGGCCACGATTACGGCGACTCGCTGGAGGTCATCGCGGGCCTTCGTCCGGACGAGCGGATCGTGGTCAATCCGCCGGATTCGCTGGCGAGCGGGCAGATGGTCCAGGTAGTTCCGGCGGGAGCGCAGCCATGAGCCCGAGACTGCGGAAAGGGCTTGCCGCCGCGGCGCTGGCCATCTCGACGGGTTGCAACGTCGGCCAGAAATACCAGGCTCCCGCGGCTCCGGCGCCGCCCGCCTTCACCGAGCCGCCGCCCCAATCCTTCGCCGAATCGAAGGACTGGAAGGCCGCGGCTCCCGGCGACGGCTGGACCAAAGGCCGATGGTGGGAAGCCTTCCGCGATCCCGAGTTGAACGGGCTCGAAGAGCAGGTCGATGGCGCCAACCAAACCTTGAAGAGCGCGGAGGCGCGCTTCCGCCAGGCCCGCGCGCTGGTTCGGGAAAGGCGGTCCGAGCGCTTGCCTACCGTCACCGGAGGCGCGTCGATCGCGGACCAGCGGCTCTCGTCGAATGCGCCGGTTCCCGCTCCCCGGTCCGAAACCGTGTCCGGCAATTTCAATCTAGGGTTTGAAGCTTCCTGGGAGCCCGATCTGTGGGGCCGCATTCGCAATCTGGTGTCTTCCGCCGTCGAAAGCGCCCAAGCCACGGCCGCGGACCTGGAAAATGCCCGCCTGAGTCTCCACGCCGAGCTGGCCGTGGACTATTTCGATTTGCGCAGCCTGGATGAGGAACAGCGCATTCTGGAAGACGCGGTTTCGGCCTACCGGAAGGCGCTCGAACTCACCGAAAACCGCTATCGGGGCGGCGCGGCCAACCGGGCGGAAGTGGCCGAAGCGCGCACGCAACTGGAGGCCACCGGCGCGCAGGCCGTGGACGTAACCGATATGCGCGCCGCGTACCAACACGCCATCGCCGTGGTGACGGGGCGCCCGCCCGAAGGGTTCGAAATCGCCGCGAAGACCGGGGGAATGGTATTGCCCGCGATCCCGACCGGCGTGCCTTCGGCGCTGCTCGAGCGGCGGCCGGATATCGCCGCCGCCGAAAGACGGGTGGCCGCCGCCAATAGCGAAGTCGGCCTGGCCCGCACGGCATTCTACCCGCAGGTGCTGCTGGCCGCCGCGGTGGGCCTGGAAGGCAGCAGCATCACCAACTGGCTGAACTGGCCGAGCCGGCTATGGGCGGTCGGGCCCTCCGCCGCCCAGACATTGTTCGATGCTGGAAGGCGGCGCGCCGCTCTCGCGGAATCCACCGCCAATTACGACGCGCTGGTGGCGGATTACCGCGAGGCGGTTTTGAACGCGTTTCAGCAGGTGGAAGATAATCTGGCGTCCTCGCGGATTCTGGAAATCGAGGCCGGGCGCCAACGGCTGGCGGTGGAGTCCGCGCGCGAATCCGAAGCGCTTTCCCTAAATCGCTATAAAGGCGGCCTGGTGACCTATCTCGAAGTGGTCACCGCGCAGAGCGTCCGGCTCCAGAATGAGCGGGTCGCGGTGGATATCGAACGCCGCCGCCTGGAAGCCAGCGTGATGCTGATTCGGGCGCTTGGAGGCGGCTGGAACGCGAGTTCGCTGCCGAAGCCGGAGGTGCTGACTTCGAAGGCGAATTAAGCGAACCTACCGTTCCTCGGCGCGGCGATCAGTTCGGGCAGCGATCGGTGCCGCAGAACGGGGCGCCATCGGCGTTCATACAGCAGCGCTGGCGCGACCCGCAGCAGACGGTCCGATTATGGGTGCCATAGCACGTGATCTCACCGTCCGAGCAACTGCTGGCGAAGGCCGGTCTCGCATTGGCATAGCACGCGGGAGTCTCCGCGACCACTGCGCCTTCGCGGATATAGCATGCGGACGCCTGCCCGGTCTGCGCATGGCTGGAGGAGAGTTGCTGCTCGTTGCGGACGGCAGTACCACCCGATTGGCGAAGATCGCTGTCGCGTGGAGCAGCGCTCAGAACCAGGCTGAGCCCGGCATAGATGAGCCCACAAAGAATGATCGTTCTAGACATTTGAGTCTCCTTCTGTCTCACTGGCTCTCATCAAGGTTTCTCGCCATGGAGAAACACCGTTTTGCCGCTCAGAGCGGCCTTCAATATACGGGATACCCGATCCGGGGGAAGTTGATCCGGTGGTGGGAAGTATGCCGTCACCTGGCCGGCGGCATCGAGCAGAGCTTTGACGGATTCCGCGGCGCCGTTGCGCTCCAGGACAAAGAGATATCCATCGGAAACAGTCACCTGCCGGTTGCGGTCATCCAGATAGACACCTTCGAAAGTGCGGAGCTCCCTCTTGTCATTGTCAAAATCGACGTACACGACAGATAGATCGTCGTGGTGGGAGGCCAGATACTTGATTGCCTGGTCGATTTGTTCCGGCTGGTCCTCGACCGCGACGGCCACGAGCGCGTTATAAGCCGGCGTTTCCGGAGTGTAGAGAGCGATCTGCTGCGGCGACGGTGACGAAGAAGCGATAGTCCGGGATTTCAGGGCGGTCACTGGCTTTCCCGGCGAAGAAGATGCCGAGGCGTCTATCGCGGCAGCATGGGCATCCCCGCCAGGCTGGAATTCTTCGTGAGAAACCCTCGCCAGCAGAACCGTTATCGCAATAGCCGTGCCGCAAAGGACGAAGAATGGTCCGGGAACACCGGCCGCCAGCGCGCCCTTGCCCCAGGAAGTTTCCGCTTTGAAATTAAATTCACCCTTGGCGCCGATCATGAAGACGGCGAAGCCCATAATCACACAACTTATGGCGGTGGTCATGGCTAAGGCGGAAATGGCAGTCCTCTGCCGGATGACGAAATAGGGTATGGACGGCGCGGCGGGTACCTCATGGAAGGAGAGATAGATGAAAGCGATGGCCCCGTAACCCAACATCGCGAGGCAGAAAATACCCAGGACGAAGGTCAGTTTCGTGGCTGTAATCTTTGGGCGCATAGGCTGGATCGGGCCGATTTATTTCTAAGCCAGGATTTCCATTTTGGCTCCCGATTTTTGGTGAGTGTATCACAGGTCGTCAACTTCCGATCCTCCAAAGTGGATAGCTTTGGTACTCTTCTACGTAAGGTCACCTTTTGGCACCTTTGGCACCGCCCAAGGGCGAATTCCGCCCGAAATCAGGAATCGGGAAGTCCTCCAGGAGATGGCCGCCAGCGAGGATAATGAGCTATGGAGACACGGAAGATCGGAAATCAGGGTCTCGCCGCGGGCGCGATCGGTTTGGGATGCATGGGCATGACCCACGCCTACGGAACCGGTGATGAAGCGGAGTCGATTGCGACCATTCACCGCGCGCTCGACGGGGGCGTGACCCTGCTCGATACGGCGGAAGTGTACGGCCCGCACACCAACGAAGAGTTAGTGGGCAAGGCGATTCGCGGCAGGCGCGGGCAGGTTGTGCTGGCGACGAAGTTCGGGATCGTACTGGGATCGGGGGCGAGCCAGCTCGACGGGTCGCCCGCCAATGCCAGGCGCGCCGTGGAGGGCTCTCTGCGGCGGTTGGGAGTGGACGTAATCGATCTTTACTACCTGCACCGCAGGGACCCGGCGGTTCCGATCGAGGAAACCGTGGGCGCAATGAAGGAACTGGTGGAAGCCGGCAAGGTTCGCTATCTGGGTCTTTCCGAAGTGGGCGTGGAAACCATCCGCCGGGCCCACCAGGTGCATCCGATCAGCGCCGTGCAGAGCGAATATTCGCTGTGGGAGCGCGGCATCGAAGAATCGATCCTGCCCGCCATGCACGAACTCGGTGTGGGGTTGGTACCGTTCAGCCCGCTCGGGCGCGGGTATCTGACGGGCGCGTACCAATCGAGCTCCGTTTTCGTGGCGGGCGATTTTCGGCGTAGTCTGCCTCGCTTTGACGATGCACACATGGCGGCGAACCAGAAGCTTGTCGATACGGTGAAGGCCGTGGCCGCGCGCCACCGGGCAAGCCCGGCGCAGGTTGCGCTCGCCTGGGTGCTCACGGCGGCGCCGGACGCGGTGCCGATTCCGGGCACCAAGCGGAGGACGTACCTGGACGACAACCTGGGAGCAGTGAAGGTCCGCCTGACGGCGGAAGATATGGCGGAGTTGGACCGGCTGGCGTCGATGGTGGTCGGCGACCGCTACCCGCCGGCGCTGGCGAAGACGGCGGAACGGTAGGGCGGCGCGATCCGGGGGCGCAGGTTAAACGCGGGCAACCGCTCACTGGCGGTCGCGGCTCGGTTACGGGTGCCGAGCGGCTGCCGCGATTCGAGGGCTGGGCATGTTCAACGGAAGCATCAAATTGAAAAAGGAACTGAGCCGGCGGGTGGAGAGCTGCGCCAGGGCCGGAGGGTACAGCTCGGCCCAGGAGTTCGTGGAGCATATCATCGAACGCGAACTCGCCAAGCTGGAGGACGCCCAGACCGACGAGAGCATCGTGAAGAAGCTCAAGGGCCTGGGTTACATCGACTGAAATGCGGATGGTAACCGCGAAAAAATCGCAAATCGCAGGCGGAAGCGTCTGCGCCACCAAGACAAGTGCGCCATTTTCAATGGTGGGGCAGGCGGTTCGGCCTGCCCGGCGCGTTTCAGCGAGTTCTCGCAACCTCCACGGTTTTCCTGAGCTTGCGCGGGCCGGAGGCCAAGGGACGACAGACCACAAGGAACGATGGTCTGTCCCACGTGATTGCGAAAGCGCGGACTGAGGGATGGCACTAGCAACACTGGCCGTATTCAGTGTCTTAGCTGGGGCGGCGATTGCGTGGGTCTTCAGAATAGCCTCGAACCGGCGTGCGCTGGAAGTCTCGCGCCGCCGCATGCGCGCGCACCTGCTCGCCATGCGCTTGTTTGGCGGCGATCCGGTGGTGGTCCTCGGCTCCGAAGCCCGCCTGCTGGCGTGGAGCGCACGCTATATGGCGCTGCTGTTGCCGCCTTTCCTCGTGGTGGCAATCCCGCTGTTCTTTGCCTGGGATAGCCTGGACGCCGTATGGGGCCGCGCTCCGCTGGCGCCGGGCGATACAACGCTCATCACAGCCCGCCTCCGCGGCGATCTGTCGGGCGCGCAATTGACTGTGCCGCCCTTTCTGGCAATTGAGTCGCCGCCGGTGCGCGTCCCGTCCGAGCGCGAAGTGAGCTGGCGCGTGCGCGTCCTCGAGAAGGGCTCCGGAGAAGCGATGGTGCGGGTGGAAACCGGGCGCGCCGGGCGAAGGATCGACGCTCGTCCCGGCCTGCCTTACCTGCCCGAACGCACCGCGATGGCAGCCGGCCCCATCGAATGGATCGAAGTCCGCTATCCGCGCGCAGCCCCGAGTCTCGCGGGCGTTTCCGCCAACTGGGTCGTCTGGTTCTGCCTGATTTCAACCGTCACCGCCCTCGCCCTGCGCCGCGGGCCGCGGATCGCAGTGAGCTGACCCGACCGTGGGTGCCGCTAGACCGAAGTTCCCGCTCTTTATGATGCATTTTCCCGCGTAAGGCCTTGAAAAGCTTGGTTATAGAGATTTGCGGCGATGCGATTGTGTACCCATGTAAAGAAGGTAATTTACTCTT
>JBEKZL010000248.1:0-10761 GCA_049509915.1 Bryobacteraceae bacterium | reverse complement strand
GATGCGAGGATCAGTTTACCGGCTGCCAACAGGCGGGCCGCCCGCTTGCGTCGATGCTCAAGGCCCTGAAAATCCCGGCGTGGAGGCACAGGCATACCAATAGTTAGACAGGGTCCGCAGAAGTATAGACAGGGTCCGCAGAAATGTCACTTTATTTCGCGAGAATCTGTCACTATATTATGCGAGATTATATAGGTCAATACCTCCGAGTCGGGCGAGAGCCGCCCCGCAGCCAAATCCAACATGGTGGCGGCGATGCGTTGGTCATGCACCGCTGCCAGGTACCGGGTCCGGCTTTCCAGTACGGCGGTTTCATTTCGTAAAAGGTCCGACGTTGCTCATACCGGATTCGTAGCGGTTCTGAGTGATCCTCCAGACTTTCCTCGGCTTCTGCTACCGCCGCTTTGGCCACCTCGATCCGTTGCTGCGCCGCTCCTAGATCGGCCCATGCGTGGCGGACTTCGAGGCGCACCGCGGAATCCATGCGCTGCTCGTCCGCGTGGGCACGTTCCAGCAAGTGGCTCGATTCCTCGATGCGCGCCTTGTCGGCCATGCCGTTGAACAGGTTCCAATGCAATCCAATGGAGGCCAACCAGTTGGCGCCGCCTTATTGATGAACTGTTGGCGATCGGCCTCAAAGCCAGCGTGAAAGCCGACCTGGGGAAGCATCGCGTTCCGGGCCGAGTCAGCCAGCGTCTTGGCAAGGTCTGCCGCAAGGTGCACTTGACGGGCCTCCGGGCGCGTGGCGGAAGCGTCCTTTTCGAGGGCCGCCAACGTCAGGTCCGGCAGATCCAGCGCGGTTAACGAGGTGGTCAGGACATGGCTGGAGTCCAGAGGGAGCCCAAGCGCGTCGTTCAGCGCGGACTTCGCTACATCCAGATCCGCCGCCCTCTGAATATGCTGCTCGGTGACGGCGGCAAGATGTACCCTGATGGAAAGCACATCGACATCGGTCGACATGCCGGCCGCGCGGATCGATTCGGCCCGCGTCAGGTCCGCCTCGGCGCTTTTGAGCGATTGCTGCGCCGTCTTGAGGCTTTCCGCCGCCAGTACCTCGCCGTAGTAAGCTCTGACCACGCCGGCCATCACTTGCATTTGGGTTCGCCGCTGCTCCTCGCCGCTCATCTGCCGTGAGAGATCGGCCGATTTCACCGCGTTGCGGGTTTGCCCTGCGTCGCCCAGGATCTCGCTCACGATCGCCAGCGGCGCCGAATCCCGGTTGTCGTGGTCGGTGAAGTACCGGCCTTTGAGCAGTGGGATGCCGAGCGCCCGAAAGAAATCGGGCCCCACCGCGGCGTCCGAGATAATCGGGTTCAATTCTCCCGGAGCCAGGTTCTGCCCCTCGATCCCAAAAGTGTCGGCGTCGCCCTGGCGATCAGGCGGCAGCGAATCGGTGACGGCGGCAAGTTCTACTCCCGGCACGCTGCGCACGCGGCGGAGCACTTCATCGTAGAAGGCCAGCCCGGCGCGGTCGTCGTTGTACTTGCGGTCGCCGGGCGAAATCAGCATGGTCAGGAGCCGTTGTGGAGGCGTGGAGAATCCGCCGGTCACCTGTTGCAGATTCACGAAGCTCCGTAGGAGCAGGCCCGCGCCCACCAGCAGCGTCAGCGAAATCGCGATCTCGGAGACCACCAGCACCGCCCGCGTACGTCCGCGGGCCCGGCTGGCCGTGCCGCCGCGGCCGCCCTCTTTGATGGTTGCGTTGAGGTCGGCGCGCACGCATTCGAGCGCCGGCGCCAGCCCGAATAGCACCCCGGTGACGGTGGCAACCAGCAGCATGAAAATCAGTGCGCCGCCATCGAGGCGAACGGAATCGATAAATGGAAGATTGCCGGGATTCCAAGTGCGGATCAGGGCGATCGCGCCCCAAGCCAACACCAGCCCGGCCACGCCGCCCATCACCGCCAGAAGCACGCTTTCGGTAAGCAACTGGCGCACCAGGCGGCGGCGTCCGGCGCCGAGCGAAAGCCGTAGCGCCATTTCACGCTCGCGGGCGGTCGCGCGCGCCAGCATCAGGTTGGCCACGTTCACCACCGCGATCAGCAACACCAGCCCCACCGCGCCGGCCAACACCAGGATGGCGGGCTTCAGCGCCGGCCCCACCAGCGCATCGCGCAGGGGCAGCACCGGCAGCGTCAGGCGCTTGTAGTAAGGATTCCGCTGCATCATGAGCAAGCCGATGCGGTTGGTTTCCGCCTGCGCCTGGGCGAGGGTAACACCCGGCTTCAGCCGCGCCACGCCGCGATAAAACCACGGGCCGTAGCGGGTGGGCGGATTGAGCGGCAGGTTCGTCCAGGCTTCCACGTCGCGCCGTGGAAAGCGGAACGCCCCCGGCATTACGCCGATCACGGTGGAGGGAGACCGTTCACCAGGATGGCCCGGCCCAGCACTGCGGCACTGCCCCCAAACCGCCTCCGCCAGAGCGATTCGCTCAGCACCGCCAGCGAGCCGGTAGCCGGCTTGTCCTCCCCCGTCCGAAACATCCGCCCGACGAGCGGACGCACTCCCAGCGTGGAGAAAAAACCCGCCGTCACCGCTGCGCCCTGTACCTGTTCCGGCACGCCGCCGGCCCCGCCGATGTCCATCCGCACTCCGCGGAACAGGGAGGGATCTTCAAAGGCGCGATTATTCTCCTTCCACAGAAGGTAGTCGCGAATGCACATCGTGCCGAACGCAAAGTCGCGCGGGAAGAAGCGCATGGCAACTACCGCCACGCGGCTGGCATCGGCATAAGGCAGGGGCCGGAACAGGATCCCGTACGCCACGCTGAACATGGCCGTATTCGCGCCGATGCCCAAAGCCAGCGCCAGTACGGCGACGGCGGTGAACGCGGCATTCTTGCGCAATGTGCGGGCGCCGTAGCGAAGATCCAGCACGAACTCTTCGAACATTCGGCCGGCCATCTCTTGCCTGACTTCTCCTTTGACTTGTTCCAGGCCGCCCAATTCGATGCGGGCGGCGCGCATGGCTTCAACCGCGTCCATACCGGTCGCGCGGTTCTCGGCGGCTAACTGGTCCAGATACGCGCGCAGTTCGTCGTCGAGTTCCCGCTCCACGCGTGGCTGGGTGAACAGATTGCGGCGAAGGCTGGCGATGCGGCTTGATAACGGCATCGGAGTCAGCTCGCCTCGAGCGCGCTGGCCATGGCGAGCGCGATGGTTTCCCATTGCCGCGTCTCGGCCTGCAACTGCCGCCGGCCCGCCGCTGTCAGGCGGTAGAATTTGGCGCGCCGGTTGTTTTCCGAATCGCCCCACGTGGAAGAGAGCCAACCGGCTTCCTCCATGCGGTGCAGCGCCGGAAAAAGCGAGCCCGGTTTCACCTGAAACGTGCCATTGGTAATCTGTGCGATGCGGCGCGAAATCCCGAGCCCGTGCAGCCCGGTCAGAGCCAGCGCCTTCAAAATTAAGAGGTCGAGGGTGCCCTGCAGAAGATTGGTGTTCGCCATGCTCGTATAGAAACTCTATAGGAAATCGTATAGAATGTCAATAGGAAGGCAAGCGGGCCTCGCGGCCGGACTCCGGTGGCAGGTGGACCTGCCCCGCCAGGGAACCCCTACGGCGTTTGACAAGCCCGCCGCGCGCGCGGTAAAAGAATTCATGCGACCCTCTTCCCGGCGTGAATTCCTGGCCGCAAGTGTCTCCGCCGCCGCGGCGGGCTTCGCCGGGACCGATTCCTCCGCCGGGTTGTTCGCGCTCACTCTCAAACAGGCGTCGGAGCGGATTCGCGCCGGAAAGCTCTCGCCCGTCGATCTCACCCAGGCCTGCCTCGATCGTATTCAAACTTACAATCCCAAGCTCGGCGCCTGGATCACAGTGATGCGTGACAACGCCATGGCGCAGGCCAGGACGCTGGCCGGCGAACAGTCCGCCGGCCGCTTGCGCAGTCCGCTGCACGGCATTCCCATCGGCATCAAGGACTCCATCGACGTCGCCGGCGCGCGCACCACCGCCGCCAGCGCGGTCTATGAATACCGCTTTCCCGGCGAGGACGCCGAGGTGGTCCGCCGCCTAAGAGCTGCGGGCGTGGTGCTGATCGGCAAGTCGAACATGCACGAGTTCGATGCCGGCGCTACTTCCGCCGTCAGCTATTGGGGCCCGGTGCGCAACCCATATAATCCGGAGCGCGTCGCCGGCGGTCCCTCCGGCGGCTCGGCCGTAGCCGTCGCCCTCGGGAATTGTTTCGCCGCGCTAGGCACCGATACCGGCGGAGGTATCCGCGTCCCATCGGCTTACTGCGGCGTGGTCGGGCTGAAACCCAGCTACGGCCGGGTGAGCCTTCGAGGCATCGTACCCATGGCCTGGTCGCTGGACCATTGCGGCCCCGTCGCCCGAACCGTCGAAGACGCCGCCATGCTGCTCCAGCAGATCGCGGGCTACGATGTTCTCGATATCGATAGCGCCGATCGGCCGGTTCCCGATTACGCCGCCGCCATCGGCGCGCCCGTTTCTCCCTTCCGCCTCGGCATTCCCGTGGAGTTCTACGATCACCTGGACGACGAAGTCTCCCGGGCCGTGGAAGATGCCCTCGCGCTGCTCGATAAGCTCACCAAAGGGTCGCGGGAAATTGCCCTCCCTTCCCTGCTGCATGCCGGCGTGGGCGCCGAAATCGCCGCCGCTCACGAGAACCTGCACGGCGTCAACGGAGGCGGCTTCGAGCCCAGCACCGCGCGTGTATTCCCCGCCGCCGCGGCCGAGACCGCCCGGGCGGTGGATTACATTCGCGGCTGGCGCAACCTGGAACTGGTCCGCCGCACCGTGGACGACGAGGTATTCGGGAAGCAAAAAGTCGACCTGCTGATTGCGCCGGCCGCGCGCCATCTGCCACCCGCCATTGAAGACGAACTCACTGCCGCCGCCACCGCCGGCCGCGGCGGCGGAACTGGCGAAGGCGGCGGTAGAGGCAATACGAGCGCCCGCGTGCCGCTCGATCTGGAGTGGAACACTCGCCCGTTCAACGCATACGGGTTGCCCGCCATCACCTTGCCCTGCGGATTTTCCAAGGACGGATTGCCCATCGGCCTCCAGATCGCCGGACCGAGTTTCGGTGAAATCCAGGTGCTCACCCTGGCGCACGCCTACCAGCAAGCCACCGCTTGGCACAACCGGCGCCCGCCGCTCGAGCCCGATACCAAAGTGCCGGCCCTATCCAAGGCCGCGTCGGAACAGACCGGAGGCTGATATGCCGAACCAGACTCCACCGGGTCCGGCCGCGCTCACTCTCAGGCAAGCGTCGGAGCACATTCACGCCAGCAAGCTCTCTCCCGTCGAACTCACTCAGGACTGTCTCGATCGGATCAAGACTTACAACCCCAAGATCGACGCCTGGATCAGCGTCATCGGCGAGCAGGCGCTGGCCCAGGCCCGGCTGCTCGAAAACGAGCAGGCTGCCGGGCATTTCCGCGGCCCGCTGCACGGCATTCCCATCGGCCTCAAGGACAATATCGATACCGCCGGAGTCCGCACCACCGCCGGCAGCCGCACCCTGGCCGGCAATGTTCCCGCCGAGGACGCCGAGGTTGCGCGCCGCCTGAAAGCCGCCGGCGCGGTGGTGGTGGGTAAGTGCAATATGCATATCTTCGCCGCCGGAGCCACCTCTGCGGTGAGTTACTTCGGACCGGTTCGCAACCCGTGGAACCTGGAGCTGATCGCCGGCGGATCGTCGGGCGGGTCCGCCGCCGCGGTCGCCATGGACAACTGCTGTGCCGCCCTCGGCACCGATACCGGCGGATCCATCCGCACGCCTTCAGCCATGTGCGGCGTCACCGGATTCAAGCCCACTTACGGGCGTGTCAGCATCCGCGGCATCGTGCCACTTACCTGGTCTCTCGATCACTGCGGCCCCATCGCCCGCACGGTGGAAGATGCCGCGCTGGTGCTCCAGGCGATCGCCGGCTATGACCCGCTCGACGTACAGAGCATCGACTATCCCGTGCCGGATTATTCGAAAGCCATAGGCGCCGCCGTGTCCCGCTTCCGCCTGGGCATTCCGCCGCAGTTTTACGATGGCCTTCAGGACGACGTGGGCCGCGCCATGGAAGAAGCTATCGCCCAGCTCCGCAAAATGACCGCGGGCTCGCGGGAGGTCGAGCTGCCTTCCATCCTCGAAACCGGCGCCGGTGGCGAAAGCGGCGCCTATCGCGAAATGCTGGGCAGCGAATTCACCATCGCCGACCTGGGGGCCTCGGCAACCGCCGGCCGCGCCGTGGATTATATCCGCCAATGGCGCGCCCTGCGCCTAGTGCGGCGCACCGTGGACGAGGCCGTCTTCCAAAAACAGCATGTCGATTTCCTGATCACGCCCACCATTCGCGAGCTGCCCTGGCCCGTCGAGGAAGAACTCGACCGGGTGGCCGACGCCCGTCCGCGCAACCCCAAGCCTGGCAACACCCGCTCGCTCGACGATTACGGATTGCCCACCATCACCGTGCCTTGCGGCTTTTCCAGAACGGGCTTACCGATCGGGCTGCAGATCAGCGGTCCCAACCTGGCCGAAGGGAACGTGCTGTCGCTGGCGCATGCCTACCAGCAAGCCACCGATTGGCACACGCGCAAACCTCCGCTCCAGCCTGATGCCAGAGTGCCCGTCCTGTCGAAGACAGCAGCCGCGCAGACCGGCGAATCGGTGACACGCTAGCCGCATTTCTCAGGGTTGCGAGCCGCCCTGGCGCCGAAGTCCGAACGAGCCGGACATCCAGCCGGAGGCGTACTGCCGATAAACTTTTTCCATTTCCTGACATACTCAGACGTGCGAGCGTAAAGACGTGTCGCGGCCCTTGGCGCGCTACTTTCCTACGACCTGGGCGAGCATGGTTTCAAGTTCGCTCTGATTCAGCGCGCCCGGATGATAGTAGCGCACGATGCCGTGTGCATCTACCAGGACGAGGGTGGGAGTCGTGCTGGCGCCGTAAGCCATAAAGTTGCCGGCGCTGACCGGGGTCGGGGAGGGTTCCAGCGCCGAGTAATACTTGTGCCAGACTTCGGAGATGTAGCGGGTTTCGGTAGCCGGCGGCGCGTCCTCGCCGCGAGCGATATATCCGTACAATTTGGTGGGACTCACCAGCAGCAGACCCTTGGGAGCGAAGGCGCGATGGATATTGGCCAGCGCGGCGGCTTCGGCTTTGCAATCGGGGCACCAATGCGCCCAGAAAAACAGCAGGAGCGGGTGGCCGCGCAACTGGCTGGAGGGCACGCCTTCAACGGGCGGCGCCGGCTTGCCGACCAGGGTTAGCAGATTCAGGTTCTTCTGGATTCGCTCACGCAAACCCGTGGCGCCGAACTGTGCCAATTGGGCATTCAGGAAGTCCAGTGCCTGGCCGCGCCGGCCGGTTGCCGCCAGCGTTTGTGAGCGGACCTCTATCGACGCGCCGACGGCGGTGGCGAGCCAGGAATCGGAGGCCAGAGAATGAGTGGGCAGAAGCCCGTCCGCCATCTGGCGCGCCTGGGTGGCGTAGGCATCGGCCCTGGTGTAGTCGCGGGCATCCAGCGCCGCGCGGGCCATCCAGGAAATCGCCGCGGCCAATTCGGTGGTGGCACCGCCCGATGCCCGATAGGCGGCCACGGCGTGCTCGGCAGCGGCGAAGTCCCGCCGCGCCACCAGCGAACGGACATCGTTCACCAGGGCGGCGTAGAGCAGCAGATGGGGGACCATGCAACCATTCTATTGCAGCGGCTCGAGAGATCCGGCCGCTTACTGCTGGGTGGGAATGCCCTTGTTCTGGTCGTCGAATTGCAGTGGCATTTCCACCAGGGCTGAATTGTTGTGCTCCTCATCCCACAGGCGCAGTTTGTAGCGCTTGGGAGCCACGTCGAACACCACCGTGCCTTGAATGGAATCGGCGGGCGCCACCTGGCGAAGATAGCCCACCCAGAGCGGTACCTTGCTTCCGTCCTTGAGTTCCGGATAGGCGTTTCCGGCTTCGTCCTCCAGCGTCATGTTGGGAACCAGTTCGTTGCCGGAGCCGCTGTTGGTGGCGCTGAGACGCAGAATGAAAAAGCGGTTCTGGGGCACCCGGAGGTCGTTATCTTCCCCCAGCGCCGGCCTCCACTGCGCTTCGAAGACCTGGTAGACGAGGTGGCCGATATTGATGCGGTCCCCCATGGCGTAAGTGTGCACCAACAGCGGGGCAGGCTGATCCTCGGTGCAAGCGGCCAACAGCGACACGGCTGCGGCCAGCAAAGCGTGGCGAGCGAATCGGAAGCGGCACATGACAACCTTATATTGTGGCACGGTGCTTAACCGACTTGGGGGACTCGCAGTTCAGGCGCGGTTGAGCACCCCAAGGGGTAGAAAGTCACCACTTACACGCCGCGGCCTCTTACAATGAATCAGGGATGGTCGACATTCATAGCCACGTCATATGGGGTGTGGACGATGGAGCCAGAAGCCGGGACGAGAGCATCGCGATGTTGCGGCTCGCCGCCGAAACCGGGACCACGGATATTGTGGCGACTCCACACTGCGACGCGCAGTACAAATTCGATCCGGTGGTGCGGGACGAGAGGATTCGCGAACTGACGGAGGCCACCGGCGGAGCCCCGCGCATACACGCTGCCTGCGATTTTCGATTGAATTTCGACAATATCCAGCTTGCTTTGCAGGACCCCGCCCGGTTCACCATAAACGGGCTCCGCTATTTGATGGTGGAATTCGACGAGATGCTGATTCCGCCCAGCAGCGAGGAAATCTTCCGGCGATTCATGGCACGCGAGATTTGTCCCGTGATCACCCACCCGGAACGCAACCCGATCTTGCAAAACTCTTTTGAACGCCTGGAAAGCTGGACGCAAACGGGCTGCCTGCTGCAGGTGACCGCGCAATCGCTGACGGACCGGTTTGGAAGAGCCGCTCAGGAATCGGCGTGGGCGTTGCTGCGAAAGGGCCTGGTACACGTGGTTGCGAGCGATGCCCATGATACCGAAGACCGGCCGCCGCGATTGGACCTGGCTCGCGAACTTCTGACTAGGGAGATGGGGGACGAAGCGGCCGAACTGCTGCTGGTCAGCAATCCCGCGGCGATAATTGCCGGCAAGCCGGTGTGGGGTTCGGCATCGCCGGCAGTCGCGCCTCGAAAGAAGAACCGGTTCGCGTTCTGGAGATAGCCCGGATTTGAAAAATCAAATTCAATCCCAGATTAAGGCGGTTAAACCATTCTGTTTCTAAACTTACCTGGCTGGCGCCGGCTCCTGGTTTCCCACGGTCAGGCCGGCCATGCCCCAGTCGGTCAGCTTCGTGACGCGGCCCCGGCCGTGCGGCGGGGCGATTTCGCGGATCTCGAAGTTGGCGTTGCCCCCGCCGGTTTCGACCAGCGCGTGCCCGAAGAACCAGCCGTTCCGGTAGGCTTCGGATAAGCGCAGGTGCCCGCCCGAACTTGCCATTGAGACATAGGTGACGCCTTCCAGTTCGAGACGCAGCATCTGGTGAACATGCCCGGCAATCACATAGCGGACACCGTAGCGGCGGGCAAGCTGGTGCAAGGCGAAGTTCGGGTTGCCCAGCGCCACGTCAACCAACCACGACGGCCGGTGGGAGACGACGATCTTCATCGGTTGCGCGGCGTGGGCTTTCAGGTCGGCTTCGAGGAAGGTGAGTTCCCGGTCCGCCAGTTGATCGGACCGGCTGTTGTCGAGGATGGTGAAGTGCGCCTGGCCGTAATCGAAGCTGTAGTGCGGCGGGTGCGCCGCGTAGCGTTGAAATAACAGTTCGGACGCCGGAGACCAGATGTCGTGGTTGCCAGCCGCGAGGTAGAGCGGAAACCGCCGGAACGGACCCAGAACCCCGCCGACCTGGCGCCATTCTTCCTCCGCGGTTCGGTCGTTCATTCCCTGAATGGTGTCGCCCACGCCGACCACGAACGCCGGGTTTTCGGCCGCCAGTTCCTTCCACACCTGCTCGTAGACGCCGGGTTGAGCCTCTCCGGTCCGATCGCCCAGAATCGCGAAGCGGAAGGAATCGGGCGTCGCCGCGCCGCTGAATCCCAGCAGAAGGCCAACCAGCGAGCCGCTGAAAACGACGGCAAGGCCGCGGCGAATTCCCCTCCTCGATCGATCGGGCACACTTACTTCGCCGCGGTTTCCTGACTAAGAACGCACATCCATTTGCCGCCGCGCGTGAGCCACACGGAGGAGACGTAAACTCGGGCGGCAAACTCCTTGCCGTGGCTGGTTCCGGTTTCGGTCAAAGTATAAACGATAAGACCGGAGTCCGCCGATAGCGGCACGAACTTGATGTCGTCCATGGTGTAATCCCGCAGCCGGAACTCGGCGGTATGCTGGAGCACCTCCGCTTTGGTGGCGGGGCCGTGAGCATCGACAAAGACGGCGTCCTCGGCGGCGGAAGCGGCGAACGCCGCCAGGTCGCCAGTCTTCAGCGAGTCCAACCCCGCCCGTTCCTGGGCCACGATTCGGTCCCGAAGCGAATCCGCTGCCGGCGAGGGCTGTGCGGGCTGCGGCTGAGCGCAGGCAAGCGCCACAGTCCATAGAATCGGCGAAACACTTTGTAACACTCCGGGAATCCTCATCGCACGTCCCTTCAGGGCCGGGCCGCAGCGGAATATCCCGGTCCCCGAATTACAATGACGTATTCCCGCGTGCCAGTCAAGCGGGAGTCAATTTGGTACTTCCTCCCGACAAAGATCCGCCAGGCCAAGATGTCGTCTGTGTGCCCCAAAGGGGCAGATTACCAGTGGGGGTAGGACCCACTCGAATAGTAGATGGTTAGATTCGATAGCTATCGAGCGGCCAGCTTGGGTAACCGGGTTGGTCG
>JBEKZL010000247.1:0-10812 GCA_049509915.1 Bryobacteraceae bacterium | reverse complement strand
GGGTGGTTGACTCCACAATGGCAACGCGCATGGGATACCTCCTTGTTGGAGGCATTCGCCCCAGAACGGAATATCACGAAAATGTTGTTAAGTGAACCGTATTGGGGCTAGGGGGCGTTCGCAGCAAAGTCAGGCAGATCCGAGTTTAATGGCGTCGGTCATATATGAGCAGGTCGGGTTGTCATACATGAAAGGAGTGTTGGCATCCAACGCTCCAATTCGAATGCCTTAACAGCCCGACGCTGTGAGGTACTCAGCTCCGGCGCAATCATCACCGTCGCGCGACGCCGCCGCCCGCGCGTTGTCGTACGCACCACGGTGGCGCGGATCTCGGCCAGGTCGCCCAACATCGCGAGAGCCGAGTCGCCTGTTCCGAGCGCGATCCTCGCCAGACTCACCAGCACCAGTCCCAATACCGTTGCAAAGGTGCGTAGACTTATGGGCCCGTCCGCCCACTGACGCGACGGTCCCCAGGGCACTACTCCACCCTTCTTCGCCCGGCGGAAGATTTCTTCGACGTTCCAGTGGCCCCGGAACGCCTGCACACTCCGGGCTGCCAAGCATTCGAACCTCTTGGTAGACGAACCCGACGAAGCATTGCACCTGATTCAAGATGGTCTTAACCTGCAGTCTTCCCGCTGGCCGCGTCAGCAACTCGCGGATGTTCCGCTCCAGACTGTCGGGGGCGCAAACTCCTGGAGGATGGGGCCTACTTATTCGAACGCAGCCGGCAGTTGGTCTAGGGCTGAACCCCTCTCTACCGGGTCGGCGGCGCAGTGGGTGAGCCTTTCCCCGCAACGCCCGGCAGCATGACTTCGAGCCGGCTGCCATCGGGGTCGTAGATCTGGAACTGCCAGGGCGGGGTTCCGCGCACTTCAACCGGCCGCGTGTAGCTCTTGCGCGCGGGCGAAGCCTCGAAGATGGCGACCGAGTTTTTCGCTAAATCCGTCTCCACCATCAGCCCCATGTGATGGTAGACGCCCATCCGGGCCAAGTCGGGGACCTGGTCGTAGTACATCATGAACTCCACCCAGCTCTCTCCGTCCGGCACCTTCATGTACACCAAGTGGGGCTTCTCCTTTGGGGCGGTGCGCGTAATCTCCGAGAAGCCGAGGATATCGCGGTAGAACTTCATGGCCGGTTCCAGCTCCTTGACCATGATGCCGACGTGAGTCGCAACTGCGCTGATGCGATGGTCGTCCATGAACTCGCCCTTCTCGCGCATGGTCCGGCCCCCCGGCTCGTACTGCACAAACTCCACGGTGTGTTTGTCCGGGTCGGTTACGGTGAAGGTGCGGTTCCCGATGCGGTTCTTCGTGACACGGTCGGGCACCTGAACACCACGCGAAATCAGGTACTTCCGTAGTTGGTCGGCATTGTCCGTTTCGAGCCCAATGTCCACCAGACGGTCGGTTTTCGGTTCCTTCTCGGGGAACAACTCCACGTACTGGCGGTCGTTGATCTTGAAGAAGTTGATATCAGGGTTCTTGAGAGAGTACGGCTCCTGGAACCCGCACATGCCGGTGTAGAAGGCGCGGGACCGCTCAATGTCGTGAGCGTAAAACGCGATGTGCGCCACGCCGAGAATACGCGGGCGTTTCACTTCCTGGCCGGACGCCAGCGAAGCGAAGATTGCAGCTGCGACTAAGAACCTCGTGGATGACGGTCCTCGATTCATTAAGCATACCTCCTTAGCTCTTCAGAATTTAGTGTGCGTAACATGTTCGAACTCTTCGGGACGGCCTGCTCGGAAAACGCTCAACTCTGTTCGAACGCGGCGGGCAGTTGGTCAAAGGCTGAAGCCCGCCGCTACCGGATTGGCGGAGCCGTCGACGAGGCCCGCCCCGGCGTCGCCGGTACCATGATTTCCGTCCGGCTGCCATCGGGATCGTAGACCTGGAACTGACGGGGCGGCGTGCCGCGCAGTAGCACCTGCCGCGTGTAGCTTTTGCGCGCGGGCGAGGCCTCGAAAATAGCCACCGATTTGGCCACATCCGTCTCCTCCATCCCGATGTGATGGAACACGCCCAACTGGCGCAGGTCCGGGAACTGGTCGTAAAGCATAAACTCCACCCAGTTGTCTCCGTCCGGCACCTTCATGTTCACCCAGTTCAGGGTC
This sequence comes from Bryobacteraceae bacterium, assembly GCA_049509915.1. Classification (GTDB taxonomy): domain Bacteria; phylum Acidobacteriota; class Terriglobia; order Bryobacterales; family Bryobacteraceae; genus JBEKYD01. Next base: position 8,693 of record JBEKZL010000247.1, on the reverse strand, counting down.
TTCTGATTCGAACTGCCGCGCCAGATCTCCTGGCAGCCCAGTATGTCGCGGTAGAACTTCATGGCCGGCTCGAGGGCATAGACGATGATGCCGACGTGTGCCATATGAGTGCTGGCGCGGCGATCGTCCATGAACTTGCCCTTCTCGCGCATGCTCCAGCCATCCGGCTCGTACTGCACGAACTCCACGGTGTGCTTGTCCGGGTCAGTGACGGTGAAGCTGGTATTCCCGATGCGGCCCTTCGTGACGCGGCCGGGCACATTGACGCCGCGCGACGCCAGGTACGCCCGCAGTTGCTCCGCGTTATCGGTTTCGAGCGCGATGTGTACCAGGCGGTCGGTGTCGGGCTCCTTCTCGGGGAACAGCTCCACATACTGGTGATCGTTGATCTTGAAGAACGCGACCGACAGGCTGCCATCGGGATTCTTCAGCGAGTACGGCTCCTGAAACCCCAGCATGCCGGTATAAAAGGCGCGGGACTGCTCCATGTCGTGAACGTAAAACGCGATGTGCGCCACGCCGAGAATGCGCGGGCGTTTCACTTCCTGGCCGGACGCCAGCGAAGCGAAGACTGCAACTGCGACTAAGAATCTCATGAGCGCATGGCTCCTTTTGACATTAATCAGCAAAGTAACCCGAGGTCCAAGTTTGCCAGACCTGGCCCCAAAGCCACGAAATAGCCGGAACCGCCTTCTTTTCGGCGCCCGGGGGCCAGAGCAACGTCTATTTGCAAACTCCGCAATCAGCCGGCCCCCTGGACCGCGCTTCACTGGACTTTACCAGCGGCGTTCTCGAGGACGACGTCAGAGACCACGGCCGTATCGGACTTGTCCGGCGTGTGAGAGGCGAAGCCGATGCCGACGTAAAAGGGATCGTCCATGTGGAAGGTGAGGGTCTGGCCGACCTGGTGCATAGGCGCGCCGTTCTCGCTGATGAACATCGAGAAAACGTCGCCCTTCTTCTCGATACCGACGCGCCAGGGCGCGACGGGAACGGGGGTGTCGGCCGGAGCGTCGGCGGGACGCCGCGGCGCCCGGATACTGAACGTCGCCCCGATCTGGCCACCCTTCGTGGTACGCTGCGCCAGGTGGATGAGGCCGGCGCCGTGCCGGGCGGTCATGACCTCGATGGAATCGTCATCGAGGTCTTTGCGGATAATGAAAACCACCTTGCGATCGCCAAAACCGTTAACTTCCGGGAACGAGACGGTGCCTGCGAGCGACACGTCGCCGGACATCTTCTTCCAGAGATATTGGAACTCGTCGCGGTGGTACCAGACGTTGTAGCCGGCCGAGTTGATGGTGTACTGCTTCGTGCCGTCATTGTAACTGGCGCTACCCGGAATGATCGCGCTGCCAACATCGGTCTGGCCGTCGAACATGCCGATCGGAGTGTTGGTAGTCTTGCTGGGTCTGCGAAAGTCCGCCGGTGGCGGCACCTGCTTGTACGTTTTGGAGCCCGGATACGCCCAAGCCGGTATGGCGGGGTTGGTTGCCGGCGCCTGCGCCGGAGCCTGCGCGAGCAGCAAGGCGGTCGCCATGCACAGCGCCAGGGTTAGCGCCGAGGGGCGCCATAGGAGTAAGAAATCGTTCACGAATTTCATGTCATTGTTTCCTTCCGTCCGTGGTTGATGCGGCCGGCAGCAACTCGTACCTTACATAAGCGAACTTCTTCGAATCGGGCGACCAGGAGTTCACGTTAATGGTGCCCTGCCCGCCAAAGAACTTGACCAACGTTTCTAGCTTGGCCGGCTTCAGCTTGGCGCCGGGAGTGGGCATTAGGCGCAGGATCACGCCATCCATGCGGTCGTTGTGGGTGGCGGTTCCCTTGGGGAACGCGAAAACCAGCATCAGCTTGCCGTTGGGCGAGATGTGCGGGAACCAGTCTTCCCATTCGTCGTTGGTCACCTGCTCGGCCTTGGCGTCGCCCGGGCCGCCGCCCTCGGCGGGGATGCGCCACACTCGCCATCCGCCCGTGCGGTTGGAATTGAAGTAAATCCACTTGCCGTCAGGCGTGTACTCGGGGCCATCGTCGTAGCCGCCCTCGGAGGTGAGGCGCTGCTCGTCGCCGCCGGTCGCGGTCACGCGGAAAAGCTCGAAGTGGCCGTTCCGCTGTCCCACGAAGGAAAGCCACTTGCCATCCGGCGACCATCCGTGGAAGTAACTGGGTGACGCCGGCGTCAACAGCTTGGCGCCGGAGCCATCGGCATTGGCCAAAAACACCTTTGACCCGCGCGAGGGCGGCACCGTGGCCGAAAAGCCCAGCATCCTGCCGTCCCACGAGTAGGCCTTATCGTTGTTGCAGCGATAATCTCCGTGCAGGTCGATCTTCTCCAGCTTGGGCGGGGAGCCGGTCACCGGCAGGCGGTACAGATCGCCGCCGGTGTTCACCAGGAGGAACTTGCCATCCCGCGACCAGTTGGGCGCCTCGAAGATCGCGTCGGCGGTGTAGATCACTCGGGAAGACCTGTCCTTCAGGTTATAAATCGTGATCTTGCTGCGCGCGGGCGGCTGCGGCTGCGCTCCTACGCCGACGCAGAAAACAAGCCCCATTATCACCAGCAGACAGCACGTTCGCATTTGGGATCGCCTCCGCCAGTTTCCAGAACAACAAAATCGGCTCGTTCCCGTCCTATACTCAGATTTCAGAACATCAGGCGCACATAAGCCTGGAACGTTCGGGGGGTTTGTTGGCTGGTAGAGATCCCGAAACTGCTGCTCGCCACGTCCATAGTGGGTTGTAACAGGTTGACGCGATTGGCAACGTTGTAAGCATCCATCTTCACGTGAAGTGACACTCTTTCGGTAAGGGCGAACGTCTTGGAAAGGGACCCGTCCGGTTGGATGAATCCGGGGCCGCGAAACGCGTTGCGACCCAGGGTGCCGTCGGTTCCCAGCGTCGGAATCGGGAAAACGCTGGCTGGGAACATGCCATGTATGTACTGTGCCCTTGAAAATCCACTACGCTGTACCGACGCAGCAGGAGCGTCGGGCCGAGCATCCCCAGTAGTGCCATCAGCGGTCCAGTCGCCCTTGGGAAAGACCGCGCTGCTCGTCACGTTCACGGGCATCCCCGACTGCATGATTCCGGTCAGTGCGATCTGCCACCCCCCTAGTACCCATGCTGCTGGTCCTTTTTGCCCTTTAAAGAACGGTACTTGCCAGACGCCCACCAGGGCGAGCCTCCGAGCAACGTCGAAAGAAGCCGGGGAGCGCTCCGCCGCCCGATTCCAGACATCCTGATAGGTGGCTGTTGAGTCGGAATCCGCGTCGGTAAGCACTTTTCCAAGATTGAAGTAAGTCTCGAACAAAACCCCCTTGGTGAAAGTACGTTTGACCGAACCGGTAACTCCCTGGTAAACGGAATTCGAGACGGACTGCTGCCAGCCGATGGTGGAAAAGGCTGGGTTGAAACCATGAAAGACCCCTCCGTTCAAAAGGTCTCCATCAAAACGGTCGATATTCACACTGTCGTAAAGATGGTGGCCTTCGGAGCCAGTGTAATCCAATTCAGCCATCCAACCTTGGTGAAGTTGCCGTTGAAGGCCAAACATCCAAGTCTCATCATAAGCGGTGGTGAATTTGGGATCGACTGTAGACTCGCTGACCTTTAGTCCGTTGATACCACCCTCCGCATTTATGCCGGCTTTCAGACCCGCATCGACCGGGTATCCCAGGAACGGCTCACTCGGATTGCCCAAGCTATATGCGAACGAGGTGCCGTATAGGGAGCCCATGGTGACAGTGGCATGGTAAGGGGAATTGCCGCCCCAACTTAAAAGGTTGTTTGAACGGTCGTATACGATGCCAAAGCCCGCGCGGATGGCCATTGTGCCATGACCGCCGGGATTCCAGGCCAATCCGAACCGTGGTCCGAAGTTATGATAGTCAAACGGCGAGCCGTACTTCACATACTCCGATTTAGCGTTGGCCAACTCCTGTGGAATACTGGGTCCCGGAGGGAACACCAAGCTATTATTGTGGCCTGTCGGGTCAGTGGCTGGAGGAAAGTTCTCCCACCGCAATCCGATGTTAAGGGTCAAATTGGCGAGTGGTTTCCAGTCGTCCATTACGAACGCCGACTCCTCGTGCCTCCTATAGTGTTCGTCGTTAATCACCGGGAGTCCCGTAGCCGGGTCGACGTAGCGGTTCTCCTGATACGGGGTGTCAGCGGCAAAATTAAGGACATTGCTAAAATAATAAGCCGGAATATACGCACTCGTGTTGATGGTGTCGGTAGGAATCTTTCGCCACTCACCGCCTGCTTTGAAAGAGTGAGATCCGTGTATCCACGAAAAAGTCTCCGAGGTGTTGAAACTGTACTGGAACCACCCCAGGGGTTGGCTGTCAATTCCGATAGCGGAGATCGGCGTTATGTTAAGGAGCGGAATCGAGTCATCATTACTGTTCGGCTCCCACCCTTGATAGCGCATCATACCAAATCTGAGTTCGTTGACCTTCGTCGGTGAAAAAATGTGCGTCTCGTTCAGGCTCAGGAACGTCGTTTTTTCATCATACCCACGGCTGAAGATCGTGTAAACATTCGGGACTATACTGGCACTGTTGGTATGGTAGTAGTTTCCGAAGACTTTGTCCTTGCTCGGCCGCAACTCGTGATCGATCCGTACACTGAACTGGTTACCGGAGCGGGTTTGGGTGGTGGGGACCCACGAGGCGTTGCCGTAAGCCTCAAGGCCCGCCGGTGGGGTCGGGAGGCCCGCTGGTGCAGCTATACTGGAAGCCAGAACAAAGCCGGAAGTCGGAATCGCCGCCGCAGGCGCCACGTTGAGAACTTGAGCGGCGATGCCATTGGGCAGCGCCTGTTCAACCCAGTTCTCGAAGGCGGGCGTCAGCACGGTGACGATCGAAGCCCGGCCACCCGACATCCGGAGACCCTCGTAAGAAGTGAAGAAGAAAGTGCGGTCACGTTTGATTCGCCCGCCTAGGTTGTACGCGAACTGGTTGCGCCGAAAAGCGGAGATCGGTCCCTCAAACACGTTGCGGTCGGACAGCGTGTTGTTTTGGAAGTAGTCCGAGGCGCCGCCATGAAAGGCATTGCTTCCGCCCTTCGAGATCATCTCGATGCGGGCAGCGGCGCCGCGTCCAAATTCGGCGGAGAAGTTGTTGGCGATCACGCGGACTTCCTCTAAAGAGTCGGCGTTCGGGGTAAGATTAGTGCCGTTGCTGTACGGGGAATTGGTGAAGCTGCCATCTAAAGTATAGGTATTTTGCTCCACGCGTTGGCCGTTCGCGTTGATCGCCGGCTCGGTTTCGCCGGCGAATGTGTCAGCTTGAGCGGATGGGCCCGCTCGAAAGGTCGGCGAAACCGATATCCCGGTGACGCCCGGCTGGAAAGCAAGCAGGGTGAACACGTTCTTTCCGTTCATCGGGAGTTCGTTCAGTTTGACGGGCTCAATCGCGGCCGAGACCTGCCCCACCTCCGTGTCCACCAAGGCAACTTGTTCGGTCACAGTGACTCGATCGACGACAGTCCCGATTTTCAGAGCGAAGTCGGCTCGGACGGTTTCGTTAAGGTCCACATGGACGTTCGGTCGCTCTTCGGGTGCGAATCCGGGCACCTCGATGTTCAGGCGATACGTTCCCAGTCCCAGATTAGTGACACGATATAGCCCATCATTGGCGGTGGTGGCTTCGCGGGCGATTCCAGTGTTGACGTCGGTCACGTGGACAACCGCGTTTGGAACAGCGGTACCACTGGGGTCGGTGATCACCCCTTGTATTGCGCTGCCGAACTGGGCGCTGGCGGTCGAAAGGCTGAGGCAAAATAGCACAGCCATCAATTCGATTCTCTTCAGACTCATTTCTAGCCTCTCCTTGGAGTGAGTTTCCGACGCAACAGAGAACGGCCCCTGGGAGCCCGGCGGGCTCTGGGCGCTGGCGGTTCCCCCTCTGGCCGATAAAGCACGAGAGGGAAATACCGTTTCTCGATTATCGGCACGGGTTATCGGGCTGGCAAGTTTTTGCGGAGTTTAAAAACGGTTTAGAAACGGTTTGGAAACACCGGATTAGAAACGGCTTCATGCGCAGTTTCCGACGTGTTAGGATATTCGAAAAGGAGGGAGCACCATGGCGGCGCCTTCCCCTGGGGGTACAGTACAGCTCGAACCCGAAAAGCGCGCAGCACTGGAACGAGTGCTTGCAAGCCGAACGTTCCATCGTTCGGATCAGCTGAAAGCCTTACTTAAGTACTTGTGCGAAAGGCAACCTTCTGGCAAGAGCAAGCCGCTCGATGAGTACACCGTGGCCGTAGAGGCGCTCGGCCGGCCACGCGACTACTCAACGATCGAAGATGGCTCGGCTCGCAATCGGGTCCACAGCCTTCGGCAGCGGTTGGAGCAGTACTACCTGTCCGAAAACCCCGATGATCCCATTCGCATCGTCTTACCCAAAGGGACCTACTGCCCGGTGTTCGAGCGGCATTCACCGGCCGGGTCGAGCCAGAATGAACCGGCCCCTTTCGCTGCCGCGGTGCCCTTCCCGCGCTGGAAATGGTCCGTGTTCTTATTTACGTATTGCGGCGTTGCCATCGTCGCCGCTGCCACGGGCCTCGCGATTGGGGTGCTGAGAACCAGGCCCCCATCCATACTGGCTGAGGCCTGGGGGCCCTTGCTGGAGGGTAAGGGAGAGCCGCTAATGTGCATTGCCGCGCCCGCGCAACTCGCCCTGCTTCAGAGGCAGGACTGGCGGCTTGCGGAGAAGGATCGGCCCACCGTGACATCGCCCGACCTGCTGAGTTGGTATTCGAGCCTCGGCACGCTTCCGCCTGCCGAACGGATGCTGCTCGGGCCGAATCTGACGTCTCCCTACTGGGGTGACGTCGCGGGCGCCTTTGCCGTATTCAACGTCCTCAGCCGTGCCGGTTTTCACCCCGAACTCTTTCCCGAGCCGGTCATCCGCCTTCCCGCTCTGAAGAATCGAAACGTCGTTATTGTCGGCCGTCCGACATATAGCAAGATCATTGATCAATACCTCCGGGACAAGCCATTCCGCATTTCGATACCTGACAATACGCATCCGACGGTGATCAGGAATGTCCGGCCGAGACCTGGCGAGATGTCGGAGTATAATCCGGAAGCCGTATCCTTGGCGCAAGACCGCGAGGTGATGTTCGGCCTGATCACGATGATGCCCGGTGGTGAGGATGAACGGTATCGCACTTTGATTCTTTCCGGAACAATGTCCCCCGGATCGCAGGCTGCGGGCGAGTTCTTTTCATCGGCCGTGCAAATGCAGAATTTAAAGAAGATCTTTCGCCGGGAAGGACTATTCAAGTTTCCGCGATCCTATCAGGTTTTGGTCCGGTGCACGACATCTGGCACCTCCGCGCTCGACGTCGAATACGTCACCCAACGCGTGATTAAACCATGAGACGCTATGCGGGAGGCTAACATCTGGCTCTTAACCGGCTCGCGCTGATATCTTGTGCTCCAGTGCGCTCCGAAGCGGCTTCGTTCCCGCTGGCGCTGACCGACGTTCACATCCCGGAGAATGCATGTACACAGCCAGCGTCCAACAGGATGTCACATTATTCCGCGGGGTTCTGAGCACTCTCAACGAAGCGCAACCGCGTTGGCTGGTGGGACGGGAAGTGCTACGACACGGGCGGGGCGGTATCCAGCGAATGGTGGAGGCGAGCGGCCAGTCTACGCCGGCAATTCTGAAGGGGGTCCGTGAGCTTCTGGGCATGCGAGAGTTGGTGGCGGCAGAAGGGAGAGTGCGAAAGGCAGGGGGAGGACGAAAGCCTGTCGAAGTGCAGGATCCGGAGATCACTCGACTGCTGGAGCAGGTGATGGACGAAAGCACGGTGGGTGATCCGATGTGACCATCAGATTCAGCAATACCTGGCCAGTCAGGGGCACCCCGTCAGTGAGGATACTATTCAGCGGCGACTGCGGGAACTCGACTACTCCTTGCAAGCGAACAGGAAAGACAAAGAGGGCGAATCGCACGCCGACCGTGACCGGCAGTTTCGTTACATCAATCGGACTGCGAAACTGCTTCTGAAGCGCGGGGAGCCTGTGATCTCGGTGGACACCAAGAAGAAGGAGCGCGTCGGGAAGTTCAAGAACGGCGGGCAGAAGTGGCATAAGAAGGGACAGGCGCCGAAGGTCAACGTCCACGATTTTCCCAGTCTGGCGGAGGGCACGACTATTCCTCACGGAGCCTATGACGTACACCACGATAAAGGCATGGTGAACGTAGGCATGATGCATGACACGGCGGAGTTCGCTGTCGAGAGCATCCGGCGCTGGTGGCGACAGTTCGGGGTTCTCCACTATCCAACCGGAGGTCGACTGTTCATATGCGCAGACAGCGGGGGAAGCAACGCCGCCCGCAACCGGGCCTGGAAATACCACCTGCAGAAAGTTGGCGACGAGGCGAAACTCGAGATCGTGGTAGGCCACTATCCGCCGGGAACCAGGAAGTGGAACAAGATCGAGCATCGGATGTTTTCCTTCATCAGTATGAACTGGAAAGGAGAACCGCTCGTCAGCTTCGAAACCGTCGTCATGATGATCAGCGCCACGAAAACGCAACAGGGCTCAAAATACGGCTCTGCGCAGGAATCCGACAACCTGCCCGAAAGGCGAGCTTTCTCGAAGATGTGGCTGTTGGCTAGCCTGAGAGGGTGAGGGAACGGGACTGGACAAGGGTTTTAGGATGGCCGGGATA
>JBEKZL010000246.1:0-10966 GCA_049509915.1 Bryobacteraceae bacterium | reverse complement strand
CATTCCACTGCCAAGCACAGCAGTTTTCGCGGCAGCCCGTTCATGGTGGGCTCGCTGGCCCGGCTGACGGTGAACCCGCGCCGTCCCATGGGAAAACTGGCGGTGGCCATGAAGCGGCTGAAGCTGTTGCTACCCGCCGACAACCCCATGGACAATAACAAGGCCCAGGCGCTGGAACTGGTCAACGATGTGGAGCGGGCGCTGGAGATTATCGAGCAACTGTTGCGCGACGGCATCAAAGACGAACGGCCCGTTCCGGTGCTGCCGCGGGCCGGCAACGGTGCGGCCATCACCGAGGCGCCGCGCGGCCTGCTGATCCACAGCTACACTTACGGCGACGAAGGGCGCGTGACAGCGGCGGATGTGGTTACGCCCACGGCGCTCAACGCCGCCTCCATGGAGCTGCACTTCCGACGCGCAGTGGAACAGTGCGCCGACCGCGACCAGGCAGCCATCTCGCGCCGTTTGCAAATGATCGCGCGGGCCTACGACCCCTGCATTTCCTGCGCCGTGCACCTGGTGCGGAAGTGATGAAGCCGGTCGCGGTCCTCGGGCTGGGCAGTTCCCTGATGGGCGACGATGCGGCCGGCGTGGCGGTGGCCGAAATGTTGGCGCGAGATTCCACCGTAACCGATCGCGCCGAAGTGTGGACGGCGGGTGCGGACGTGCTGCGCTCAATGGACCGGATCGATGGCCGCCAGCGCGTGATTCTGGTGGATGCGGTGGAATGCGGGGAAGAGCCCGGGCGAGTCTCGGTCGTGGACCAGCCGCCGCTCGACGGGCAACGCGGGCACGCGCACTGGCTTTCCGCCGCGCAGGCGGTGGAACTGATGCGTCGCGCCATGCCCGGTCTGGGCCCCACGAAATTCACCTGGGTGCTGCTACACGTAGCATCGGTAAAGGCGCAAGAGGGCCTGTCGGCCGAAGTGGCGGCCGCCATCCCAGCGGCTGCGGCGGCCGTGAAAACGCTGCTGAGCTAGGCCCCGCCCCACTTAAGCGCGGCTCGGCAACGGACCGCGCGTCTCCAGTTGCTTACCGGGCCGCCGCCGCAAGGGGGCGCTTGCCGGATGCCGGTTTCCCCAGATCGGTTGAGCACCCGCCCTTGAGGTGGCGCGCGCTTGGAGCTATCCTCCGTGTTTACGGTGGAGACGGTGGCCGGGTCGATGCGCCGGTCATCGGTTCGCCACCCGAACGCGGTTGTCGAGGTTTGGCCTCTGAAGGCGGGCAAGCTGGCGAGAGAGAGAAGCTTGTCTGAAAGGAACAAGATGGAGTTTACAAGACGGGATTTGGGAAGGATCGCCGTGGCGTCGGTCTCATTGTCGACAGGTTTCGGCGGCCGCCGGATCGACTCGAAGTTCGGGGGCGTTCAGATTGGCGCCATCACCTACAGCTTCAACCTGATCGCGAGCCCCGACCCGGAGGCGATCGTGAAGGCGTATGTGGAGATCGGGCTGGGCGAGGCCGAGCTGATGTCGAACCATTGCGAAGCACTCGCGGGCGCGCCCCCGATGCCGGTGTTCGGGCGCGGCCGCGGGCCGGGCGGCCGTACTCCGCCAACCCCGGAACAGCAAGCCGAACGGCAAGCCGCGATGGAGAAGCTTGCGCAATGGCGCACCTCGACCAATGCCAACACGTGGAAGGCCGTCGCCAGGAAATTCGGCGATGTGGGCGTCGAGGTTGCCCTGCTGTGCTACAACATGCAGGACAGCATGAAAGACGAGGATATCGAGTATGGGTTCAGCATGGCCAAGGGACTGGGCGTAAAGGGCATCACTACAAGCACCACCCTGACCATGGCGAAGCGCATCGCACCGGTGGCGGACAAGCACAAACTGATGGTGGGCTATCACGGCCACGACGCCACCAGCGACCCCAACCAGACCGCCACGCTCGAAAGCTACGATACCCTGATGGCGTATGGGAAGTACAGCGGCATCAACCTCGACATCGGCCACTTCACGGCCGCCGGGTACGACGCCATCGCGTTCATCAAGCAGCACCACGATAAAATCACCAACCTGCACATCAAGGATCGCAAGAAGAATCATGGCCCCAACGTGGCCGTATGGGGCACGGGCGACACCCCCATCAAGGAAGTGCTTCAACTCCTCAAAAACGAGAAGTACCCCTTCCCGGCGAACCTGGAGCTGGAGTATCCCATTCCCGAGGGTTCGAACATTATTGCCGAGGCCAAGAAGTGCCTCGCTTACGTAAAAAGTTGTCTGGTGTAGTCCGAGGACTACAGATTGGAGTTTTGCATGGCGTTATCGAGACGACACTTCTTCTATGGCAGCCTGCTGGCGGGGGCGGTTCCGGCGGTGGGATTCGGCAGCACGGCATCATTGAAATCGGCGGGATATAAATCCCCCAACGAAAAAGTGAACTTCGCCGCGATCGGCTCCGGAGGCCAGGGTGCCTCGAACATTTCCGCCGCGGCGCCCACTGAAAACATCGTGGCGCTTTGCGACGTCGACGACCGGCGGGCAGCGGCTACCTTCGACCGTTTTCCCAATGCGACCAAGTATCGGGACTTCCGGCAGATGCTCGATAAAGAGGGCAAGAACATCGACGCCGTGATCGTGGCGACGCCGGACCATATGCATGCCACCGCGGCCATTTGGGCGATGGAGCGCGGCAAGCACGTCTATGTGCAAAAGCCCCTGGTACGCACGGTCTGGGAAGCGCGCCAATTGCGAGAGGCGGCCGCAAAATACAAGGTCGCCACGCAGATGGGAAACCAGGGCTACTCCAACGAGGGCACGCGGCAGTGCGCCGAGATGATCTGGAACGGCGATATCGGCAATGTCACCGAGGTTCACGCCTGGAGCGACCGGCCCATGTGGCCGCAAGGGCTTACCGAGATTCCGAAGGAGGATCCGGTCCCATCCACTCTCGACTGGGATCTGTGGCTCGGCATCGCCGACAAGCGGCCCTTTACGGCGGACGGCAAGACCGAACCCGACCGTAACGGCGGTTTCTTTTACCAGCCGTTCAACTGGCGCGGGTTCTACGACTTCGGCTGCGGCGCCCTGGGCGATATGGCCTGCCACATCCTGGGGGCGCCGAACATGGCGCTGCATCTGTCCAATCGCAAGTTGCTCAGCGTCGAGTGCGTCAAGAAGGAAGGCACCAGCCCTTTCATGTTCCCCAAGGCCTCGGTGCTGCGGTTCGATTTTGCGGCCTATGGCGATATGCCGGCCCTGAAGATCTTCTGGTACGACGGCCTGAAGGAGACGCCCAAAATCGCCGGCGTACCGGATGGCGAGTGGATCGGAGATCTGCCCTCTCGGCCGCGTCCGGCGGGAGGAAGAGGCGGAGCCACCCCCGGGCGAATGCCAATGGGACCGATGCGCCCGCCGGGTAACGAATTCCGCTCTCCGGGCCGGGTTTTCAACTGGGATGAATTCCAGGCGCTGAAAACCAGCACGGAGCAACTCCGCGTACCGCCGCCCGACGGCAGCCTCTTCATCGGCGACAAAGGCATGCTGACCACCGGCACCTACGGCGACGTGACGCGGCTTATCCCGGTCGACAAAATGAAGGACTACCAGGTGCCTACGCCGCTGCTGACGCGGTCGCCCGGCCACATGCGCGATTTCATCCGGGCCGCCAAGGGCGGCGACCCAGCGTGCTCGAACTTCGAAGTAGCGGCGCCGTTCGTGGAATGGATGTTGCTGGGCGTGATCGCGCTCCGCTACGAGGGCAAAATCGAGTACGACGCGGAGAAGATGCACATCACCAGTCACGCCGAGGCCAATAAGCTCCTCAAGCCCACCTTCCGTAAAGGATGGGAATTCCACACGGTCAAGTCGTAGCACCCTACGGCCCGGCGGGTGCTTCACCCGAGGGGATAATTGGCAGCCACTCTCGCCGATTATCCCCTCGGTATCTTACGACTCCGAATACTGAAGACCGTGCCGCCGAATGCCGGCCAGCCATCCGAATAAGCCCATGACAGTATGTGTGTGCCGCCCCTATGCCACGGCACTGGCGGCCAGAAATGGGGCGTAGCGCTTGTCCGACTCCCCGATATGATGCTTGAGCCAGTTCTCCAAGAATTTCAAAAGCCGGACACTGACGGAGATCTGCCCGTGATGGAACTCGTCATAGAGCTGCGTAACTTGCCGCGTTAGGGCGTCGTGCTCCGCTCTGTGAGCAGAGTAATCGGGATAACGGTGAAGCTGCATCAAGCGTTCTTCGTGGGCAAAATGCGTGCCGGTGTAGTCCAGCAAACGGGTCAGGATTCTGTGCATCTTCTCTCTCGACTGGCCCGCGCTCATGGCTGCATGCAGTTCCGCCCCAATCGCGAAGAGCATCTTGTGCTGGGCATCTATACTGGAAATGCCGGTGCGCAGATTGTCGTTCCACTCGAACATAACGACCATATCGGCGCAGCCGGTTAAGATTTTAGCCGCAGCTCTTTGCGGGAAGCCGATCGCTGACGCACTGGGCGATTATTATCAAATTCATGCTAAAGTTCTACCGCGACCCGCCGATACTTAACTTATGTTAACTGGACTGAACTGGTCCACATTATCTACCGGAGGTGAGTAGCAGTGAAGGAAAAACGTTCCGAACCGCGTTTCATGTGCGCCGACCTGGTTAAGGTTCGCATTCAAGATGCCGACGGGGCCCGCGAAGTCGTCGCAAACCTGGAAGATATCTCGCCATCCGGCGCATGCATCCAGCTTGAGGCCGCCGCTCTGGAAGGCGCCGATGTCGAAATGATATGCGCAAAGTGCCTGCTGAGGGGAAAAGTCCGTTACTGCCGGTTTGCCCAACTCGGCTACGATGTCGGCATCGAGTTCGATAAGCGGCGCAGTTGGAACCGGAGTCAGTTTGAGCCGAAGCACCTGCTGGAAATTCCGGCCGGCAACCGCAAGGGTCCGGGCTAGGCCGCGGAGACGACGGGGTGCGGGACATCTCAAACACGGCTCCCCTGGATGCCGTGAAGATTGCACTGCGCCAACAGGTCCTCCATCGCACGTTGCGGAATTTCTCCGAAGTTAGCGCACCGCTTGCAGTCGCGGCTCGGAAACGCTCTCCGAGCCGCGAACGCTTGCAGAGACATGATCGGGGAAGTGGGCTTTTTTCACGGACCCGTGAGCAATTGTTTCGTAATGAGTGTTACTTCTGTACGGTGAACTGTGCGCTTGTGGCCGCTGTTATGGCGCCGGACGTGCCGCTGAAGTTGATGGTGTAGGTGCCGGGCGTGGTCTTCGACGGGAAAACGATGCCCGATAGGGCAAGGGCCTTGCCATCGAGGTGCACCGTCGTGGGCAGATCGGCGCAGACCGAGCCCGCAGGACCGCCTGAGCAACTCAGTCTTACGTTGCCGTTGAATCCGTTTACAGAGTTCAACTGAAGGGCGAAGGCGGCCGCGTCGCCGATGAGCACTGTCTCTTGGGCCGGAACGGGCGCGATGGTGAATGGAGCCGTAACGCTGAAGGTGTACCTGGCGGAACCGGCCAAATAGTCGGCGGTAGCCGGTACGGTTACCGTTACCGTGCAGGATCCGGTGCCGATCAACGAGAGCGTGGACGCGGACACGGTGCAGACGGTGGGCGTGGTGGAGGCGAAAGAAGCTGTGCCGTTGGAAGTTGAGGTAGCAGTCAGCCTGTAAGACTGCAGGGCCGTCGGGTTCGAGATGGGGTTGATGGTTACCGTTTGCGCAATCTGGGTAGCTGGAACGTTCAAGTTCGCCGTGGCCGAACCGTACTGCGAGGTCGCCGGCCATCTCGCTATCAGGGAGCAGGTGCCCGGTCCCGACGTCATCGTTACGGTTGCGCCGCTGACCCTGCCCGGTCCGGAAGTAACTGAAATGACAGCCGTCGCATTCGAGTTGCTGGTGGCTACGACGTTGAACATGGAGGCGTAAGGCGCCGACGGCGGACCGGTCAGGGAAACGGTCGGCGCGGCGATGCCGGTGCCGGAAAGCGGGATGGTGTGGACGCCTGCGTTATAGAGCGAGTTGTCGTTGATGGTGGTGAGCCCGGTAAGCGGGCCCGACGCGTGCGGCGAGAAGGATACGCGCACGTTGCAGAAGGCGTTCGGCGCAACCGGTTGGCCGTCCGCGCAGTCGCCCGTAACGCCGCTGAGCAAGGTGCAGTTGAGGTCGTTCGCATCGGTTGCGATGGCGGAGACGACCAAGGGCGAATTGCCGGTATTGGAGAGCTTCGCGGTCAGGGTTGCGCTTTGCCCGATCGCGACGTCGCCGAAACTCAGCATGTTGGGGCTGGGCGAATCGACCGGATCGCACTTGCCATACTTGCCCGCGGCGAAGATGTTCAGCACCTCGCTGGGGGTTAGCGCCCGGGAATAGGCGGTTGGTTCGTCAATGAGCCCGTTGAAGGTATCCCAGCCGTTATTGGCATCTCCCCAGTAAAGAGTGTCGCCAGTTCCGAGTTGATAATAATAGGTGGTCGCATAGCCGTATTCGTAGGTGGACTGGCTGGCGATTTGCTCCCCGTCCAGGTACACGATCTGGGTCACTCCATTATCGGTGACCGCCCGGTGATGGAATGCGCCGTCATTGACAGGATAAGGGCCGGTCAAGACGTTGTCTCCGTAGAACAGGTACACATTCAGCTTTCCGTCCGTGCCGACGTAGGCCCCGGGAGCGTTATACACAGGCGTCAGGTAAGGTGCGACATCCTGCTGGCTGAGTATGACCCCTCCGGACGAGGTCTCGAACCAGGTTTCAAACGAGAACGGCGTCTGGTTGGGGAACGGGAAGACGGCGCTCGGCAGGGCGACATACGGTGTAGCACTGCCGTCGAAAGAGAATGCCTGCCCGACTTCCCCGGCCCTAAAGCCGACATCGCCTCCCGGCGTTGCGTTGTAAGATCCGGTGACGTCGGTAGAGTTGTCCTCGCCCTTCCACCAGGCGGTCAGATTGGGTGGGGGAGCCGCGCATGCTCCGAGCGGAGTGTAAACCAGGAACGGCGGGGACGTGGCGGTGGTGGGACCGATGGCACTGGCCAAGAGAGCGTAATTCTGACCCGCGGCGTTCAGAGACAAGGTGCTGAAGGTGGCGATGCCATTGGCGTTGGTAGTCTCTACGGTACCGCCGGAGAGGGTTGCGTTGCCCGGGTTGGCCGCGAGAGAGAGCGTCACCTGGTAGCCGGTGACGGGCAGGCCGCAGGCATCGGATAGCCTCACTTGAACGGCCGGAGCGATCAGTGAGCCCGGGGTCGAACTAGCCGGTGGAATAAGGAACGACAGGGATAGCCTAGTGCTATCGAAGACATACCCGGTGAGAGGACCGTAAACGTCGCTGTTGTCTTCGGGACTGCTACAGGCGCCGTTGCTGGTGGTGTTGCCGGAGAAGGTTGTGGCCGGATCGACCGAAGCCGACGCACCGCTTAGAACGAAGATCGCTCCGCCCTTCCCCTGCCCGCCGCCGGCGAGGCTGCTGACGCCCTGTCCGGAGGTCGCCGAATTGGTGACGAATGAACTGGAGGTGATGACTAAAGATCCCGCGCGCATGAATATGGCGCCGCCGAGACCCGCTCCGCCGCCGCCACCGACGAGGATATTGCCGCCCCCGTGTTCCCCCTGGGAGACCCCGCCACCGTGACCGCCGAACAGACCGCCCGCACCGTAGACACCCCAAGTGAAGAAGCCGGCGTCGGACATAGAACCTGCACCTCCGCCACCTCCGAACCCACCCACTCCGCCGGTGTTGAGACCACCGGTGCCGCCGCCGCCCCCACCGCCGCCGAAAGCGCCCGAATCGCCTGTGCCGCTCGGAGCACCTCCGTTTCCACCGCCGCCGTCACCGGCCGGGTTCTGGCCCGAGGTGCCGCCGAGATTGCCTCCCGGGCCACCATTAATCGCGGCGCCCTGGCCTCCATTTCCGCCGGCGCCGCCGCCCCCACCGCCCGCGGCACCCGAGTTGCCCAGGCCGTTTGAGCCGCCGTTGCCGCCGGCTGCCTTGTTATTGACGAACGCCACCTGGCTGAGAGATAGCTGGGCGTTGTTGGCAAACAGAGCGCCCCCCATGCTGGCGCCGCCGCCACCACCTCCTCCGGTGTAATTGCCGTCGTCCTGGCTGATTGCGCCATTCCCGCCTTGAGCCAGGCCGTTAGCCAAGGTCATCCCGCTAATCGTCACTATCGGGTAAGTCACCGGGGGACCCGTGACGGCGCCGGGCGCTCCGGGGTCTAAGAAGAAGATGCGCGAGGCGTTATTGCCGCTGATGGTGAGAACGCTTGTGCCCGGACCCTGAATCGTGAGGTTATGGACGATCGCCAGTTCACCCGAGGTTAATGTGATTGTGTAGACGCCGGAGCTGTAGCCCGGATCGGTGGTAGGAATGTTGAAGGTAATCGTGTCGCCGGGATTCGCGGCCGCGATGGCGGCGCGCAGGCTGCCCGCGCCAGTGTCCCCGGTTGTTGTAACTACTTCCTGCGCGAATGCAGGGAACGTCAAGAGTAGCGCCGCCGGCGCAAGGATGCGGACAGCCGAGTATAGGCAAATTCCGTAATTGTGTCGCAAGAGCGAATCCCCCTTCTATGGAAGCGGCTTCGGGCGTTTCCTGGCCGCCTGAGCCCCCTCCTAATAAGTAGGGGCGGGAAAATTCGGTTTGGGCGATCATGCGGGTGGAGAGAAGGGTTGGAACGGTAGACCACACACGGGGGAAATCGGACGGAGGCTGGAGCGGAGATGCCCGAGAGGTTTATCGGACTATCGAGCTAAGTACTTTGTTTTGTATGGTGCGCCTGAGGCAGCCTGGCCAATATAGTAGCCGTAGGTGCCCACGAATTCCAATTTCGGTTCCGACCCGTCCCACACCCAGACACTTAACTGAGCCGCTACGGTAAGCCCAGCATATTCAGCATACGAGCCATCCAGGAAGAATCGCCGGTGCCCTTTGTTGTTATCAGCTAGCCTCCCAAGGCCTCCATGAAGCGGTCCGCAATCCAGCCAGTCTTCGTTTCTTACCTTTTTCCGACACTCCCCCCTTGCCGCCTGGGCCGACTATGCCGCCAGCAGCTTGCTGTTTCGGGTCGTGCCGGGCCTCAAGTCTCTTGCAGACCAAGTCGGCGGAGCGCGTCGATCAGCATCCAGCACCATCTGGAATTTGGCCCTGCCAAATTGGGGCAAACTCCCTTATGTGTGGGCTTTTGTCGAGCTACCTCGGCGCGCCTCACCCCTTCCAGCGCGGGTCTTCATGGTCGGGGACCATCGGAAGGACGCGTCAATGTATGAACCCACGTCCATTTTGTTTACCAAGTTGCCAAATTTAACCCAGTAGGTTAATCTGCTCCCATGGAGAAACGAACGCCGCACTGTAAGCTGGCGGTCGTAAAGGCCATGGTCGCGGCGGGCAAAGTCCGTATCACCATTTCGGCACTCGCCCGGCGGCGCGGCCTTGGGGTTCGGATTCGAGGAGATTGTCGGCGTCGTCGCAGCGCTCGCGCCGAAGGACTTCTACAAGAGCATGACCGCGCACGCCGATCACCACGTTTGGCAGGACGTCTATCGGCCGGAGACTTCAGCCGGTGAGGTGTATCTGAAACTAACCGTCGTGGACGACTTGCTGATCGTGTCGTTCAAAGAGCTGTGAGTGAAGGAGCGTCGAAACCATGAAGGAAGGAGCAATGCCATGAAATGCCCGTCATGCGCGGGGAGAAAGCTTGTGCGCGACACGCGTGACATTCCGTACACATACAAAGGCGAAACGACCACGATTCCGGCAGTTCGCGGCGATTTCTGCGCCGCCTGCGGTGAAAGCGTGTTCGCTGCGGCGGAAGCGTCACGCATCAGCGCGGCGATGCTGGAGTTCAATAAGCAGGTCAACGCGTCTATTGTCGATCCTAGTTTCATTGCGCGCGTCCGCAAGAAACTCGCGCTCGACCAGCGGGAGGCTGCCGCGATCTTTGGCGGCGGTCCCAATGCGTTTTCACGCTACGAGAACGGGAAGACGAAACCGCCGCTCGCACTGGTGAAACTGCTCATGGTGCTCGACCGGCACCCCAAGCTGCTAGACGAGGTCCGAGCCGGGCAATAGCGGCGGCTGGCCGACCTTCGCACCGTGCTTGCATTGGATGTCGGTGGGCAAGGAAAACGCGGAGAAAGGCCGACGCGGCGTTTACCTGAAACTCAAGTGGAGCGCTACCGCGGGACGGTAGAGGTCCGATCGCGTCGTAGGAGGAATGGTGGGCTTGACAGAACTCGAATCTGTGACCTCCTGCGTGTCAAGCAGGCGCTCTAACCAACTGAGCTACAAGCCCTTAGCTAAAATCTAAGGACTCCAAAACTGGAGTCCATGTGAAGCTAAAACTCCCCCGGTAGCGCTCCTGGAGTCCAAATGGCGTCCGACTGGCCGGCTCCAGGGAGGAGACTGGTTCCCCGATTGTAGCACGCGGGAAACCGGCGGAAAAACCGGTGACGCAACCGGGCGGACGCGGCTTTCGTCACTGGAACCAGACGGGCGCCGCTGGGATGTAGACAGGGGCGGCAATTCTTGGGAGATTTTAATATCCAGGCAATGGAATCGCCAGTGGCGGCGTGGTAGTTGTGAGGAGAGTGGATCACATGCGTAAGTTCTTGTACGGATTTGTGTTGGTGGCGGCAGGTTGCGCCATGGCCCAGGATGCCGACCCGCCGTCGCGCGTGGCGCGGCTGAACCTGATCAATGGACCGGTTTCGTTCCGGCCGGGCAGCGTGGAGGACTGGGGCGCGGCTACCCTCAATTACCCGCTCACCGCGGGCGACCATCTTTGGGCCGACGACGGCGCCTACGCCGAGTTGCACATCGGCTCGACCGCCATTCGGATGAATGCGGCCACGGCCTTGGCCGTATTGAACCTGGACGACCGGGTGGCGCAGTTGAGCGTGACGCAGGGCGCGATCGACGTACACGTGCGCTTTATCGGCGTTCAGGAAACCTACGAAGTGGACACGCCCAACGTGGCGATCGCGCTGCTGCGGCCGGGCGATTACAGGATCAACGTGGACG
>JBEKZL010000245.1:0-10978 GCA_049509915.1 Bryobacteraceae bacterium | reverse complement strand
CCGCGAGGAAGGCGTGGAGCCGTTGCCTTTCTCGGCCGTTACCGGCCGGGGAGTGAGGACCATTTGGCAAGCAATAACGACACAACTGCAGCTCCGGTAGCAAACACCCCGCCGCAGGAAAAACAAGAAAAGTTAGAAAAACCCGCCGAAAAGACGGTCGAGAAACAGGCCGTTCCCGCCCGCGAAGGCTCCGCCGCCGAAAGCGAAAAACCTGCCGACCGGGCACCCAAAGTTGCCGCCGCCGCTCCGCCTGCCGCCAAGGAACCACGTGCCGAACCGCCTGTCGCGGAAGCCGCTCCAGCGCCGCCGCCACCCAACTCCGCCGAAGCGGTCGTCGCCGCTTCCCCCGGCGCGCAGCGCCGCAAGCAGGCAGCCCAAACCAAGAACGGCACTCCCACTCTGGACCTGGTCGAACTCAAGGACATGAGCATTCAAAAGCTCAACCAGGTCGCCAAGGACATGGGAATCGCCGGAGCGGCCGGTCTGCGCAAGCAGGAGTTGATCTTCAAGATCCTTCAGACCCAGGCCGAAAAAAGCGGCCTGATCTTCTCCGAAGGCGTGCTCGAATGCCTGCCCGACGGCTTCGGCTTCCTCCGCGCCCCCGAGTACAACTATCTGCCCGGCCCCGACGACGTCTACGTCTCGCCCTCCCAGATCCGCCGCTTCGACCTCCGCACCGGCGACACCATCTCCGGCCAGATTCGCCCTCCCAAGGAGGGCGAGCGCTATTTCGCCCTGATCAAAGTTGACGCCATCAATTTCGAGCCGCCAGAAGAAGCCCGCAACAAAATCTTCTTCGACAACCTCACCCCGCTCTATCCCGATGAGCGGCTCAAGCTCGAAACCACGCGCGATAACTTCTCGGGACGGGTGATGGACCTGCTCACGCCGGTCGGCAAAGGCCAGCGCGGCCTGATCGTATCCGCGCCGCGCACCGGCAAGACGATGCTGTTGCAGGCCATCGCGAACTCCGTCACCACCAATCACCCCGAGGTTTCGCTCATCGTGCTGCTGATCGACGAGCGCCCCGAGGAAGTCACCGACATGCAGCGCAGCGTCCGCGGCGAAGTCATCAGCTCCACTTTCGACGAACCCGCCACGCGCCACGTTCAGGTGGCCGAAATGGTGATCGAAAAAGCCAAACGCCTGGTCGAGCACAAACGGGACGTGGTCATTCTTCTCGATTCCATCACGCGGCTCGCGCGCGCCTACAACACCATCGTCCCGCCCTCGGGTAAGGTGCTCTCCGGCGGCGTGGATTCCAACGCCCTCCAGCGCCCCAAGCGTTTCTTCGGCGCCGCCCGCAATATCGAAGAAGGCGGTTCCCTCACCATTATCGCCACCGCTTTGATCGACACCGGCAGCCGCATGGACGACGTGATTTTCGAGGAGTTCAAAGGCACCGGCAACATGGAAATCCACTTGGAACGCAAACTCGTCGACAAGCGCGTCTTCCCAGCCATCGATATCAACAAGAGCGGCACCCGCAAGGAAGAGCTCCTGCTTCCCAAAGAAGAGCTCAACCGTGTCTTCATTCTGCGCCGCGTCCTCAATCCGCTGTCCCCGGTCGAAACCATGGAACTGCTGCTCGACAAGTTGGGTAAGACCCGCACCAACGCCGAGTTCCTGGCGTCGATGAGCGGCTAGCGCTCTTCGGCCATATGGCGCGCCGTTTTCCTGGCAGCGCCGGCGATCGTTTCGCCGGCGCTGTTAGGCCTGCCGCTTTCTGGGTTCCACAATTCTGCCGGACTGGCGCCGCCGCGCTACAATCCGATAGAGGCTGCCCAGCGTGAGGCCTTTGCTTTCCAAAAGTTCGCAAAAGGCCGTTCCGGCAGCCATCCTGCTGCTTGCCGGCGCCGTGGCCATCCTCTCCCGGACCACCACCGGCGCGGTCGTCGCCACGGGCATCTTCCTGGTGGCCCTGGTCGCCAGCGTTTTCCGCCTTCGCCGCCTGCTGGCCGATACTGAGCGAGAGAGAGAGGAGGAAGCCCACCGCAAAGCCACCCTCGAAACCGTCCTGAGCAGCATCGGGGACGCCGTAATGGTCGCCGACGCTGCCGGCTCCATCACGTTTGTCAATCCGGTGGCCGAACAACTCACGGGCTGGCCCTCGGCAGAAGCGCTCGGCCGACCGCTCGACGAAGTCTTCCGGGTCGTCGACCAGAACGCCCGCACCCAGGTCGAGAACCCTGCCCTCGTGGTCCTCCGCACCGGCCAGCCCACCACCCTCGCCGACCTCACCGTGCTGCTGGCGCGCGACGGGCGGGAGATCCCGATCGACGACAGTGCCGCGCCCGTCCGCGGCTTGCGCGGCGCCCTCGCCGGCGCCGTGCTGGTCTTCCGCGACGTCACCGCCCGCCGCGCGGCCCAGCGTGCGCTGGAGGATTCCGAACAGCAATATCGCCTTCTCTTCGAAGCTAACCCCCAGCCCATGTGGGTTTACGAGCTGGAGACGCTCGCCTTCCTCGAAGTTAACCGCGCCGCTGTCGCCTCCTATGGCTACTCCCGAGAGGAGTTCATGGCCATGACCATCGGCGACATCCGCCCTCCCGAGGATGTGCCTCGCATGCTCGATAACCTGCGCCTCACCAGCGGTCTCAAGCCCGACGGCCGCTGGCGCCATCGCCGCAAGGACGGAACAATCATCACGGCCGAAATCGTCGTCCATCCCCTTCGCTTCGGCACCCGCGAGGCCCGCCTCGTCATGATTAACGACGTGACCGAACGCGCCAGCCTGGAAGATCAGTTTCACCAGGCGCAGCGCCTGGAAAGCGTCGGCCGCCTGGCCGGAGGCGTGGCCCACGACTTCAACAATTTGCTGGCCGTCATCAATGGCTATGCCGATCTGCTGGCGCAGGATCTGCCGCCCGCTAGTTCGGAAAGCTCCATCGTGGCCGAAATCCGCGCCGCCGGCGAGCGCGCCGCCTCGCTCACCCGCCAACTGCTGGCTTTCAGCCGCAAACAACTCGTGCGGCCCACCGTCCTCAACCTGAACCAGGTTGTGCGCGACGTGGAGAAAATGCTGCGCCGCCTCATCGGCGAGGATATCGAACTCGTCATCCGCGCCGACGAGGACCTCGGCAACGTCCGCGCCGACGCCGGTAATATCCAGCAGATCCTCATGAACCTGGCCGTCAACGCCCGCGACGCCATGCCCCATGGCGGCCGGCTCCTCATCGAAACCGCCAACATCCTGCTGGACTCTCAATACGAACAGACTCACAGCGGAGCCCGCACCGGGCCGCACGTGCTCCTGGCCGTAACCGACAACGGCATCGGCATGACCCGCGAGGTGCGCAAACACCTCTTCGAGCCCTTCTTCACCACCAAGCCGACCGGCACCGGCACCGGCCTCGGCTTAGCCACGGTCTACGGGATGGTCAAGCAGATCGGTGGCTGGATCTGGGTCTATTCCGAACCGGGGCAGGGTTGCGTCTTCAAAATCTACCTGCCGCGCATCGATGCGCCGGTCCCACAGCCGGCCCCGGAAGTGCGCCGAAATCTGCGCGGCAGTGAAACCATCCTGGTGGTGGAGGACCAGGATGAGGTTCGCCATATGACGGCTACTGCGCTGGGCCGCTACGGCTATAGCGTCCTTACCGCCATCAACGGAGAAGAAGCCCTGAGGTTGGCCGCCGGGTGTCCCGACCCCATCCACCTCCTGCTGACCGACGTCGTCATGCCTGGCATCACCGGCCGCGAGCTGGCCAAACGCCTGACCGCCGCGCGCACCGGCTTGGCCGTGCTCTATATGTCCGGCTACACGGATCGGGCCATGGCGCCGGGCGCTGTGCTCGATCCTGGCGTCCAATTGCTCGCCAAGCCCTTCACCCCGTCCGAACTCGCCGAAAAAGTGCGCGACGCTCTCGGCGCCGGCGCCGCCCCCACCGTGCTGCTGCTTTCCCCCGACGGCCGCCGTCGCGCCGCCATTCGTGACATTTTGATTGAAGCCGGTTATGCCGTGGCGGAATCCGGCGGCGGCCCGGAAGCCGCTTCCGCGATCAAGGCCGGAGAGTTCGATCTGCTAATTGCCGAACTCACCGCCACGGGGGAAGAAGTGACCCTCGACGCCGTCCGCGATCGGCCGGTGGGCCGCCCGGCGATCGTCCTGTCCGCCGACGAGGGCGGCGAATTCCTCACTATCGCCGCCGAGACTCGCGCTGCCGCCCTTTTATCCTTCCCCGTCGACCGCGAAACCTTGCTCGAAGCCGTCCGCCGCGCCCTGAAACAATGACGCAATGACCCGACTCCAAGGGTGGGTTTTTCGTCGTCTGTCAGGCTGTTACGGCTTGGCGAGGGCTCGACAGACGACGAAAAACGATCGTCTGTCCTTGGACTGTCCCACCCTCTCTCCGCCGCTTTTACGCCAGTACAGGTTCGCTGGCGTAGCGCGCGGCCATTTCTTTCAAATCGATCGGCTCGTAGTCGCCGGCGTGACCAGCCTGGCCGAATTGCGTCATGCGCAGCGCCACCACTTTCTTCATGGCTTCCCGCGCCGGTTTCAGGTAGCTGCGCGGATCGAATTCTTCCGGCTTTTCGGCGAATACTTTGCGGATAGCCCCGGTGATGGCCAGCCGATTGTCCGTATCCACGTTGATCTTGCGCACGCCATTCTTGATCCCGAGCTGGATTTCTTCCACTGGCACGCCCCAGGTCGGCTTCAGCTTGCCGCCGTACTGATTGATGATGTCCTGCAGGTCTTTGGGAACGCTGGAGGACCCGTGCATCACCAGGTGGACGTTGGGCAGTTTCTGGTGAATGGCGATGAGACGATCCATTTTCAGAGTCTCTCCGGTCGGCTTCGACGAGAACTTATAGGCCCCGTGACTGGTGCCGATGGCGATCGCCAGCGCGTCCAGGCCCGTCTGTTTTACGAATTCCACCGCCTGGTCCGGGTCGGTCAGATGGCTCAGGCCGTCCAGACCCGCCCCGTGGCCGTCTTCAATGCCCCCCAGGCAGCCGATCTCGCCCTCTACCGTCACGCCCTTGGCATGCGCCGCCTCCACCACTTCGCGCGTCGCCTTCACGTTGTACTCGAAGCTCGAAGGCGTCTTCCCATCCGGCATCAGCGAACCGTCCATCATCACGCTGGTGAATCCCATCGCGATGGCCGACTTGCAGGTCTCCACCGAGTTGCCGTGATCCAGGTGAAGCACCGTCGGAATCTCCGGATAGAGTTCCGTCGCCGCCAGCATCAGGTGATACAGGAAGCGGTCCTGCGAGTACGCGCGGGCGCCGCGACTGGCCTGTACGATCACCGGCGACTTCGTCTCGCGAGCCGCTTCCATGATCGACTGGATCTGCTCCATGTTGTTTACGTTGAAAGCGCCAACGCCGTAGCCACGCTTGGCTGCTTCGTCCAGGAGTTGTCGCATCGATACCAGGGGCATTTGAAATTCTCCTTGTCTTTTACGCTGAAATGATACCGTAGGGTCTTTAAATAAGACGCTAACACGATTGCTCAAAACCGGGCAAATCGTGGCTGCGACGAGGATCCCCGCCATCCATCGCTATCCATCCCGATGGCATCGACGCCGCCCGCTGTATATAATGGTCGCGCCTGTGTCTCGGGCCAAATCTCAGACCGAAGGACGATCCATGACTAAAGCCCTCGCACTCGTTTTCCTTGCCAGCGCCCCACTGTTCGCCGATGGCGGAGCAATGACGCCTGCCGAGCGTGCCTACCTCCTCGAACAGCTGGAAAGCTCCCGGACGGAAATGCTCGCCAGCATCGACGGGCTCACCGAAGCGCAGTGGAAGTTCAAGTCCGCGCCGGCCGTGTGGTCCATCGCCGAATGCGCCGAACACATCATCCTTGCCGAGGACTACATCTTTGGCGGCGCCCAGCAACTACTGAAGACGCCCTCCGTAGCCCGCCCTGCAACTTCCACCGCCGAGGCCGATCGGAAAATCGTGGCCATGGTGAAAGACCGTTCGAAGAAGGCGACCGCACCGGAGCCGATTACGCCTGCGGGCAAGTTTGCCACGCCTGCCGATGCCGCCCGCGAGTTTTCCGCGCGCCGCCAAAAGACCATCGCTTATGTAGACAATACCAGCGACGAGTTGCGCGCCCACGCCGGCCCCGGTCCGGTAGGCGTCATGGACAGCTACCAACTGCTGCTGCTGCTCGCTGCCCATTCCTCTCGCCATACCGCACAGATTTTGGAAGTGAAAGCCAATCCCAGCTACCCCAAGACGATGGCCGCCGTACGCTAGCCGCTCGTGGCGCAGGCTGTCAAGCAGAGCCGGGATCAGGGATTTTAGGGTGGGATCTATGCTGGGCTGGTAGGGCAGGCGGCGGCCTATGCGCAAGCTAAAGCATGCCCGCACCACGGATCTAAACCGGCTCAACCTAATTTCCGCGACATCGGGAACGTGGAGAGTCGTTTCGGCTTCTTCTCGCAAGAAGATTCCCCCGCCCCCTGCTAAACTGAAGATCGGTGTCCCGGTTTTACTCCCGCGCCGAACTGATCGCCGAGCGCCAACTCTGGAAGCGGCAAGGAAAGCTGGTCGTTCTCACCAACGGCTGCTACGACCTGTTGCACCCTGGCCATATCCGGCTGCTTGAACAGGCCCGGTCCCTCGGCGACGTGCTGGTACTCGCTCTCAATTCCGATGCCGGCGTTCATCGCCTCAAAGGCCCCGCCCGCCCCTTCACCGCCGCGCCGGACCGCGTCGCCGTCGCTCTTGGTCTGGCCGCGGTGGATGCCGTGACCCTGTTCGACGAAGATACTCCACGCGAATTGATCGCCGCCGTGCTCCCCGACGTCCTTGTTAAGGGCGCCGATTGGAACCATTTTGTAGCCGGACGTGAGGAGGTGGAGGCGGCCGGGGGCAAAGTAAAGCTGGTTCCCATCGAGCCTGGTCATTCCACTACCAATATCGTCGACTCCATTCTCAGGTTTTCCTCTTGATCCATCCGGCCGTTCGCGATCTCTTCCTGGAACTCGGCCGCCACCCCGGCTTTGCCGAAGCCACGCACCGGTTGACTGCCGGCCAATCCGCCGGACTTTCCGGCCTTACCACCACTGCCAAGGCCGCTTACATCGTGCTGCTCTGGCAATCCAGCCAGCGCCCCCTGCTCGTCGTCGTCGACGGCAACAAAGAGGCCGAAACCCTCTCCGAAGCGGTCCAGACCTTCTATCACCTGTTGGCTGCCGGCGACCGCTCCGGTCCGCAATTGCTGCCTGCCCTAGACGTCCTCCCTTTGCAGAACCTGTCGCCTCACGCCGAACTCTCCGAGCAACGCGCCGTCGGTCTCTGGCGCCTCGCAACCCAACGCGTCCCGATTACCATCCTCCCGATGGCTTCCGCCCTCCTCCGTATAGAAACCGCCGACTATTACCGCCAACTCGCTCTCAAGCTCCGCGTTGGCGAGGAAGTGCCACTAGACGATCTCGTCGCCCACCTCGAAAGCATCGGCTACCAACGTCGAGAGCCCGTCGAGATGGTGGGCGAATATTCGGTCCGCGGCGGCATCCTCGACGTTTTCTCGCCCGAAGCTGCCAGGCCCGTACGCATCGATCTGTTCGGCGATCAGGTCGAATCCATCCGCCGCTTCGAAGTCGAATCGCAGCGCTCCGTCTTGAATCTCGAAGAGTGCGTCCTGCTACCCCTCAGTGAGTTTCAAAGGTCCAATTCTATATTTGTCGGACTTGGCCAGCGCATGCGCGAAGCCGACCTGCCCGGCCGGGACCTGCCTCCGCTCGGCGAAGCCTTCCCAGGCTGGGAACTCCTCACCGGCATGGTTCGCGAGCGCAGAGCCTCGGTCTTTGCCCTCACCCACAATCCCGTGGTGATTTGGGATGAGCCCGAACAGGTCCGCGGAGCCGCCCAACGTCTTTGGACCCGCCTGGAGCAGACTCCTCGTTCCTCCATTTACGACCCGGATCGTATTTTCCTACGCTGGGAGGAGCTCCAGGCTCAGGTTTTCGCCTTGCCCCAGTTCGCCCTCCAACAACTGGATCTTACCGGCGATAGCCTTCACCTGCCCACCCGACCCTCCATGTCCTTCCACGGCAATATGCAGATTGCCATCGCGGAAACCCGCACCCTGGTGGAAGCTGGCAACCGGGTGGCCCTCTTCGCAAGTTCTACAGGTGAGGTAGAGCGTCTGGCCGATATCCTTAACGAGTATGGTATTGCCTACCAGCTCGGTTTGGAGCAATTCGAATCCACCCCCGCCTACCTCGCCGAACGCGCCTACATGGCGGGGTCGGTCGCGAACATTTATCTGGTGAAAGGCCAGCTCAGCCGGGGTACCGTATTTCCCGATTCCAAGCTTGTAGTGTTTGGATCCGAGGATCTTTTCGAAACCCCGGAATTGATCTCTCGCGGCCCTGCTTCGAAGTCCACTCTCGCCACCTTCTCGGCTGACCTGGTCGATCTCAAATCCGGCGACTATGTCGTCCACGCCGAGCACGGTGTCGCCCAGTATCTCGGTCTGCGCGAGATTTCGCAGGGCGAAGCTAAGGGCGATTACATGCTGCTCGAGTATGCCGGCGGCGCCAAGCTCTATGTCCCACTTACGCGCATGGACCTGGTGCAGCGCTTCCGTGGCGCCGGTGAGGCAAAACCGGCTCTGGATCGCATGGGCGGCGCCACCTGGACCCGCACCAAGACTCGCATCAAGGCCAAAATGCGGGACATGGCCGACGAACTCCTCAAGCTCTACGCCTCCCGCCGGTTGGCCGAAGGTTTCCAGTTCTCAGCGGACAGCAACTGGCAGCGGGAGTTCGAAGACGCCTTCGAGTTCTCCCCCACCACCGACCAGGTCACCGCCATCCGTGAAATCAAACGCGACATGGAGAGCCCTCATCCCATGGACCGGCTGCTGTGTGGCGACGTCGGATTCGGCAAGACCGAAGTCGTGATGCGGGCCGCCTTCAAAGCGCTCGGCGATGGCCGCCAAGTCGCCATCCTAGCACCAACTACTGTATTAGTATTTCAACACTTCGAAACTTTCAAACGCCGCTTCCAGCCATTTCCGGTGCGGATTGAGATGTTCAGCCGTTTCCGCGGCCCGAAGGAGATTAAAGCCGCGTTGGAAGGCCTCGCGGAAGGCCAGGTAGACATCGCCGTCGGTACTCACCGCCTATTCTCGAAAGATGTTCAGTTTAAGGATCTTGGCCTGGTGATCGTGGACGAAGAGCAGCGCTTTGGAGTGAGGCACAAAGAGCGTCTCAAGCAACTCAAGAAAGCCGTCGACGTCATCACCATGAGCGCCACGCCGATTCCCCGCACACTACATATGTCATTGTTGGGACTCCGGGATATGTCGGTGATTGAAACGCCGCCCAAGGACAGGCTCTCAATCAATACCATCGTGGCAGCATTCAAGCCGGAGTTGATCCGCTCCGCAATCGAGCTCGAATTAGGCCGCGGCGGGCAAGTGTACTTCCTGCACAACCGAGTGGATTCAATCTGGGCGCGCGCCGCGTCCATTCAGGAACTGGTGCCGAGCGCCCGTATCGGCGTCGGCCACGGGCAGATGGGCGAGTCCGAACTGGAGAAAACCATGCTCCAGTTCATGCGCCATGAGTTCGATATTCTGGTATGTACTACCATTATAGAAAATGGCCTAGACATTCCCCTTGCCAACACCATGATCGTGGAAAACGCCGAGAAGTACGGGCTGAGCGAGCTTTACCAGTTGCGCGGACGTGTGGGCCGCTCCAACCGGCGAGCCTACGCTTACCTGTTGGTACCGGTGGATACCGAGCTCACCGAAATTGCCCGTAAGCGGCTGGCGGCGTTGAAGGAATTCAGCGACTTGGGAGCCGGCTTCAAGATAGCCGCGCTCGACCTGGAATTGCGCGGCGCCGGCAACCTGCTGGGCGGTGAGCAGCACGGCCACATCAATTCCGTGGGCTTCGACACGTACGTCCGCCTGCTCGATGAAACCGTGCGCGAACTGAAGGGTGAGGAAGTCGCGCCGGAAGTCCATTCCAGCATCAATCTCGCCCTGGAAATCCGTATTCCGCCGGGCTATATCGCCGACGAAAATCAACGTCTGCGCGCCTACCGTCAGATCGCCAACGCCGCCGACGCCGCTGCCCGCGACCGTGCCGAAAAGGAACTGGAGGATCGTTACGGCACGGTCCCCGAAGCCGTCCGCAACCTGTTGCTCTATTCGGCGCTCAAAACCACCGCCGAGCAGGTCGGTATCGAAGCCATCGATCGTCGCCATAACCTGCTCAGTATCAAGTTCCACCGGGAAACCCGCGTGGATCCGGCGCGGTTGATGCAGATGGTGAGCAAAACGCCTGGTGCGCAGTTCAGTCCGGCAGGCGTCTTGCTACTGCCCCTGGAGGGATATACCGGCGCAGCCGATATCTTGCGCTTTCTGGCCGGCCGCCTGGAACTGCTGAAACCAGCGAACGCCAATCCCCCAGTGCTGGTAAAATGAGGAGTCGGTTATGATTTTCCGTTATGTAGTACTCACAGCGTTGGCTCTTCGCCTGGCGCCCGCCGCGGATGTTCGCGTGGTGGAGGAAATTGCCGCCAAAGTCAATGGCGAAATCGTCACCCGGGGCGAGATCGCCGAACAGCGGCGGCTTGTCGAAACCTACTTCCGCCAGGAACAGCACCTCTCCGGCACTCAACTCCAGGCGGCTATAGACGAGCAGACCAAAGATATCCTGCGCGAGAAAATCGATCAGATCCTGCTGGTGCAAAAGGCCAAGGAACTGGACTTGAACGTGGACAGCGAAGTGACGCGGCGCCTGCTGGAATTGCAGGTCCTCAGCAAAGTCGCCGACGCCGAAAAGTTCCACGACTACATCCGCGAACAGACCGGCATGCCGTTTGAGGAATACAAGCAGAAGATGACCAATGAATTTCTGGTACACCGCGTGGTGGGCCAGGAAATCGGCATGCACGTCACCATCCCGGAAGCCGACCTGCGCAAATACTACGAGGAGCACAAATCCGAGTACGTCCGCAAGGAACAGATCTATTTGAGCCAGATTCTGATCTC
>JBEKZL010000244.1:0-10996 GCA_049509915.1 Bryobacteraceae bacterium | reverse complement strand
CGAGCGCGACTATCCGCGCCAGGCCATCCCCCCGCAATTTGATTTTTCAATCCCGGAAATCGCCCGCCTCGCCACCCACCAGATCCGCCTCGCCGAAGCCAAAAAGCTCCTCCAGGCGACCCCAAAACCCCTCCGCAAGGCCGCCTGAGGCCGCCGGACCGCGAAAAACACGTTCGTTTAGGGCACCGTGGAGCGGACTCTGCTCTAAGTATGCCCGCAATTTGATTTTTCAATCCCGAAATCGCCTCCGCAGTGCAGCCTGACCCGTTTCTTGGTGGGGCGGACGCCCTCGTCCGCGCGCGGCCCCCCGGTCGCGCCTTCGCCTGACGCGAGAACTGTCACCCGCCTGGGCTCTGCGCGGGAAGCCCTATGGGCTGATGCGTACTACCATGTAAGTTCGTTCTTGCCTTGGCCGGTTTCCTATGCGCTTTAAGCTGATTAGTTGCGAGGTCCTCTTCCGCGAAATGTGCGACGCGTGCGCGCATTCGCCGCACCAGGTGGACGTGGAGTTTCTGCCCAAGGGGCTGCACGACCTGGGAGGCAAGCCTATGGCGGCGAAGGTTCAGGAAGCGGTGGACCGCACGCAGGAGGGCATGTACGCCGCGATTCTGCTCGGCTACGGGCTGTGTGGGCTTGGGCTGGACGGGGTGACGGCGCGGCATACGCGGCTGGTGCTGCCGCGCGCGCATGACTGTATCGCGCTGCTGATGGGTGGGCGCGAGCGTTACCAGGCGTACTTCGATACCAATCCGGGCACCTATTACCGCTCCACCGGGTGGCTCGAGCGCGGTAAGGGCTTGCAGCAGTTGACGCACAACACGGTGGGGATCGACGCGCCGCTCCGGGCGCTGATCGACAAGTACGGCGAGGACAACGGGCGCTACCTGTACGAGGAGATGACCCGCTACCGCTCGCAGTACCGCAAGCTGACGTTCATCGAGACGGGGCTGGAGGCCGGCGGGAAGTTCCTGGCCGAAGCGGCGGCCGAAGCCGGCGAGAATGGCTGGAGCTTCGAGCGGCTGACGGGCGACCTGGCGTGGCTGCGGCGCATGGTGGATGGCGAGTGGACGGAAACCGAGTTCGTGGTGACCGAGCCGGGCCAGCGCATCGCGGCCACCTATGACGCCAGCGTGGTGAAAGCGCGGGACGGCGCGCACAGCGGCTCGTGAAGCTCGAACTCCAACGCAACCGGCGCCAGACGCTGGCCGATCAGCTCTTCGAAGCGGGCGTGGAATTCCCCTGCGGCGGCGACAGCGCGTGCGGCGGCTGCAGGGTTCGGGTGCTGGAAGGGGAAGTACCGGCGACCGCGGCCATGCGGCAGGCGCTCAGCGAGGAAGAGATCCGCGACGGATGGCGCTTGGCCTGCTGCGCGGGCTGGGCGCCCCGTGCGGAACGCGTGGTGGTGGAGGTGGAGCAATGGTCGCTCGACGTCCTCACCGACGAAGCGCGCGTGCCGATCGAACCGCGCGCGGGACGAGGGGCGGCGATCGACCTGGGTACGACCACGCTGGTGGTTCAGGTGTTGGACCTGGGGACGGGCGAAGTGCTGGGAGTGGAGACCGGCATCAATCCGCAGGCGCGCTATGGGGCCGACGTGATGAGCCGGCTACAGTACGAACTCCGCCACGCGGGCGAACTGGGGCGCACCATCCGCGAAACGCTGGGGAGGATGCTTGGCGGCGAGCCGCTACGCGAGGTGCTGGTAGCGGGCAATACGGTCATGCATCACCTCTTCTGCGGTCTGGATGTGGAGCCGTTGACGCACACGCCGTTCCTTTCGCCCACGCCGGGCGGCTACCGCTTCGCCGACTGGGAGTTGGGATGGCCGGGGCCGGCCGAATTCCTGCCGTGCCTGGGCGGATTCGTGGGCAGCGACCTGCTGTGCGGCATCGTGGCCACGCGTCTGGACGAGCAGGCGCGGTCGCGTGCGTTGTTCGACATCGGCACCAATGGCGAGGTAGTCGTGGGGTCGGCGCAAGGGATTGTGTGCGCGTCGACGGCGGCCGGCCCGGCCTTTGAGGGCGGCCGGATTGGCGCGGGAATGCGCGCGGGCGCGGGCGCCATCGACGGGGTACACGTGCGCGACGGCGCCCTCGATTGCCACGTGATCGGCGGAGGTGCTGCGCGGGGGGTTTGCGGCAGCGGACTGGTGGACGCGGCGGCGGGCGGCATCGAACTGGGCTGGATCGGGGCCAACGGGCGGATGACGAACGCGGAGAAGCGCTTGCCGCTGTCGGACGGCGTGGCGCTGTCGCAGAGCGACATCCGCGAGCTGCAACTGGCCAAAGGCGCGATGGCAGCCGGATTGCGCATGCTTGCCGGCGGCGGCGTGGAAAAGCTGTGCCTGGCGGGCGCGTTCGGCAACTACATTCGCGAGCCGAGCGCGCGCGCCATTGGACTGTTGCCCGAGGATTTACCGGTAGAGCCGGTGGGCAACAGCGCCCTGCGTGGCGCGCGCATGCTGCTGCTGGCGCCATCCACTCGCGCCGCGCGGTTGCGCCGCATTCGGGCGCTGGCGCGGCACGTGGAGCTTGCCGCCGATCCCGATTTCCAATATCTTTACGCCGAGAGGATGGCGCTGGCCCGCTACTCGTTGAGCGGTTGAGCGCCTAACAGAGCCGCGACCGCTAGGGAGCGCCATATGGGCCTGCGGGGATGAAGGCGCGCGTGGCATCCCCTTGGTGGGGCAGGCGTTTCCGCCAGGCGTTTCCGCCTGCCCGCCGGTTGACAACCGGCGTTGTGGCGGACGGTGCGAAATCAGCAACCTGGAGAGCGTCTTCAACGGAGCGGTTTCTTGGTGGGCAGGAACCCATAGCCGCTAAGTACACATTCACGGCAACGTCGGCCTTTATAAAGTCCTCATGGACTTTTTAGGACTTCCTCAGGCCCGAGCGGTTACGCTCAAGGATGAAAGCGTAAGCGGCCAATGTTATCCGTCCTTGAGAAGCACCTTGGTCCGGCGGCCAAGCTCCCGGAAGGGCCGGCAGCCGGAGAAGCAAATTCGGAGCTGAATATCGCGGTCATCTTTACGTCGATCCCATCGACGTTATCGGCCTTACGGACGGCGGCCACTCTGGCCAATCGCCTGCGCGCGCGGGTTACCTTGATGGTTCCCCAGGTAGTTCCCTATCCTCTCCCACTCTACACGCCGGCGGTGCCGCTCGATTTCACCGAAAGGCGCTTTCGCGTTCTGGCGGAGGAGAGCCCGGTGGAAACCGCGGTTCGCATTTATCTTTGCCGCGACCGGGCCGAGACCCTGACAGCCGTGCTGAGACCGCACTCCCTGATTGTGATCGGCAATAGCGGGAGTTGGTGGCCCAGCGAAGAGAAGCGCATGGCGCGAAAGCTACGCCGGGCCGGCCACGAGGTGGTGTTCGCGGGAGGGTAGGCGCGCGGCCCGCCGGGCTACAGCCGTCCTACCTGCGGCTGAGCGCCGGCTTCTTCTTTCCTCCCGCCACAAAGTGCGCCGCGCCGGCGGCCATCAGGGCTAGCGAGATCCACTGCGACGTGTCCAGAGGACCGCCCCAGAGATTGCCTTGCTCGTGGAAGCGGAAAAACTCCACTGCGAATCGTGCCGCCCCGTACAGCAGAATATAGAGGCTGATGATATCGCCCGGCGCGTGCGCTTTGCGGGCGCGGGTATAGAGGATGGCGAAAATCGCGAACTCGGCGAAGGCTTCGTAGAGCTGCGTGGGATGTATCGGCACCCCCAGCGGTACGCCCACCAGCGCGTTCGCGACCGGACTCGAGAACGTCACCGCCCATGGCACGCTCGTCTTCACTCCCCAGCAGCAGCCGGCGGAAAAACAGCCCAGCCGGCCGATCCCATGTCCCAGCGCGATGCCCGGAGCGAATGCGTCGGCCGTTTCTCGCGGCGGGAGCTTGGTCTTCCGCATGTACCACCACGCCACCGCCAGCGCGCCAATCAACCCGCCGTAAAACACCCCTCCCGCTTCCAGCGTGGCCATGCTCAAAATATCTTCCGGATGCTGGAGGTAATAGGGCAGGTCCACCACGAACATCATGAGCTTGGCGCCCACAATCGCCGCCAGCGCGCAGTACAGACCCAGGTTGGTGACGTGGTCCACGCTCAGCCCGGCGCGCCGCGCCAGTTTGCCCGCCATCCACAACCCGGTCAGGAAAGCCAGCGCCACCAGCACGCCATAGGTGTGGAGGGTGAACGAGACCGGATTCGAAATGTGAAAAATTTCAGGGAACATTGGCGATTTGCCGCTTGGAACGGAAAGCGTCGATCAGAAACAACCCACTGCCGATCACGATGGCCGAATCGGCCACATTGAAGGTGGGCCAATGATACTGCCCTATATACAGCTCAAGAAAATCCGTCACCTGGCCCGACGCCAACCGGTCGAAGACGTTCCCCGCCGCGCCGCCCAGGATGCACGCCAACCCCCACAAGGTCAGCTTCTCCACGCGCTGCCCTTTCCACAGGATGCCGGCGATCAGAACCACCGCGGCCAAAGAAACCGCCGCCAGCAACAGCGTCAGCCAGGTTCCGGCCGAATCGTTCCCTATCCCAAACGCCACGCCGCGATTCTGCGAACGCACGATGTCGAACAGCCCCGGAATGACCCGGTAATCGTCGGAGAAGGTCACGTAACGCTCGACGATCCACTTGCTGGTCCGGTCCAGCACAAAGATCGCACCAGCCGCGACGTAGGCTTTCGTTCGTGCGTCAGCCATGTAGCGTCTCGTTCACGGCGGCGGCACAAGCCGCGCAAATGGTGGGAAACCGCGCATCCGACCCGACGTCGGTCGTGTACTTCCAGCACCGCTCGCACTTGGTACCCTCCGCCCGTTCCACCGTCACACCCAGTTCGCCGCCTGCCGCGGCTTCCAGGGTCACTTGCGACACGATGAACAAGCCCGCGAGTTCCCGCGCGTATTGCTCCAGCAGCGGCATCAGGTCGCCGTTGGCCGAAAGGCGAACTCGCGCTTCCAGCGGCGCCCCGATCAACTTGTCCTTGCGCGCCGTCTCCAACCCCTTCAGCACTTCGTCGCGCACCCCGATCAGGCGGTCCCAATTAGCGGCTCGACGGCGCGCGCCCTCGCCGATGCCCGCGCTCGGCTCCGCCGGCTCGGGAAACAAAGCCGTATGCACGCTGCCCGTCCGTCCCATGTGGGTCCAGACCTCTTCGGCGGTGAAGCTCATCAGCGGCGCCACCAGCCGCACCAGCGCATCCAGCAGCCGGTATAGCGCCGTCTGCGCGCTGCGCCGCGCTCTGCTTCGCGTGGCTGAAGTGTACAGCCGGTCCTTCAACACGTCGAAATAAATGGCGCTCAGATCCACCGTGGCGAACGCATATACGGAGTGATAGACCTTGTGGAACTCCAGCGCGTCGTACCATCCGCGGCAGCGCGCCACCAGGTCCTCGGCGCGCAGTAGAATCCACTGGTCGATCTCCTCGAGCCCCTCCGCCTCGACCGCGTCGGTGACCGGGTCGAAACCGTTCAGGTTGCTCAGCAGGTAGCGGAACGTGTTACGCAGTTTGCGGTAGGCCTCCGTCAGCCGGGTCAGAATCGTCTTCGACGCGCGCACGTCTTCGTGAAATTCCACCGAGGACGCCCACAACCGTATGATCTCCGCGCCGTGTTCGCGGATGATCTCCTCCGGCTCGATGGCGTTGCCCAGCGATTTATGCATGGCCTTGCCTTCGCCATCGAGCAGCCAGCCGCTCAGCGCCGAAGCACGGTACGGCGCGCCGCCCCTGATGCCCACCCCCACCAGCAGCGAGCTCTGGAACCAGCCGCGGTATTGATCGCCGCCCTCGATATATATGTCTGCCGGCCATCTCAATCCGAAGCGCTCATTCAGCACCGCCAGGTGGCTCGAACCGGAATCGAACCACACGTCCAGAATGTCGCTTTCTTTGGAGAATTCGCCGCCGCCGCATGTGGCGCACTTCATCCCCGCCGGCAACAATTCGGCCGCAGTGCGCTCATACCACACATCGGCCGAGTGTTCGCGGAACAGCGCCACTACGCTGTCCAGGATCTTGCGGTCGGTGACCGGCTCGCGGCAACCTTCGCAATAAAATACGATGATCGGCACGCCCCACACGCGCTGCCGCGAGATGCACCAGTCCGGCCGCGAGCTCACCATATTGGACATGCGCTCCCGCCCCCACTCCGGCATCCATTTCACTTCGCCGATCGCCGCCAGGGCCGCCTCGCGGAAACCGTTGCGCTCCATCCCGATGAACCATTGCTCGGTGGCGCGGAAAATTACCGGATGATGACAGCGCCAACAGTGCGGATAGGAATGCGCGATGGTTTCGCTGCCGCACAGCGCGCCGCGCTCTTTCAGTAGCTCGATCACGATCGGGTTGGCCTGCCACACCGTCTTGCCCAACAACACTTCCGGCAGCGCGCCGGCCGCGCCCGGCGCCTGGAACATCCGCCCCGCCGCATCCACCGGGCAATAGACTTCGATGCCGTATTGCCGTCCTACCACGTAATCTTCCTGGCCGTGGCCGGGAGCCGTGTGTACCGCGCCCGTACCCTGTTCCAGCGTCACGTGATCGGCCAGGATGCCCAGCGAATCGCGTTCGATAAATGGATGGCGGAAGATGGCGCGTTCGAGCCTGGCTCCCGGGAAACGGGCGATCACCTTCGGCTCGCTCCACCCGCACTTCGTCGCGGTAACGGCCAGCAGTTCCGCCGCAACGATATACACCGCGCCGGCCACGTCCGCCGCGACGTATTCGAATTTGGGGTGGAAGGCGATGGCCATGTTAGCCGGGATCGTCCACGGCGTGGTCGTCCAGATCAACCCGTAGACCTCTCGCCCCGACAGCGCCGGGTCGATCCCGGCCGCGTCCGAGGTCAGACGAAATCGCACCCAGATCGAGGGGCTGGAATGATCCTGATATTCCACCTCGGCTTCGGCCAGCGCCGTGCGGTCTTTGATGCACCAGTGCACCGGTTTCAGGCCCTTGTAGACGTAGCCCCGGTCCAGGAACTCCACGAACGCTCCGGCGATGGCCGCCTGGTATTCGGCGCTCATCGTCAGGTATGGATCGTCCCACTGCCCCAGCACGCCCAGGCGCTTGAAATCGGTGCGCTGCAAGTCGATAAACTTCTCCGCGTACTTGCGGCAGGCACGGCGAATCTGGGCCGCCGACATGTGCGCCTTCTTCGCGCCCAGTTCCGAATCCACCTTGATCTCGATCGGCAGCCCGTGACAATCCCAGCCCGGCACGTAGGGGGAATCGAAGCCCGCCATGGTCTTCGATTTCACGATGAAATCTTTTAGGATCTTATTGAACGCCGTTCCCAGGTGAATCCGCCCGTTGGCATAGGGCGGCCCGTCGTGCAGAATATACGTTGGCCGGCCGGCGCGGGCGGCGCGAATCGCCCCGTAAAGGTTCTCTTTCTCCCACCGCGCGACCAGCTTAGGCTCGGCTTGCGGCAGGTTGGCCTTCATCGGGAAAGCCGTCTTGGGCAGATTGATGGTCTGCTTCAAATCTACGTTATGCGAATCCATTTTCGGGAGCTAACTTTATGTTACCAATCCGCGACGGCGGGCTCCGCCGTCGTGCGCTACCATCCTCGTGATGAACACTATCAGCCGGCGCAGTCTCTTCCAGGCAGCCGCCGGAATCGCTCTGGGGCGCGCGGCGCAGCCGTCGATCGCCGAGGTCGTACCCGAACTGGATAAGGTTCACAAGTGGAACGATTCCAATGGAGATACGTGGGACCCGTTCCGGGCCGACGACGACAACCTGTACGCTTTTCACTGCGACGGCCGGGGATTCGTTACATCCCGGCGTTAGGGCTCTACCTGATGGTGGTCTGGTACAACGCCGAGAAAATGATTAAGTGGTTTGAGCCGAACGAAATGTGTTAAGAGTTCTACCAGGCGCCGCACCCCTGGGGCCCCTGGACGGGTATCAACGGGTTCAGCGACCGGTTCCTCGCCACCGGACACATGTACGGGCCCAGCCTGTGCGCGAAATTCCAGCGGCGGGAAGGAA
This sequence comes from Bryobacteraceae bacterium, assembly GCA_049509915.1. Lineage (GTDB taxonomy): Bacteria > Acidobacteriota > Terriglobia > Bryobacterales > Bryobacteraceae > JBEKYD01. Next base: position 2,999 of record JBEKZL010000244.1, on the reverse strand, counting down.
CCGACGTGAAGATGACTCTGTTTACGGCTGGTTGTCCGTTCGAAGACCAGCCATCCGGACTGTACAAAGCATGGGCGATTCCCCTCATCCTGAAAACCGTTCCGCTGCGCGCATTCAAGGTAGTTCCCGCCACTTCGGCCGAGTGCGCATTTAGCGGAAGCGGCGTCGACTATATCACCGACAAGGACAAAGGAGCGGGCAAGCGTCGCGGTCTACGTGGATGGCAAGCTGGCCGGAACCGTCAGCCTGGCTGTCGACAATTTCCCGAAACTGCGCGGCGTGACCGTGTTTCGCCGGCGATGGCCGCATCCGGGGCGCCACTCGATCCGCATCGCCCGGCGGCCGTCCGCCGCCGACGCTTTGCGCGTGTACGGCGAGTAGCCGCCGGAGCCTGCGAACATTTGTGCGCGGACCCGGCCTCCGGCCCGCCGCGTCGGCCGTTTCGCCCTGGTACGTGGTCTCGCAATCACTGTCACGCATCCTGCAACCGCTCCGTTGAAGACGCTCTCCAGGTTGCTGATTTCGCACCGGTCCGCCTGCCCTACCAAGGAGATGCCGGTGCGTCTTCATCCCTTTGGTTGGCCGCAGTCCCATCTGGCACTCCCGAACGGTCGCGGCTCGGACTCGCTTGCTCAGGCGGATCTTCCCGCCCTATCACAGAGAAGTCAATGGCGAGGTGTAGTGGACCAGGCGGCTGGCGTAGTAATCGGGATCGGCGAATTTCTTCGTAAAGATTCGTTCCCAGCGTTCGTTCTCCAGACACTGGCGGCATTGGCCGCACTTGCAAACCATCCTTCGGCTTCGGTTGGTGGGCCGGGCGGCGTCCTGCCCGGCCCGGCGGTCCCGCACGTGCGTGACCAATCCTTGTGTTCGGATCAATGCCTGAATCGACTCTTGGCTCGAAAGTTCCATGACTTGTTCCTCAAATGGGAACCGTCGTGAACGGCGGTCGCCTCTGTCCTTACCCACTGTTTCTTATCGGCCGGAACCGGCGCGATTTCTACTCAAATGGCAAGCGCGCGGTTGCGCCGCGTTGGCGCCGGTACTGCCGATTCATATCGAAGGATAGTCAGCCTAATGTCATCCCGGGAGGTGTTCACAATATCCACGCCTCCAATTCGTCTACATGAGATAGATGCGAACGCGCGGAAATTTTCCAGCGATTTCGGAGTTTAGTTTGATTTCAAAATGATTTGGTTTACAATATATTTTCCTTTTCACCGATTCACCGAATGAGGTCTTCCGCATGAAACGAGCGATCCTTCTGTCGCTGATTGTGGCCGCCGCGGCGGCGATCTGGTGGTTCGAGCGCCCGCGTCCGCAAACGCTCGTGCTGACCGGCACCGTGGACGGCAACGAAGTAGTGGTGGGCAGCAAGATCACCGGCCGCATCGTAAGCCTGGCCGTGGACGATGGGCAATGGGTCAAGGCCGGCGATCTGATTGCCGTGCTCGACCAGGACGAGCTGCGCGCCGATCAGGGCGCCGCCGGCCACGCCATCGCTCAAGCGCGCGCCAGCGCGCAACAGTCGGTGGCCCAGACCGAGTTGCTGGAGAATACGCTGCCCACGAAAGTCCGCCAGGCGGAGGCGCAGGTGGCGCAAACCCAGGCGCAATTGCAACAAGCCCAGGCGCAGGTGGCGCAAACCCAAGCCCAACTGCGGCAGGCGCAGGCGCAGGCGGCGCAAACCCAGGCCGCGGTAGCCAAGGCCCAGGACAACTTCAACCGCATCCGCCCTCTGGTCGAAAAGGACATCAACCCGCCTCAGGACCTGGTCACGGCCCAAACCGATCTGGACTCCGCGAAGGCCAACCAACAGGCCGCCGAAGCCGGGGCCGAGGCGATCCGGCGCGCCGTGGCGGCGGCCCAATCGGCGGTCGAGGCGATTACCCGCTCCGAGGCGGCCGCGCAAGCCGCCCTGGCCGACGCCCGCCAGGAGGAACGCCAAGTCCCCGTACAGCAGCGGCAAACCGACGCCCTCCGCGCGGCCGAGGCGCAGGCCGAAGCCAATGCCGCCGCCGCTGCCGCCCGTTTCGGCCAGACCCGCATACTCGCCCCCGCCAGCGGCATCGTGACCCTGCGCGCCGCGCGCCAGGGCGAAGTGGTCAACCCCGGCAGCCCAATCGTCACCCTGTTCGACTTGAGCTCCACCTGGGTCGATGCCGACGTCGAGGAAACCTATGCCGATCTCATCGCCATGGGACAAACCTTGCGGGTGCGCCTGCCCTCGGGCGCCGAGACTTCGGGCCCGGTGATCTACAAAGCGGTGGAGGCCGATTTTGCCACCCAACGCGATGTCAGCCGCACCAAGCGCGACATCAAGACGGTCGCCATACGCGTACGCGTCTCCAATCCCGAGGGCAAGCTACCGCTAGGTATGACTGCTTGGGTGATGCTGCCGGTGCCGGTCCTGCCGCCTCCGCCGGTCTCGAGCGTGAAGGACTAGCCGGCATGAAAGCACCAAGCCAATTCCCAAACGGGTTCGCCATCCAGGTCGAAGGCATCAGCAAGCGCTTCGGCACGCTGTTGGCCGTCGATAACGTCAGCTTCACGGTGCCCGTCGGGGAGATCTTCGGCCTGCTCGGTCCCAACGGTGCCGGCAAGAGCACGCTCATCCGCATGTTGACAACCCTGGTGCCGCCCACGGGCGGAACGGCGGTCGTGGCCGGCCACGATATCATTCGCGACCCCAACGCGGTGCGCGCCTCGATCGGCGTCATTCCCCAGAACATGACCAGCGACCCCGAGCTCACCTGCGCCGAGAACCTGGGTATTCACGCCCGTCTATACGGCATCACCGGGGCGCGCCGCCGCGAGCGCACGGCCGAGTTGCTCGAAGCTGTCGGCCTCGGCGACCGGGCCAATGCCCTTGCTTCCACCCTCTCGGGAGGCATGCGGCGCCGCCTCGAGATCGCCCGCGGCCTGGTACACGACCCGCAAATCCTGTTCCTGGACGAGCCCACCACCGGCCTCGACCCGGCCTCCCGCATTTCGGTGTG
>JBEKZL010000243.1:0-11103 GCA_049509915.1 Bryobacteraceae bacterium | reverse complement strand
CTCAAAAAAGCTCTTGCCGCGGTGGTCACCGACGCGGTACAACAAGCTCAGTCCTGGACGCGGTCCGTTGGCCGGTTTTGAAGTGACCCTCTATGGCCGCATTTGAGGTGACCACCGAGGTTCAAATGGATCAAGCAACGTCTTCGCATCAAGAGCTTTCTGGGCAACTCGGAGAACGCCATCAAGACCCAGATCTGGACGGCGGTGAGCGTTTACCTGCTGGTAGCGATCGCCCGAAAGACGCTTGGCGTGGACGCGAGTCTCTACACTTTTTTGCAGGTCGTGGGCCTCACCGCATTCGAGAGAGTGCCCATTCTACAGGTGTTTGAGCGCAGTAACTCGCAGGACGACCTACTGCCCGATCCCAACCAGTTGAATCTGTTCCACTTCTAACGGGACAGCTGTGAGGACAGATCCCACCTTCTCGGCGCCGGCCTGCGGCACTACCGCGGCTCGACCGGCGCCGGCATGTCTGCCTTACTGAAGCGCGGCACCATCTCGCCCCGGTTGGCGACGTACCACACCGCCGCCGCAATCTCCGCCGATGCTTTCTTCACATCGTCCGGAATGATCCTCTCGTAAGTGTCGAGATTGGTGTGGTGCGTCAGCGTATTGTATTCGATGGGGTCCTGCGACATCCCCACCCCGGGCAGCCCCGCGTTATTGAAGGAGGTGCTGTCGGTGCCCCCGGTCTGCCGGCTGGCCGTGGCGTTGGCGCCGAACAATCCCCAATCTTCAAACTGGGCGAACAGAGGGCGCAGCACCGCCGCCGCCTCCTTGGGTCCGAAAACGCTGCCGCCGCGGAGCCGCCCGGTGCCGGTGTCCACATTGAAATAACAATCCAGTTTGTACCACTCCGGCTTGGGGTCTTCGGCCGTGCCGAAATGTTGTTTCACGTATGCCAGCGACCCCAGCAGTCCCTCCTCTTCGCCCGACCACAGCGCGATCCGGATGGTGCGCCGCGGCTTCAGGCCGAGCGTCTCCATCAGCCGCACGGCTTCCAGCATGATCGAGGAGCCGATCCCGTTGTCGGTAGCCCCCGTGGCCGAGTGCCAGCTATCCAGGTGCCCGCCCAGCATGACCACCTCATCGGCCTTGTCCGTGCCCGGAATCTCGGCCACTGCGTTGTAGCTGGTCTTTCCGTCCGGATAGGTGTGGTTCAGGATGTTGAACTCGAGCTTCACATCGTCGCCATCCGCCAGCAGGCGTTCGATGCGGCCGTAATCGTCGTTGCGCACAATCACCGTGGAGACGCACTTGGCGACGTCGTAGAAGTGGTTCTGCTGCGCCACGATGATGCCATCCGCTCGCGCCGCGTCGTTCACCCGCGCGATGGCGCCGCCTTCGAGCAGCATGGCGTCAACCCGGTCGCTTACTTGAGAGGCCGTCAGCCGGTTGGGATCCTGCGGGCCGCCGCGCCCGCGCCCGCCGAATGCGCCGCGCCCGCCATCGCCGTGCTCGGGATCGTACATCGCTTTCACCAGTTCGTCCGGCCGGCGCTTCTGCGCTGCCTCGAAGCTGACCGGAATCGCCGCCTGTTTGCCCACCAGCACGATCTTGCCGCCCACCTTATCCTTCGTCGCCGCAATCCACGCGTTCATTTCTTCCTTGGTCGGTCCCTGGTGCGTCGGCCCGAAACCGCGCCCGCCGCGTCCGGCATTCCCATCGGCGCTCGGCTCCACCGGCGGTCCCAGGGGTGGATCGATCTGGATCGCCGAAGCCGTCACCGTGCCTTTGGTCGACGGCGTCCAGGCGAGCACTTCGAATTTCAGATTTTGGTGAACCGGCGCCACGATGAACCCGCTGGCGCGTTCGTTCGACCACCCCTCCCGGCCGAAATCCCAAGCTTCCTGGTGGGCGTTTTTCATCCCCCACCGGGTGGTCTCGGCAATCACCCACTTCACCGAAGCCTCGTGATTGGGCGTCCCGGTCACGCGCGGTCCGTACCGGTCCGTCAGCATGTGCAGGGTGTGCATGATTTCGGGATGTTCCATCTCTTCGGCGCGCATCCGCGCCACAGTCGAGGTATCTACGCTGTCCGTGCCGGTCTGAGCCACAAGAATCCAGGAGACTCCCAGCAGAAGAAGTGCTTTTTTCATATTGGTACAGGATAGCCCAAATTCCGATTGCGGCATTCATGCCCACCGTCGCGGGATCGGCTCGATCACCGGCGTGCTTTGCTGGGCGTGTCGGCTTTCCCCGAGAAATACTCCCACGCACTCCGCTCGTTGGAAACCGGCATCAGCGCCTGGCGCTGCGCGACCTCCCTGGCATGACCGCGATCTAACTTCTCTTTCGTACTCTACTTCATTGACAGAGATTAGGTAGATGGTAAACTATCAGAATGCAGACTTGGATCTGTAATTCCTTTAATTGCACTCAGATAGAAGTTGCATCCGAAAGGTTTTCCAGAGAATCAAACGAAAAGGGAGCAGAATAGTCAAATATGGCCACTCAGCCGGTCCTTCAATCCGTCCGCGATGCGGCTGAATCCGTGCTCTGCGCCATCGGGAACACGCCACTGCTGCGCCTGGAGCGCACGGCGGCCGAGTTCCCCGGCGTCCAGATCCTGGCCAAAGCGGAATATTTCAATCCTGGCGGCTCGGTGAAGGACCGGCCGGCGCTCAATATGATCCTGGACGGCGAACGCTCCGGCCGTCTCCATCAGGGGCGCGTAATACTGGATTCCACCAGCGGCAACACCGGGATCGCTTACGCCATGATCGCGGCCGCGCGCGGCTACCGCGTCAAGCTGGTGCTGCCCGCCAACGCCTCCCCGGAGCGCAAGCGAATACTGAAAGCGTACGGCGCCGAGGTCGTCTACAGCGACGCCGGAGACGGCTCTGACGGCGCCATTCGCCTCTGCCGCGAGATCTATTGCCAGGACCCGGACCGCTACTTTTATCCGGACCAGTACAATAATCCGGCCAACTGGAAGGCGCACTTCGAACATACCGGCGCCGAAATCATCCGCCAGACGGGCGGCGCGCTCACCCACTTTGTGGCTGCCCTAGGGACGAGTGGCACCTTCACCGGCGTAACCCGCCGCCTGCGCCGCGATCTGCAAGGGGTAAAATGCTATTCGGTGCAGCCCTCCAGCGGATTTCACGGCCTCGAAGGCATGAAGCATATGCCCACCGCCATCCGCCCCGGGTTTTACGACGAGCGCCTGGCCGATGGCAACCTCTGGATCGAGACCGAGGACGCTCACAAGATGGTGCGCCGCCTGGCGCGGCGCGAAGGCCTGCTGGTGGGCATCTCCTCCGGCGCCAACGTGCACGCCGCCATCGTGCTCGCCCGTCAAGCGGCGGAGCGCGGCCAATCGACCACCATCGTAACTGTGCTTTGCGATGGCGCTGACAAGTACCTTAGCGAGCATTTCTGGGATGAAGAATGATTCAAGTGGACCCTGAACCCTGGCAGGCCATGGTGGAACACGCCCGTCGCGTCTACCCCAATGAATGTTGTGGAGCCATGTTGGGCTCCGCCGAAGGTGGCAAGAAGACCGTGCACGTCGCCATGGCTCTTGAAAACTCCTTCGCCGGAGCCCGGGCGGCCCGCTACGAGCTCCGCCCCGAGGATTTGCTGGCCGCCGACCGGGCCGCCCGCGAACGCCGGATGGACTTGATCGGCATCTACCATTCCCATCCCGATTGCGACGCTTACTTTTCCAAGACCGATCTGGAAAACTCCTGCCCCTGGTATTCCTTCATCGTGCTCTCGATCCAAAAGGGCGAGTTCCACCATGCCAATAGCTGGCTGCCGAATTTCGAGCAGACCGAAGCGGCGAAAGAGGAGCTGATTTATTGATATGGCCAAAGTCCTGATTCCTACCCCACTGCGCCAGTTCACCGCCAAGCTGGACACAGTCACCGCCGCCGGCCCAAGCATCGGCGCCGTGCTGGACGACCTTACGGCGCGGTACCCGGATTTGCGCAAACAGATTTTCAACGACGAAGGCAAGCTGCGCAGTTTCGTCAACGTCTACCTGAACGACGAGGATATCCGCTACCTGGCGAAGGCCGCCACGCCGGTCGCCGACGGCGACACCATTTCCCTGGTGCCCTCGATTGCCGGAGGCTCCACGATGGCCGCGCCGCCCGAAGAAGCGGTCCTCACCAAAGACGAGATTCTGCGCTACAGCCGCCACTTGATCCTGCCCGAAGTGGGCATGGAAGGCCAGCAAAAGCTGAAAGCCGCCAAGGTGCTGCTGGTGGGCGCGGGCGGGCTGGGCGCACCGCTGGGGCTCTATCTCGCTGCCGCCGGCGTCGGCAAAATCGGCATCGTCGATTTCGATGTGGTCGACTTTACCAACCTCCAGCGCCAGGTGATTCATTCCACCGCCGACGTGGGCCGCAAGAAGATCGACTCGGCCGCCGACAAGATGCTGGCCATCAACCCCTACCTTAAGATCGTCAAGCACGAAACCGCGCTTTCAAGCGAGAACGCGCTGGAGATTCTCAAAGACTACGACCTGGTAGTAGACGGCACCGACAACTTCCCCACCCGCTACCTGGTGAACGACGCCTGCGCGCTGCTCGGCAAGCCCAACGTCTACGGCTCCATCTTCCGTTTCGAAGGGCAGGCCACGATTTTCGCGGCCGGGGATGGCCCCTGTTACCGCTGCCTCTATCCCGAACCGCCGCCTCCCGGCCTGGTGCCGAGCTGCGCCGAGGGCGGCGTGCTGGGAATTCTGCCCGGCACCATCGGCTTGATCCAAGCCACCGAAGCGGTGAAGCTGATTCTAGGGGTGGGCCAGCCGCTCATCGGCCGGCTCCTGCTCTATGACGCCCTGGCAATGCGTTTCCGCGAATTGAAGCTGCGCAAGAACCCCGAGTGCCCCGTCTGCGGCGAGCATCGCACCATTACCAAGCTCATCGATTATCATCAGTTTTGCGGGGTGCCCAATCCCAAACAGCCTGCTCCCCCGGAGGAGACCAAAGTGAACGACGGCGAAATCGACGTAACCGAATTGAAAGCCAAGCTCGACCGAGGCGACGACTTCGTGCTCATCGATGTGCGTGAGCCGCACGAGTACCGGATCGCTAGCATCCCTGGGTCCCGGCTCATGCCGCTTGGCGAATTCCCCAAACACGTCGGCGACCTCGATCCGAACGCCGAAATCGTAATCCATTGCAAAATGGGTGGCCGGAGCGCCCGCGCTTGCGCGGTCCTTCGCCAGGCCGGCTTCGAAAGGGTCTACAACCTGAAGGGCGGCATCCTGGCCTGGAGCGATAAGATCGACCCCAGCGTTCCCAAGTATTAGTTCGTCCGCCTTAGGGCGGCGCGGTCTAACAGATATCTCAATCTCGATGCGTGCCCACCACGCTGACCAGTTCCTCGATGTGAGTGCGCGTGGTTTCGACCTGACGGCTCATTTCGGACGCGCTTTCGGCCGTGCGTTGCGCATTGGCCACGTTATTCTGGGTAACTGACTCGATGCGGGAGATCGCCTGGCCGATGTTGGCGATGCCGCGGGACTGCTCTTCGCTGCTGGCGGCGATTTCCGCCACCGCTTGGCTGCCGCTGGCGACCTTGGCCGAGACTTCGCCGAAAGCCACGTGCGTGAGCGATACGATGGCAACTCCTTGCTTGACGTCGTTGATGGTCTTTTCGACGATTTCCGCGCTCTCGCGGGCCGCGTCCGCAGCGCGATGAGCCAGCGAACGGACCTCATCGGCGACCACGCTGAATCCCGCCCCGGCCTCGCCGGCACGCGCCGCTTCCACGGACGCATTCAAAGCCAGAATATTGGTGTGGAAGGCGATCTCATCGATGCTCTTCAGCACCGCGGCCACCTGGTTGCTGGACTTGGTAATCTCTTTCATGGATTGGGTGAGGTCGTTCATCGCGTGAGCGGCCTTGTCGGCGGTCTGCATGGCTTCGCGCATCAGCCCGTCGGCTTGTTTGGCACGGTCGGCGTTGTGACGGGTCGTGGCGGAAATCTCTTCGAGCGATGCCGACGTCTCTTCTATGCACGCCGCCTGTTCCTGGGCATCCCGCGCCACTACCTGGCCGGACTTCGACATTTCACCGGAAGCGTGCGCGGCTTCCGCGGCCGCTCCCTTCACCCCGTGGATCACGCGCAGGATGGGACCGGTTATCGCGCGGCGAATGGTCATATTGACGATGATCCCCGCGACCAGCACGGTGGTCCCGAAGACGATCAGAGCGACCCACCGTTGGCTGGCCGAATTCGCCTGTACAACGCCCAACTGCCGTTTCAGATCGCTGGAATACTGGTCCTTGAGGGTCTTCAAAGAGGCCGTGATTTCGTCCTTGCGCGCCGCCAGCCCCTGCACCCGCTGCTGGGTATCGGCGGTCATCTCTTTACTGGACAGCATGGCGCCGTAAACCGTCCGGGCGTCCCGGAGGAACTGATCGGCGGTGGAGGCCAACTGGCCGGCTTGCCCGGTGCGCTCGGCCGAGAGGCCGCCGATGGCAGCCAGGGCGTGGAGTCCCTCCACCATTTTGCGCCCGGCTTCGGCGGCGCGATCGAGTCCATCCGCATCCTGCATGACGACGGCATCGCTGAAGCCTTTGACCGCGCCCTGGAACGCGGTTTCGGCCGCCTGGCTTTGTTGCGCCGCAGGGAACAGCGCGTCGGAGGTGGCCCGCATGGTGGATTCGGTATTCAGCCCCTCCACCTGGCCCAGCACGGTAGCCAAGACGTAGCCCAAGACGAAGATTCCGATGCTGAGCCAAATCCTAGCGGTGATATTGAGGCGCTTCATCGAGTTCTCTCCCGTAGTTTGACCGCGTTCATTTCACTTCCAGCGTCTTAACTCCGGCGGTCGCGGCTCCGGCACTGACGTAGCCAATGGCGCCCTTGGTCTTGGCGACATACGCAACCATGTCGCCATCCGACGCGAGCGCTTTTGGCATGGACGCTTTGCCCGTAAAGACCAAGCTGCGGTAATAGGTTTCAAACGCGGAGTCGGTCTTGCCCACGTACTCCTTCAAAAAGGCTTCGTGAGTCGCGCCGCCTTTGAGCAGCACCGGCTCGACGTGGCTTCCGTCGGAAAGGGAGGTCTTGGTAGCGAGGAACACCCCCTTCAGCTCATCGGCCGAGACTGCCGACGCTCCGACGCTGGAATTGGCAATCACCTTGATGTCGGAGCCCCATGCGGTCAACGAGCAGAATGCCGGAATCAGAAAAGCAATTGCGATATGTTTGTCGCGTCTCATCAGATGTTCCTTTCGATGCCTGTTTTGGCCGCTCATAAGTGGTAGCCCAGCCCGATTGCCAGGAGCCGCGTGTCCGGCCCGAGACCATTCGGGTTATCGGCTATATAGAGGCCGCGGCTTGCGATCGCCCTGGAATCCGTCGAAGGCGCCGCAATATAGCCGTCTTTGGGGAATATTATGAATTTGCTTCCACGCATACTTTTTCCGGCTGGCGTGACTCCACTTGCGGCGCCAGAGCCGAACGCCGCCCCGGTCCGACTTTGATCATCGACGGTCTCAAAGACTGTATCCGAGCCGGATCACCAGCATGTTGGTCGTGGGCTTCAGACCGTTGGGATTGTCGACAAGATAAAAGCTGTGGGAGCCGTAGGGATCGCCGGTGCCGTCCATGAAATGCCCTTCCACCTTCACGCTGGTGAAGCGGTTGACCGTGTAATGCAGGGTGACGACCGAATCGCGAATATAGTGCGTGCTCGGGTCGAGAAGCGAGTGAACGTCGAAGTAATACCGGCTGTGGTAGGTGCCGACCTCGACGCGCTTCGATAGCTGGTACACGGCCGACGCAAAACACCCTTTGTCGCTGTACCAAAATGGCTCCGTCTGGCCCGGATTGGGGTCTACCTGGAAGTATTTCGACAGGTTTCTCCGATACTCGGCATCGAAGCGCCACTTGCCCTTGGAATATTCGCCGTAGGCGGACGCGATCCACATGGTGGTGCTGTCCAGAGTTCCGGCTACTGGAGCGGGGCCATTGGCCACGTCGGTAAAGTGGTACTTGTCGTTGATGGCGGCGTACGAACCCCCCAGCATCAGTCCGTTCACGGGCGGGGTCCACCGCAGATCCGTGCCGGCCATCTTGCCCGTAAATGCATTGTTCGGATATCCCTGGGAGGCCCAAGCAATGTAAAGGCCGTCGCGCGTGTCGTTCGGACGCGTTCCCGCGTATACGGTGTAATCCAAGGCGCCGGCGCGTTGCAGCACCAGACGACCGTAAAGATCAAGCCCTGTGTGCGCCAGGGTCCGGGCGCGAAGGTCCAACGGGTAAATCGATTGAGGCATCAGCGCCCATGTCTGCAACGACTCCTGGTCCTGCGTCTGGTTGTACAGGCCGAGAGCAGTCTTGATTTTGCCGGCGCGAACGCCGAATTTGTCCGAGAACCGGTAGTCCGCAATGGCCCAATCCAAATTGGGACGCCATTGCTGCAATTGACCGAAATCGCGATCGTAGATCTGTGCCCCTACGCGCAATTTGTCCGTGATGTTCGTCGAGACATTCAGCCCGAAGTCCGTGAAAAATGCGCCATTGGTCGTGTTCATCGTGAGGAAATTGTTCTGGTTAGTCCACGCAAAGCCCTCCGACGCGAAGCTGTGGATTTGCACGTCCCGCCCGTCAACGGTAAGGTCGAACTGTGCGTGTAGAAGAGCAGGGACCGCAAACAGCAGTCCTGCAAGTAGAGTCGTCTTTATCATGGATTGCATTTGTCGTTCGTTTCCGCTTCGTTACTCTTATCTGCGGCGCGTACGTTCGGCTCCCGCTTACTCCTTCATATCGGCGGAGAAACGTCACGACATGAGAGTAGAAAGCTACCTAGCTTGCGTCCTGGGGCTTGAGTACCGGTCTCGATAGACCGCACGGTCTGTCGGTTACAGTCCAAGGGTACCGAGTCTCGAAGACCACTCCGGTGGCGCTGTGATCCGTGGTGCGCCGCGCTTCCCAGTCTGCAAAACCCGTGGCATCGCCGGGCCTATTTCACTTCCAGCGTTTTAACGCCCGCCGTCGCGGCCCCGGCGCCGACGTAGCCAATGGCGCCCTTGGTCTTGGCGACATACGCAACCACGTCGCCATCCGACGCGAGGGCTTTTGGCATGGACGCTTTGCCCGTGAAGACCAGACTGCGGTAGTAGGTTTCGAACGCAGCGTCGGTCTTGCCGACGTACTCCTTGAGGAAGGCCTCGTGCGTGGGACCGCCTTTGAGCAGCACCGGCTCGACATGACTTCCGTCGGAAAGCGAAGTCTTGGTAGCGAGAAAGACGCCTTTGAGGTCGTCGGCCGAAACCGACGACGCTCCGACGCTGGAGTTGGCGATTACTTTGAGGTCGGCTCCCCGCGTGACGGTAAGGGCGACGGAGAAGGCCAGACAGGCGAGAGAAAATTTTCTTCGGTAGCGCATGGTAATTTTCCTGGTTAGGATCGGGCCTACATGTGATAGCCGATTGTCGCCACAAGCATATGCATGCTAGGCGCCAATCCATTCGGATTAGGGGCCGCGTAGAAGCCGTGATCGAGGACGCCGTCGACGGCTGCGCCGTCGATGAAATGCTCTTCGACCTTAAGATCGACGAACCGGCTGATGTCGAAGCGAGCGGCGATTGTCTGGTCGAAAATGTGGTTTCTGGGGTCGCTGTGGATGGTCGTCCAGTTATCGATGTAACGCGACTGGTAAGCGCCGAGTTCCAGCCATTTGGTGAACCGGTAAGACAAAGACACGTAGCCCGACCGGGAGTCCTGAGAGCCTTGTACCAGAACGCCATTCGGTTCGTTCAGTTGAACGATTTTTGGTTCCGACCGGTATTCCCCCGCGAACCGAAGGCTGCCGAGGACGTATTCCACGTAGAACTGGGGAGATTTGTCTGTGACTGTCGTGAGCTTGTACGGGACCACCACGGGCTCGGTGTAGTTGCCGGTTGTCGTGATGTTTTGCACCATGTACGACGCCCCTAGCAGCAGCCCTTTGACAGGCGTGGACCAGCGGAGATCGGCGCCATACACAGGGCCGCCGTAGTAAGTGACGTGTTTGGTCTGACCAGTGATGTACATGAAGCCACCTTGGGGGGCGGGAACATGAGACATAGTGTCGACGCCATAAAGATAACCGCCATACGGATCGTTCGGACGTTCCCCACCGTAGACCGTATAACTGAAGCTGTTCAGTCTTTTGAGGCTGACAGCTCCATAGATATCGGCGCCGATGTGGGCGATGGTGTCGCCTCGAGTATCCAGGGGGTAGACGGACTGCGGCATCAGAGCCCAAGTGTTGATGAATTCCATGTCCTGAACATCGTGAGATAGACCCTGAACGGTTTTGACTTTGCCCCCGCGAATTCCGAACCAGTCTTTGAATTTATAGTCCGCGTAGGCCCAGTCGAGCTCGGGATGATAGCCTCCAAGCAGGCCCAGATTGTAGTCGTAGAGTTGCGCTCCGACGCGGAACTTGTCCGTGATCTGAGTGGAGACGTTAGCACCGAAATTGGTCATTGCGAAACTGCCATTGCTCGTATCCATCGTCAGATAGTTGTTAACATTCGATAGCGCAAAACCCTGAGAAGCAAAACTGTGAACCTGGACGTTTCGTCCGTCCAGAGTGAAATCGAATTGCGCTTGCATCACGGCAGGCGCCACGCACAGCAGTGCTGTAAGCAAAGTTGTCTTCATCGCGAAGTGCATTTATTTGCTGTTATGGTTTCCCTTCGTTTAGTTTGTGTATCAGCGACCGCTTCGGCACCGCTTGCGGTGTCCGATCCGCTTACTCATCCTTATCGACCGAAAAATGTTGGGACGTTAGGGTGAAAGGTTACTTATGGAGGATCGCGTAATACAGTGACAAGGAACAAATCTGAGCGATCATGTTTGATAGGCCGTTCGCGCCAAACCCTATGTCACTCAATTCCGCGATCCCCCACGCCGCTCAATTCTGCATATCGGCGGGAAGATGTTGCGACATTAGGGCAAGAAATTACCTAGTCTGAGGGATGGGACTTGAGTACCGGTTCAATAAACCCCAGCGGTCTGTCGCTGACAGGGCCGGAGTGCTGTCTAGGGAAGGGCCGGGTGGCTGACGGGTAATGCACCCCTTTGAATACGCTTGCGTCATCCCGCAGGGGTGCGTTTACATTTGGTCGTCGCCGGGGATATCG
>JBEKZL010000242.1:0-11120 GCA_049509915.1 Bryobacteraceae bacterium | reverse complement strand
GTCGTCACCCTGGAGGCGCGCAACCTGGCGGCCATGGCCGATTCGCTGGTCAAGAAGAGCGTCTGGATTCTGGGCGGCGACGGCTGGGCGTACGACATCGGCTACGGCGGCCTCGATCACGTACTCGCTTCCGGCCGCAACGTCAACGTGCTGGTGCTCGATACCGAAGTCTACTCCAACACCGGCGGCCAGGCCTCCAAGTCCACTCCGCGCGGCGCGGTGGCGAAGTTCGCCGCCGCCGGCAAGCCGGTCGGCAAGAAGGACCTCGCCATGATGGCGGTCAGCTACGGCAGCGTGTACGTGGCGCGCGTGGCCATGGGCGCTGGCGACATGCACACCGTCAAGTCCTTCCTCGAAGCCGAGGCCTTCAACGGGCCGTCGCTCATTATCGCCTACAGCCATTGCATCGCCCACGGCTATGACATGGCCTACGGCCTGGAGCAGCAGAAAGCCGCCGTCAACTCCGGCTACTGGCCGCTGTTCCGCTACAATCCCGACCTGGTGGCGCAGGGCAAGAACCCCTTCCAGCTCGATTCGCGTCCGCCCTCGATCCCGCTGAAGGATTACATCTACAACGAAACCCGCTACACCATGCTGGTCAAGAGCAATCCGGAGCACGCCCGCGTGCTGCTGGAGGAGGCCAAGCAGGATGTCGCTTCCCACTGGAAGCTGTACGACTATCTGGCGCACGAGAGTTTCGCCGCGCCGCAGGAGGTGAAGAAATGATCGACCTCAGCAAGACCATCGACCTTTCCACAACCTATCTCGGGTTGAAGCTCAAGAATCCGCTGGTGGCGTCGTCTTCGCCGCTGTGCCAGGAAGTAAGCAATGTGCGCCGGATCGAGGATTCCGGCGCCGCGGCCGTCGTGCTGGCCTCCATGTTCGAAGAGCAGATCGAGCTCGAAAGCGACGAGCTCGACCGCTTCCTGACCGAGGGGTCGGAGCTCTCTCCCGAGTCGATCACCCACTTCCCCGAGCTCACCCACCGCGTCATGGGGCCGGAAGTCTATTTGGCCCACATTGCGCGCTGCAAACAGGCCGTCAAGATTCCGATTATCGCCAGCCTCAACGGCGCCACGAAGGGCGGCTGGGTCGGCTACGCCAAGCAGATGCAACAGGCGGGCGCCGATGCCATCGAGCTAAACGTCTATTACATCCCCACCGATCCCGATCTTTCGGCGGACCAAGTCGAGCGCACCTACGTCGACCTGGTTCGCGCGGTGAAAGCGGAGGTGCGGATTCCCGTGGCGGTGAAGCTGGGACCGTATTTCAGCAACATGGCCAACATGGCCAAGAAACTGGAAGCCGCCGGCGCCGACGGCCTGGTTCTGTTCAACCGCTTCTACCAGCCCGATTTCGACCTCGAAGCCCTGGAGGTGGTGCCCAACCTGATGCTCAGCACCCCCTACGAGCTGCTGCTCCGCCTGCACTGGATCGGGATGCTGTACGGCAACGTCAAACCCGACCTGGCGTTGACCGGCGGAGCCCACTCGGCTACCGACGTCGTCAAAGCCGTCATGGCCGGTGCCAAAGTGGTCATGATGACTTCCGCCCTGCTCAAGCGCGGTATCAGCTACCTCGATACCCTCGCCACCGAGCTGCTCGTCTGGTTGGGCGAACACGAATACGATTCCATCAAGCAGATGCAAGGCAGCATGAGCCGCAACTCGGTCCCCCAGCCGCGCGCCTTCGAGCGCGCCAATTACATGAAGGTGCTCAGCTCGTACGCATCAAGGTAGCGGCCTTCTATCGCTCGTGAAACGGTCAGTAGCCGCCGCGCCAAGTTTCGGGTAGCGGATGTGGGCGATAGTACTTTCGCCATCCTTCATCGCCGGGTTGTTGTAATTTCGACAAAAAGACCTATACTTACCATATATGCGACCTGAACCGAGAGGCGTGCCGCCCGGCGGCACCGCTCACAGGAGCCGAAGGTTATCCTACGCGCCCGCCGCGGCCGCCATGTTCCTTCTGTCGATATTCAGCGGCCAGGCCTCGGCGGGTACGATAATTTGGAATATTTCGGCCACCTTTGCGGATGGCGGTGCCCTCACCGGCTGGTTCGGGTTCGACAGCAATGCAATTAATGACGTCCTGGACGGCTATTCGCTGAGCGTGAGCGGCGGCGACACCTCGCTTTTCCCGGCGTTTACGTACACGCCCGTCGACTCGTTTTCCGGGGGTGGCTTCAGCTTGGCCGAACTCGTGGTGAACGACGAGAGCAACGAGCGGGAACTACTAGTAAACTTTTCCAGCAATCTGACCAATGCTGGCGCTTCCCCGAGTCTGGTGGTATCCCTGTCGTCCGCGGAGTTTTGTTGCGGCTCCGCGGATAACCGCGACCTCATCTCCGGCTCGGCAGACTCGGAGCCGTCGACCCCCGAGCCCGTCACCTGGGCCTCCACGGCAGTCGGCCTAGCGGCTCTCACTGCCTGTGTCCGCCTGCGCCGCAAATCTGGCGGGCTACCCTTTTCCCGCTAGCCCTTGTGAATCGGGCTTCAAGCCCAGGCTTACTATTGCCAGTGGGGCAGACCTGGGCAGACCATCGTTTTCCGTGGTCTGTCGCGGGGCCTTCGGCCCTCGCAGGCTCATGAAAATTGTGGAGCGGACTCTCAGTCTGCCACGCCGGGACTCGTCCCGGCGCGTTTTTCGACCCTGCCCTGAACCCGAACCAAGTTACCGTCGGGAGAATTCATTCCAATCGCAAGAAACCGCTCCTTTACAGTCGCGGCTCTGACTCGGGCACGGGAGAACTGTCAGGGAGCGGTGGCCGCATCCGCGCTTTTTCTCGCCTCCAGCATCTTCCGGTAAGCTTCCAGCAGCCGCTCCCGGGCTTCGCTGCCGATCGGCTCGGGCATTTCGCTGGGCCGGTACCGATGGCATAAATCCACCGTCTTGCGCAGGCTCTCGGCGAACTCGATGCATGGCGGGCATCCGGCCAGGTGAGTCTCGATTTCCTGGCATGCGTCGGGTGGAAGTTCCAGGTTCAGGTACTCGGACAGCAGGGAAAAGACTTCCTTGCATTTTTCGGTGCGATCGTCGGGCTCCATCTTATTTTCCTCAGGTGTGGCCGGGCAGCCTCCCGCCACCGCTCCGCAGGTATTCGTCCAATTCCTGGCGGACCGCCAAACGCGCCCGGTGCAAGCGCGTCTTGACGACGTCCTCGGTCAAATCCAGGATCTGGGCGGTTTCGAGCGTCGACAACTCCTCCACGTCGCGCAACAGGATGACCGCGCGGTAGTTCTCCGGCAACCCGCCGATGGCCCGGGCCAGCGCTTGTTTCATTTCCGCATCGAGCGCCTGGCGATCCGGCAGCCGCGACCAATCGGCGATCTCCATCTTTGCATGGCCGCCGCCATCGTTCATAGCAGGCAGAAAGTCGTCGAGCGAAAGTTCCCGGGAGGGAGCGAAGACGCTCTTTCTCCGCTTCATCAGGCAGGCGTTCTTGGCGATCCGAAATACCCAGGAGCGCACCCGCTCCGGTTCGCGTAGCCGGTCGAAACTCTCGAACACCCGCAGCAAGGTTTCCTGCGCCACCTCCTCGGCGTCCTCGCGGTGGCCGCACATCAGCCAGCTATAGTGGAAAATCTTCTCCCGGAAGTGTTCCACAAACCGATCGAACGCCTCCGGCGCTCCAGCCATCAATTGACGCGCGAGTTCGGCTTCGGTTTCACGTTCCAAGACCCGGTACCGCTTTTCATTGTAACGATACCGTTCAGGCTAGACCTCGGCGGCCGCCGGCGTGAGGATGGCGATTTCGATACTCGGCCCTCCCACCAGCGTGTTGTGAATCAAACAGGCCTTCACCGCGCGCAGAATGCCTGCCCGGTGACGATCGCCGAGGCCGGGAACCGTCACCTCGATTTGAAACGAGCTCAGGCGGGCCGGCTGCGCGGCTTTCTCCGCCACGACCTGCACGGTCAAATCCTCGGCGGCCAGTTGGCGGGTCTTCAGGTATTGAGCCGCGTAGTAGGCCGCGCAGGTCGCCAGCGACGCCAAAAGAAACTCCGGCGGCGTCATGCCGGTGTCCGAGCCGCCGTTCTCGACCGGCTGGTCGCAAATCGCCCGATGGCCTCGGGCGGCCACTTCAAACTTCGAGTCCCGCAGATATCTTGCCGATACTTCCATCCGTTTTTCTTCCTGCCCATAAGGATTCAATCCGCGCGAGAAGGTGACAAAATCGGCTCACGGGCCACGAGGGTTCGCCAAACCCCCATACTGAAAAGGATGAACACGGAAACATCGCCGTTCGAACTCACCCTGCCGGTGGAACCCGCCGATATCGACGAGCTTGGTCACGTCAACAACGTCGCCTATCTGCGCTGGGTGCAGGACGTCGCCGTCGCCCACTGGAGGACCGTCGCGTCCGCCGCGGAACAAGCCCGCCTCTGGTGGATCGTCGTGCGCCACGAGATCGATTACAAACATCCCGCCTATTTGGGGGACCGGATCGTTGCCAAGACCTGGGTCGGGACCGCCAGCCGGATCCGTTTCGAACGGCATACCGAATTGCTGCGCGAGAGCGATCGCTGCCTGCTGGCGAAAGCTCGCACCCTGTGGTGCCCCATCGACGCCGCTACCGGAAAGCCGGCCAGCGTCGGCCCCGATGTCCGCGCCCGCTTCTCGGTGGCCGAGGAGGCGTAGGCTAAGTGCGTGGGACAGGCCTCCCGGCCTGTCGCAGCCGCGAGCGGCTCTTCCAGCCGCCGACAGGCCAGGAGGCCTGTCCCACTCGGCGAAAACCGTGAACTTCAATCCGTCACTCGCGCTACAATAGCCACTTCCATGCCCATCCTGGACATCAACGATATACGTGATATTCTGCCTCATCGCTACCCATTCCTGCTGGTCGACCGGATCGTCGAACTGGAAGCGGACCGCGTGGTTGGCATCAAGAACGTAACTCTGAACGAGCCGTTCTTTCAGGGGCATTTTCCCGACTTTCCCGTCATGCCGGGCGTTCTGATCGTGGAAGCCATGGCCCAGGCCGCCGGCGTCCTGGTGCTGAAGAGCATTCCCGACCGGCACCGCAAGGTGGTGCTGCTGGTAGCGATCGAGAGCGCGCGCTTTCGCAAACCTGTGATTCCGGGCGACACGCTTCGTATGGAGATGAAGGTCCTGAAGCGCAAGGCCAGCGTGGCCAAGATGGCGGGCGTGGCGACGGTGGATGGCGTTGTGGTGGCCGAAGCCGAAGTCATGTGCAAGCTTGCCGACAAGGAGGACAATCCGGCGGACGCGCCCGGCGGCGCGCCCCAGCCCTGAGCCGGCCCGATGTCCATTCATCCGACCGCCATTGTCGACGCGCGGGCGCGCATTTCCGAGAGTGCCGAAATCGGACCCTATGCGGTGATCGGCGCCGAGGTCGAAATCGGCCCCCGCACCCGCCTGATGGCCCACAATTACCTGGAAGGCCCCACCTGGATCGGCGCCGACAATATCCTGTTTCCCTACAGCACCATCGGGGTCGCCTCGCAGGACTTGAAATACAAAGGCGAACGCGCCGAAACCCGCATTGGCGACCGTAACCGCATCCGTGAGTTCGTAAGCATCCACCGCGGCACCCAGGGCGGCGGCCTGGTCACTTCCATCGGCAGCGATAACCTGCTCATGACCTACGCCCATGTGGCCCACGACGTACGCATCGGCGACCACGTGATCCTGGGCAATAGTGTGGGCCTGGCCGGGCACGTGATCGTCGAAGACTGGGCCGATGTCGCCCCCTTCTGCGGCGTGCACCAGTTCTGCCGCATCGGCCGGCACGCCTTCGTCGGCCCCTACAGCGTCGTCAAGCAGGACGTCATGCCGTATTCGCTCAGCAGTTGCAAGCCGGAAATCTCGGTGTTCGGCGCCAACAGCATCGGACTGGAGCGGCGCGGTTTCGGCAAAGAAACGATCGAAGCCCTGCAGACCGCCTTTCGCCTGCTCACCCGCGCGCACTTGAATACCGCCCAGGCCATCCAGCGCATTCGCGCCGAAGTTCCCCCCTGCCAACCCGTCGACGAGTTGCTCGCCTTCATTCAGGCGTCGGAAAGAGGGGTGGTTAAATGAACTTCGTGGAGCAGGCTCTCAGTCTGCCACGCCGGGACTTATGCCGGCGCTTGTCTGGCCTAACCCATGCGCTACGGTCTCATCGCCGGTAATGGCCGTTTCCCGCTGCTGGCGCTCGAAAGCGCGCGGCGGCTGGGGCACGACGTCACCGTCATCGCCATCGAAGAAGAGGCTCCGCCGGAAGTGGAGAGGTTGGCGGCGCGCTGTCATTGGATCTCGCTCGGCGCGCTAACGAAGCTCATCGACATCCTCAAAAGCGAAGGCATCGCCGACGTGGTGATGTGCGGCCAGATCAAGCACGCCAGCATCTTCTCTTCGATTCGTCCCGACTGGCGGCTGGTGAAACTGCTGGCCTCGCTACCCTCCAAGAATACCGACGGTTTGATTGGGGGCGTGATTCGCGTTCTCGAAGACGAAGGGATCCACCTGCGTGATTCCACCGCCTTGCTAAAGCCCTTGCTGGCCCTCCCCGGAGCGATGACCGCCCGCAAGCCGAACCGGCAAGAGCAGGCCGATATCGACTATGGCCGCCGCGTGGCTAACGCCCTGGCGGGCGTGGACGTGGGCCAGTCCGTGGCTGTCTGCGAGCGCTCCTGCGTGGCCCTGGAAGCGATGGAGGGCACCGACGCCATGTTGCGCCGCGCCGCGGGGCTGGTCAACGGCCGGCCCCTGACGCTGGTCAAAATGGCGCGCCGCCGCGAACACCTGCTCTTCGACGTGCCCGTGGTGGGCGCCGCGACCATCCCGGTGATGCGCGAAACCGGCACAACCGTGGCCGCCATCGAAGCCGGGCGCACGCTAATGCTCGACCGCGAGGAAATGCTGGCCGCGGCCGATCGGGCCGGAATCGCTATTGTTGGCTTGGAGGTTGACGCTTAGGTTCTCGATTTCGGGATTACGGCCACGTGAAGCAGCCACTCCCTGGCGGTCACGGCTCAGTTTTGCCCGTTTCCGAGCCGCGACCCCCAGGGCAGCGGTTGCCGTTGTATGTCGAATTTGTTTTTGACAGCTCCCAGGGAGCGAGTTTGGCCCATGGCTGGACAGCTTCTTAACGGTAAACAGACTCATGGATAACAACAAAATTCGCCTGGCCGTAGTCGGTGCCGGCCAGTTCGGGCGTAACCACTGTCGCGTGGCGCGGGAATCCGCCCGGGCGGAACTCGTGGCCGTGGTGGACCGGGATCCCGCGCGCGCCGCCGAAGCCGCTGGCGGCACAGCCCTGGCCCTGACCGACGCGCGCGATCTGGTGGGCAAGGTGGACGCCGCCATCGTGGCCGTGCCCACCACGGCCCATGAAGAGGTGGCTTGTGGGCTGCTCAAAGCCGGTATCGACGTTTTGGTGGAAAAGCCCATCGCTTGCGACCTGGCTTCGGCAGACCGGCTGATCGCCGCCGCCGAGATGCATGGCCGAATTCTGCAGGTCGGCCATTTGGAACGCTTCAACCCGGCCATGCTGGAACTGGAACGCCGCGCCCGGCGGCCCCTCTTTTTCGAAGTGCACCGGATGAACCTGTTCAGCCCGCGCAGCCTGGATGTGGACGTGGTGCTGGACCTCATGATCCACGATGTGGACGTGGTCCTGGCATTGGCCGGCGCCTCGCCGGTCGAGATCCGCGCGGCCGGCATCACGATCCTCTCCGAAAAGGTGGACATTGCCAATGTTCGCCTGCAATTTCCCAATGGGTGTGTGGCCAATCTCACCGCCAGCCGTGTTTCCACCGAACGGGTCCGGAAGCTTCGCCTGTTCCAGCCCCAACAGTACCTGTCCCTCGATTACACCCGGCAGGATCTGGCCGTTTTTTCGGTAGGCCCGAACCGTCAGATCGGCTTTGAGCAGGTTCCCGTGGCCAAGGCGGAGCCTTTGCAACTGCAGCTCGATGCCTTCCTGGAATCGGTGCGAACGCGAAATTCGCCGAAATGTTCCGGCGCCGCGGCGCGTCACACACTAGAGGTAGCGCTGGCGATTCTTGATAAAATCGATCAGCATACGCGCCTTGTCTCTCAAACTCTAGCCGCTGGATGGAAACCGTAGTTCAACGCCCGGTCGAATCCGATTTGCACCTCCTGACCGAGTGGGGAGATGCCGATGGACCCGCGCGCCGCCGCAAAGCTCTGGCGGCTACCG
The DNA here is from genome assembly GCA_049509915.1 of Bryobacteraceae bacterium. Classification (GTDB taxonomy): domain Bacteria; phylum Acidobacteriota; class Terriglobia; order Bryobacterales; family Bryobacteraceae; genus JBEKYD01. The sequence continues at coordinate 2,953 of JBEKZL010000242.1, read as the reverse complement.
TGGCGGTTCACGTAGGGTTGATTTTGACCCTGGCGGCGCTTCCCCCGATCATGGCGCCGAATGAGGTTCCCCAACCGGTGCATATTATTACGCCGCTGATTGAGCCTCCCACCGAGCTTACCCAAAAAGCCCCCAACCGTTCCAAGATTTCGGCCGAATTCGAGCTGCAACCTTCCGCCCCGCGGCCCAGGTTGAACCTGCCGCCGGGCCCGGAGCCGGCTCCCCATGAAAAGCCGCGGCCAGCGGTGATCCCGCAGTCCCCCGCGCCCAAGCCCGAGGCGCAGATATCCTTGCCGGAACCGCCTAAGGTAGATACCGGCGTTAAGGAACCCAAAATCGAGGTACCCCAGATCGCCCAAGCGCCACCGCCTCCGGCGCCAACCGTGGAAAAACCCAAGATGGTGATGGAAAACCTGGGTGGGCCGAAGGGTTCGCCACCGCCGGGCCAAAGCCAGGTACCGATTCCCAATACCTCGATTGCCGAAGCCGTCCACAACCAGCGAGGCACCGGTTTGGGCGGCGCCGCGATGGGCGGCGACCCGGGCGCGGCCGATCCCAATATCTTTGGCGGCATCAATCAGCCCCCTTCCCCGGGGACACCGCTGGCCGGCTTCGAACTGAAAAGCGACCCCATGGGAGTCGACTTCCGCCCCTACCTGACCCAGGTTCTGGCCACCGTGCGCCGCAACTGGATGGCGGTGTACCCGGAAAGCGCGCGCCTCGGCCTGCGGGGACGGGTGTCGCTGCAGATTCGGATCACGCGCAACGGCATTATAGCCAAGCTGGTATATGCGCAACAGTCGGGCTCGCACGCTCTCAACGAAGCCGCCGTGGCAGGGGTGAGCACGTCCAATCCGCTCCCGTCCCTACCGGGCGAATTCAGAGGCGACCACATCGACATCCAGCTCAATTTCGTCTACAACGCTCCCCATCGCTGACAATGTCCAGACCGCAACGTTTCGCCTCCGCCATGGCCGCGTACGCCATTTTGGCCGTTTTGGCCGCCTTCACCCTGGACGGTGGATTGATGCGCAATGCCGTCTGGATTCTGCTGGCCGGCCTGGCACTGAAAACCTGGATCGCCCAGAAAGCCGGCTGGTAAAGCGCTCGCCGACGGCTGCTGTTCCGTTGCGGAACGTCTACTCCGTTCCAACCCGGAACACGTTCGGCGCATGAAACGGCTTATTAAGGGAAAAGACTCTTAAATTATTGCAACTACACCTATGTCGCATTTGGTCCTAAGGCTGCACTCTGAGTTGGCGACGGCCAGTTCGGGCCGGTCCTAAAGAAAAACAGGAAAGAGGCCGATGAACATGCAGGGTAGCGGTGTGTCCTTACGCAAGGAAAAGAAAATCCCCCGGCAGGTGCGTGACCAGATTGTTTTGGACCACCTTCCCCTGGTGAAGGCGATTGCCATCCGGGTACACGAGAATCTGCCCGTTCACGTCGATTTAGACGACCTGATCCACGCCGGCGTGCTGGGACTATTCGACGCCGTAACCAAGTACGACCGTACCAAGAACGTGGAGTTCCAAAGCTACGCCAAGCATCGCATCAAGGGCGCGATCCTCGACAGCCTGCGCCAGGTGGACTGGGCTTCGCGCGACATGCGCAAGCGGCAGAAACGAATCGACGCGGTCAGCCACGAACTGGTCGGCAAGCTGGGCCGAAATCCGAACGAAAGCGAACTGGCACAGGGCATGGGCGTCAGCACCGACCGTTTGCGGCACATTCAGACCGAACTGCTGAGCCTGGGCTTGGTTTCGATCTCCTCTACTCAAGACCACGAACACGACCGGCCACAGGAGTTCCCCGCCAGGGCCGACTGGCAGCCGGACCGGATGTGCGAGCAGCGGCAGTTACGAACGACCATCGCCGATGCCATTGGCAGCCTTCCGGAGCGCTATCAGAAAGTGGTTTTCCTGTATTACACCAATGACATGACCATGCGCGAAATCGGCGAAGTGCTGGGAGTCAACGAAAGCCGGATTTCGCAGATTCACAAAATGGCGCTGAAGAAGATGGCCGTCGCGCTGCAATCCCGGGGCATCAATTCCGCTGGAGTACTTTAGCTATTGACACTTCCGGTAGACTGAAACCAGAGGGGATTCTGAATGTCTATCCGACCGGTCAAGCGCCTGATCAAAGCCAAGCCGACGCTCGAAGGCGCCGGAGTTCATCTACGCCGGGCTTTCGGCTTCGGCAACACGTCCGACTTCGATCCGTTCCTGCTCCTGGACGACTTTCGCAACGACAATCCGGAAGACTACCTGGCGGGCTTCCCGTGGCATCCGCACCGGGGGATCGAGACCATCACCTATGTCCTGGCGGGAACCGTGGAGCACGGCGACAGCCTGGGCAACCATGGAGCCATCGCGGCCGGAGACGTGCAATGGATGACGGCAGGCAGCGGCATCATTCACCAGGAAATGCCCAAAGGCGACCGCACCGGCCGCATGCACGGCTTTCAATTGTGGGCCAATCTGCCTTCCTCGCTGAAGATGACCGCGCCGCGATATCAGGAGGTGAAGGCTCCGGATATTCCGGTATCGACCGACGACGACGGCACCTCGGTACGGATCGTGTGCGGCAATTTCCGGGGCGTCAAGGGGCCGGTCGATGGAGTGGCGGCCGAACCCATGTATCTCGACGTATCCGTCCCGCCGGGCAAGCGCAAGACGCTGCCGGTGGAGACCACCCGCCACGCCTTCGCCTATGTGTTCGCCGGAGCCGGCAAATTCTGCAACGCATCCGGGCCGCTGTCGGTGCCGACCGAAGGGGTGGGCTGGGCCGACACTGAGCCTCCCGCCGAAGCCGAGAACCGCTCCCTGGTGCTGTTCGACAGGGGAGACGAGGTGACGGTGCAGGCCGACGAAAACGGCATCCGCTTCCTGCTGGTTTCCGGGCATCCGCTGGAAGAGCCGGTGGCCTGGTACGGCCCCATCGTCATGAA
>JBEKZL010000241.1:0-19110 GCA_049509915.1 Bryobacteraceae bacterium | reverse complement strand
TCCATCACAAGAAGCCCCTGACGGACCTCTACGGCGCGGAACTCGGCAGCGAAATCTGGGACCGGTTTACCGTCCCCTACGCGCCCACCCACGGCAGTTGGCTCAATCAGGCGGAAATCGAAATTGGGATCTTCTCCCACCAATGCTTGGGAACCAGAAGAATACCCAATCTGGAGACTCTGCGCCGGGAAGCGAGAGCTTGGAATCAGTGGATGAATCGCGATCGCATCAAGATCAACTGGAAATTTGACCGTAAAACCGCACGACGGAAGTTTGGCTACAAAAGGAAATCTTCCACGCGGTCAAAAACCCAAGAGGCCGGCGCTTCGCTAGCCCGTTCCCCCCCGTGAACTCGTCGCCTCAAATAGGCGCGCGGGGCCGCAGTTGTGTGTCTCGGCATCAAAACCGGGGCTCACCACGGCCTCAAAACCGGCGGAAACGCTGCTCTTTTGACATTTCTGTGGCACCTTTTCAGCCGGAGTTTCCATTTTGCCTGACCGGCTTCAGGCAGTATACAGGAATTGCCTCGATTGCGGCAGGCCTTTCTTGCAGCCTGCCGGCAACTTCGGAGGGTCCGGTGACCGCCATGGCAATCGGTAAATCGAGTTTTGGTGTACGGCGGCCCGTCCGCTTCTCCGCCGCCGGCCAACCGATTCTTGACACGTCCGTAAGCGAGTGGGATAATCCCACTTGTGATCGTTACGCTCGACGCGAAGCGGCGCCTCACAGTCCCGGTCAGTCTTGCGCCGGCCTCTCCCGGAGACTATTTCGACGCAAGCTTCGACGCGGAAGAAGATACGCTGGTGTTTCGGCGGCTCCCGGGTAAGGAGAATTGGCTCGCCGTACTCCAAGCCTGCCCAGTCAGCCCGGACGATGTCCCGCCGCGACGGCGCGGGCGGGCCAGGCGCCGGCAGCGATGAGCTGGCTGCTCGACACCGACGTCATCTGCCAGCCGGCCAAGCGCCACGGCGATGCGCGGGTCATCGCCTGGCTCGACGAGGAACAAGACCGCTGCTACACCAGCGCCGTCGTCATCGCGCAACTGGCTTACTGGGTGCGCACCAAGGATGGACGGCAGCGTCAGGCCCTGCAGGCTTGGCTGACACGGCTCGTGGAAGCGCTTGAGGGACGGATTCACGGGTTCAATGTGTCCGTTGCACACGTATGGGCGGAACAAGAGCGGTTGCTCGAAACCGCCGGCCGGCGTATGCCCGCCGAAGACAGTTACATCGCGGCGACCGCCCGCCGTCATGGATTAACGATCGCCACAGGCAATGATCGGGATTTCAGGCGTCCCGGACTCAAGGTATTCAATCCATTCAAAGAGCTCACCTGACCTGAGGATTGATTGCGGCCTGAGTTTCGACGCCCACAACCAGCCCTTGCCCAGCCAATGTCGGTTCGCTAGAGTAAGGGAACGATGAAACTGCAAATGGTCCGAATGCTCTGCGTGCTCGGCCTGGTAGCGGGCGCGGCAGTGGCGCAGGAGGTAATTCCTCTGTACTCCGGCAAGGACGCTGGCGCCCGCGAAAGTTACCCGGAGAAGCAATTCTACTCGAAAGCCTGGAACGGCGAGGTGGTCTCCAACGTCACCCGGCCCACCCTGACGGTGTTCAGGCCTCCCGCCGCCTCGCGAAACGGCAGCGGCGTGGTGATCTGTCCCGGCGGCGGCTTCATGGCGTTGTCCATATCGAACGAAGGCACCGAGGTCGCGAAATGGCTCGCGGCGAAGGGCATGACCGCATTCATTTTGAAGTATCGCGTGGCGCACACCGGCGAAGACGCCACCCAGGAATTCGCAGACCTGTATAAGGACAGGCAGAAGTTCGACGAAAAGATCGGCAGCGTGATACCGCTGGCGATCGCCGATGGACTCGCGGCCGTGACATATGTTCGCAAGCATGCCTCCGAATGGGCTATTTCGCCGGACCGCGTGGGCATCGTCGGTTTCTCCGCGGGCGGAACGGTCACGACGGCCGTGGGATTCCGCTACTCGCCGGAAGGGCGGCCCGCGTTTGTGGCGCCGATCTATCCAGCCACTTCGGATCTCAAGGATTCTACCCCGCCCGCCGATGCGCCGCCCTTGTTCCTCGCCGTGGCCAGCGATGACCAGTTCGGATTGCAGACGGACAGCATTGCTCTATACAGCCAATGGACCAAGTCTCAAAAATCCGCCGAGCTCCACGTTTACGCGAAGGGCGGTCACGGGTTCGGGATGCGCGCGCAGGGACTGCCCTGCGACCAGTGGATCAACCAGTTTGCCGGCTGGCTCGAAATGCAAGGTCTGCTGAAAAAGTGAGCCGGCCGCCATCCGCACAGTCGGGACAGTCCGCCGCCGCAGTTTCAGCGAAATGAATCCTGAATGAATGGCCAAAGTCGATTCGCCCGCCTCGAGCGTTCGGACAAACCGTGGCGGCTGCCCGAAATGCCATCGCCGCTCTCGGCCGCAAATTTTGAAAAGGTCGATTACCCCTTCTGCCCCAATACGCTAGCGCCTTTCTGAGGCTTCCCACACGCCGTTTTTCTCCGCTCGCCAAGTTCGAAAAAGAAAAGCCCGCCGGCATCTGCGGCCTGTTCGACGCCATGGCGGAATCCGGCCACGGAGTTGCGCAACTGCATGTCTTCGATGAAGCGTTGGCGTAACGGTGTCATGCGATGAGATTGGGCTGGTCGTTTTCGGACAACCGCCGAATCCAGTGTTTCGAAGGAGCCTCGCGCCAGGCCGGGGGCGGCCGACCGGTACAACAGTAACGGCCTGGACCAAGCGCTCTACGAGAGACAAAGACCTGGGCCGAACCAACTTCTTGACGACTCCCAGAAGCAGCGAATCGTCGCTATGGTCTGCAGTAACGCGCCGGAAGGACGGGCGGTGCTGGACGGTTCGGTTGGTAGCCGACTTCGGCACTTCCGAGAAGTTTCCCAGTGGCGTTCATTTGAGTTGACCCACCCTGGGAACAGGATTGGAGCGAGGATGCCGCCAGCGATATCATCCACGCCGAAGGCGTGCGGGGGGTGTCATCATCCGCGCCGGAGGCGCGCATGCGTCCGGTGCCAACGCCGGGATCGCGGCAGGTTCGGTTGGCTTACGGTCTCTGGTTGGCGCGTTCGATTTTGTGATGCAGATATCGGAAGTATTCTGGGTTCACGCGTAGGCCGAGGACTTCGTCGATCACGGGAAGGAAGTACGCCAGGGAGCGAATCGTACTCAGTGGCGCAGCGTCGGTGGGACGGATCAGTCGCCGCGCCGTGGCCAGGACGAGGGCGTTTTCGACGGCGACCAGCGGCACACCGCGCTGCTGCAGTTGGGCCGCCAGGAGGCGATCGGGGCGGCGCACGCGTCCGCTCGTTCCCGGTGTCTTGCGGTAGGCATCGACGACCAGGCGGACGTACCCGTCGAGTCCGGACGCCTCGACATCTATTTGGACTTTCCCCGCGGCTCCAGTTTTGCTTGCCCCCTCTGCGCCGCTCCCGCCAAGGCCTACGACACCGAATCTCTCACCTGGCGCCACTTGAATTTCTTCCAGCACCCAACCTTTCTTCACGCCCGCACCCCACGTGTCGAGTGTTCCCGGTGCGGCGTGCACCGCGTCCCGGTGCCTTCGGCCAGACCTGACAGCGGCTTCACCCTGCTGTTTGAAGCCTTCCTCCTCCAACTCGTCAAGGTCATGCCTGTGCTGGCTGCCGCGCGCCTGGTCGGGGAACACGACACCCTGGTTTGGCGCATCCTCCACCATTACGTGGATGCGGCGCGCGGCCAGGCCGACCACTCCGGTGTCACTCAGGTCGGCATCGATGAAACCGCTGCCCGCCGCGGTCAGGACTATGTTTCCCTATTCGTCGATCCGGAAGAGCGCAAAGTCCTGTTCGTCACTCCCGGCAAGGATGCCGCCACCGTGGCCGCTTTCGCTCAGGACCTCCGCGCCCATCAGGGAGATCCGCAAGCCGTTACCGAGGTCAGCGCCGACATGTCCAAGGCCCTCATCAAAGGCGTTGGCGATCATTTGCCCAACGCCTCCCTGACCTTCGACAAGTTCCACGTTGTCCGTTTCGTCAACGATGCCGTCGACGAAGTCCGCCGCCTGGAGCGGAAGCTCCATCCGGAACTCTCCGGCACGCGCTATGTCTGGCTCAGAATCCCGACAACCTCACCGCCCACCAGGAGCAACAAATCCAGACCTTCGACTTCACTCGACACCATCGGAAAACCACCCGCGCCTATCAGATCCGCTTGGTCTTCCAAGATCTCTACGAGCAGCCTCCGGATGAGGCCGAATACTACCTGAAACGCTGGTATTTCTGGGCCACACACAGCCGCATCCAGCCCATCATCGACGTCGCCAAAACCATCCGGGCTCATCAGAACGGAATCCTCCGTTGGTTTACCTCGGGCGTCAACCACAGCATCCCCGAAGGCATCAACAGTCTCTTCCAGGCCGCCAAGGCCAAAGCCAGAGAGGCTATCGTTCCACCCGCAACATCGCCACCATCGTGTACCTGATCGCAGGCAAACTCGACCTGTCATGTCAACCCACTTGAAATAGCGAAGAACCGGAAAAACCAGTCAGTGCCGGATACGACAGTTCCGCCCCGCCGGCCACCAGCTCCTCATGGACTCGCACCAGATTCCCCTTGCAGTTGCCGAAAAGCTCCAGGATGCGTTCCCGGTACGGTTCGGCCTCCTCGTGCCGGTGCAGCTCCGGGACTTGGGTTGCCTTCGACCGCAGCACTTTGCGCACGGTCGGACGGGAGACTCCCAACACGCGCGCTATCTCCCGCCGGCTGAAACCCTGGCTGTCCAGTTCCAGAATCGTGGTGCGTTGCGCTTGGCTCAACACGCTGTGCTTGCTCCTTTTCGATCCGCTCCGCCAAATGGCCCAGTTGCCGCCGCGCCTATTCGATCTGCCGCAGCACCGCCTCGCATTGCGCTGGATCCATCTCCGCCACCGCCGCGCCGGCCATGCGGCGATGCGCCCGGCTGGCAATCGCCGCCACCATCTCCAGATCACGCGACAGTTCCAGGGCTGGCGTCGATGGCGCCTTCGGTTGCCGTTGCGTTTTGAAGAACAGATCCGCCGCATCGAGGATGCGCTTGCGGACTGCAGCCGAACCATTGCGCCAGGCAGCGTATAACTGCCCGGCTTCGTGCGATTCGCAGTGATGCTGGGCAAACACCGCAGCCATCCGCTCGCAGTCGTCCAGGTTGATGCGGGCCACCGGCACCAGGAACTTCATCGCGATGTGCGCGGAGATCTTGCCCTCCCGCACCTGCTGTTGGATCGCTTCGGGCAACAGTTCGACCAGCGCCAGGCGCCGTGACACCCAGCTCACGCTGCGGTCGAATCGACGGGCCAACTCATCCAGTCCATATCCGAAGCGTTGCTCCAACTCCTGCAGCAGCCAGCCTTGCTCCAATGCGGTTTCCTGTTCCGACAGGCGCAGCGAACGGTCCAGCAGCAGAGCCTGGGCGTCATTCATCGGCCAGACCACCGCTTCCACCGTGTCCCGGCCCAGTTGCTGGAGTGCCGCGATGCGCTTGTAGCCGTCGATGACCAGGTAACGGTCGGCCTCGCCGGCGGCCACCACCACGATCGGCGTCTGCTGCCCCACTTCGGCCAGCGAGGCCAACAGCCGCCGCTGCCGCGCCGGATGGCGCACCCGCAGGTGCTCCCAGCGCCGGTCGAGTTGGTGAAATTCCAGTTGCATGGCGGCTGCCCGGTGGCGTCGCGATTCAGTATGGAGCCGGCTGGAACTGGTCTTTTCGGCGGGAGGGGGAAGTGGGCTGTGAACTCTCGTGGAATCAGTGAGATGCGCGCGCAACTGGTCTTTCGCCGAGCGCACTTGTTACAGAGCCGTGAGTTGACGCCGTGGCGGGAGACAAATGTGGTGTGTAGCGGAGTTGGACGAGGCCTACATGGAACAGATTATCGGATTCTTCAGCGTCATTTCCCGTAACTGGAGGTAGAGGGCGTCTCGCCAGAGCCGGTGCTCGGCTGCCGTTCCTCTTCGATCCTGCGCAAGGCGCCTGCGAAAAAATCCGGTTGTAGAACCTTCTCACCCAGCGACTGTTTCAGCCGCGCGTTCTCGGGCCGCAGGTTCTGCTCGGGGCTGCGCGGCTCGGCGGCAGCCGCCTGTTCCGCTTTCCAGTTATAGAGCGCCCGCCGTGCGACCCTCCAACTCGCGGCTCAACTCCGAGATGTTAGCGCACGACTACATCGGCTCTACAGCCTGCTTCTTGAACTGTTTGCCTCTGCGTTCCCATTTCTTTTTGGCCATCGGCATCTCATTTGAATGGAAGTTGTGCGTTTTCCTGTGTCTCAATTCTTGGGGAAGCGGATCAATGTACAGGCCGGCATACCGCGATGTCGCATTTCCCCGATTCGGTTTCGGAAAAGATGGTCCGAAAAGCCTGCAGGTGACTGCAGAGAAATATGCTAGGTTATATCCATGGCCGCGTTCCGGAGGGCCGGTCGGAGGCCTGCCCGATGGGAGTTGTTGTGCGTTCTTGTGCATCTGGGACGACTATTTTCGCCGCCCACACCGTGAAGGGCGCCTTCGTCTCCGGCCGAACGTCCGTTGCAGGCGGCGAGCGTTTTGTGCGTTTTTGTGCATTCTTGTGCGCCGGAGGCAGGGAGTTGGCCCTCTGAAACCATGGATCGCCATCGTCGGCGGTTTTCTGGGCGCCGGCAAAACTACCCTCATCCTCAGCGCCGCGCGCCTGCTGGAACAGCGCGGGATGAGGGTCGCCGCCATTCTCAACGACCAGGGCGACGACTTGGTGGACACCCACTACACCGACCGGTCGGGCTTGGCGTGCGACCAGGTGACCGGCGGCTGCTTCTGCTGCCGTTTTCCGGACCTCGTGGAAGCCGCCGGGCGCCTCGCCGAATACCAGCCCGATGTGATTTTCGCCGAAGCCGTCGGAAGCTGCACCGATATCGTGGCCACTACGCTTCGGCCGCTCCTGCGCGACCACGGGGACCGGTTTCGCATCGCGCCGCTGACTGTCGTCCTTCATCCCCAGCCGGCCTTCAACGACCCTGACCTCGATTTCCTATACCGGAACCAACTGGCCGAGGCCGATCTTCTCTTTAAGCGCGGACACAGCGTGGCGGCCTGGCTCGACCGGTTGCTTTCCGGATCGGCTGCGGCCGGCGCCAAGACTTTGGATATCGATTACGCCCGCTACGCCGAAGCCGAAGCCGCGCTGGCGTGGCTCAACGCCCGTGTCACCGCCGAAGCCGAGCCGCCCGTTTCGGCCGCCATGCTGGTCGGTCCCTTGCTGGACCGGCTGGAGGCGCAGATCCGCATCGTCCACCTGAAGCTATACGCCACATCGGACGCGGGCTATCTGAAAGCCGCCCTCACCGGCAACGGCCAGGACCCGGCGATAGAAGGCGCGCTCGACGCCTCGCCATCCGGCCGGCACGACATTCTATTGAACCTGCGGGCGCTCGCCGACCCCGAGTTGTTGCGTGCCATCGTGGAGCGTGAATTCGCCGCCCTGCCCGCCCGCCTCGCCTGGCGGCAGGTGCAATGTTTCCGCCCGTCCCCACCGGTGCCGTATCAACGGTTGGGAGCTTGACAAGCAACGAAGAAATGTAGCTTGGTTCACCCACTACGCCACCTCGATGGGCTCTGGCGGAAACCTCCGCCGGCCCAAGCGCAGTTCCACCTGGTGCCAGCCGGCGCCGATTTCGCCCGGTAGCAGGAAGTTGAATTCCCAGCGGCCTTCCACCGGATCGGTGCAAAAGCTGTCAATCTCAAGCGCCGCGTGTCCGTCCACGGCGGCGTCGAAACCTGCGGCGTCGCTCACGTCCGACAGGCTCACTTTCACCCGGTGGGTGACGATGCGATTGCCGCTCATCAGGTTGATGGCGTCGGTGAGGGCGGCGATTCGCGGCACTGCGGGCGGGGCCGGCATGATCCGCACCCAGGCCGGGGCCGCAGCCGGGACGTCGCGCAGGATCGCTTCCACCGGAACCAGACCGGTACGCAAGCCTTCGGGCAGCCACGCGGTCACTTGCGAAACGCCATCCGCGGCTGGCTCGCCGATGTAGATGGGGCGACACTCGCGGCCGTCGGCGGTCAGGCGGAGATTGTTCAAGTCGGCATCCGGCGCCAGGTTCTCAATCCAAACCGAGAGCGCGGCCTGCGGGCCGGCGGCGGGAGCCACGCCTTCGCCGGAAAAGGCATTGCTGACGTTGCGGATCGAGCATGGCCCGCCGGACGCACGCGCGGCGCCGCCGGGCTTGCGGCAGGTGACCCACATATATTGCGTCCAGATCTGCTCCAGCCCCAGGAGTTGCCAGCCGCGCGCACGGGCCATCTCTCGAATTTCGTCGGGGGCGATGCGCACCCCGCTCCAGGTGTCGTACTGGCGGGCGTGGGCCGGCAACCCGTTGATGTGGACAGCCAGAACGCCGCCCGGCTTGAGCACGCGCCAGGCTTCGTCCAGGTAACCGAAAACCACTTCGCGGCTGGGGATGTGCTGGAAGACGGCGTACGAGTAGACGAAGTCGAAGCGCGCGTCGGGAAATACGCCCAAGTCCGAGCCGGAGCCGTGATGGGGAAATGCGTTGGCCAAGCCGGCCAGCCGTTCCCGCGCCAGGCGGATCATTTCGTCGGAAACGTCGATGCCGTGGATTTCGGTGAAATGCCGGCTCATGGGGCGCATCAGGCGTCCCGGGCCGCAGCCGATTTCAAGCGCGGCGTAGCGCGAAGCGAGGCGCGGCAGCTCGCGTTCCAGGTGAAGCACTACGCCGGCGCCGCTGGCAAAGAACTCCTCGGTATTCTGGCTGCGCCGTCCGAAGGCAACGTAGTAATTGGCGTCCTCGCCGGCGCGCTGGTTCCAATCGGCGCGCATCCGCGCGGTTACTTCGGTGTCGTCCATGGCGCAGTTGTTATTCTAACGTTTATGGCTGTTGCCTTTCGCGGCGTCAGTGCCGCGCCCCTTGCCGGTTTCGAGGCCGCCGCGCCGGATGGGGCCGTGATCGGAATTATCGGCGAAAACGGCGCCGGAAAAAGCCGGCTGCTGCGCCTGTCGGCGGGCGTCGAGCAGCCATCGGCGGGCGTGGTGGAACGCTCCGGCGAGGCGCGCTGGTTGGGGCCGGATGATGCGCTGGGGCTCGCGCCGGCCGCGGTCCTCGCCATCGACCAAAGTTTCGCCCGCCAGGACTGGCTGGTGCGCGAGCGCGCGGCGGTAGCGCTTGATCGGCTGCGTCGCAGCGGTGCGACCATCCTGGTATCGTCGCATGAAGAAGCGTTGCTGCTGCGCCTGTCGGATGAAATCTGGTGGCTCGACAATGGCAAACTGGCCGGCCGCGGCGACCCGGCGGAAATTCTCGCCGCCTATCGCAAACACCTGGCCGAACGCTTGCGCGCATGGGGCAATGCGGTTTCGTCGCCACTGTCGCCACGCATGCGCCGGGGCGACGGCCGCGCCGAGGTACTCTCGATTGGGACGTTGGGGGAAGATGGCCGCGCCACTTCCGTTTGGCGCTCCGGCGAACTGGCCGTGGTCAAAGTTCGCGTTCGCTTCAGCCAAGACGTCGCTGATCCGGTCGTCGGCATGCTCATCCGCACCCGCATCGGCCTCAACGTGTACGGCACCAACACCGAACTGGAACGGCTGAAACTCGGCCCGGTCGAGGCTGGCGACGCGCTGGAGATTACCTTCGCCTTCCGCTGCGAGCTCTGCCCGCAGGAATACACGCTTACAGCCGCTTCCCACGACCCCGACGGCGTGTGGCACGACTGGCTGGAAGATGCCGTGGCGTTCTCGGTGAGCGACACTCGCTACACGGCCGGAGTGGCAAACCTGCGCGCGCAGGTCAGTTGGACGAAGGCGTAACGGGCGGGGGCAGTTTTGTAGCGCGCGGGGAGCTGTCGGATCTCATCGCCCGAATGGCCGTTTCGCATTTTGCGGCGGAGTGGGATCCGATGCGGAAAACGGCAATCGCGCGACCGGACTGGTGCAGGGAGGTATGACTAGCCCATGGACATCGGAGAGATCCAGCGCGCGATTGAGGGGCTGTCACCTGAACGACAAATGACCCTTTTGGACTGGCTTGCCGAGCGGGCCGGCGGGAGTGGGATGTCCAGATCGAATGCGATTTCTCCTCCGGCGGCGACGGTATGCACCTTCTCGGTCGGGTAAGGGCACAGGTTCGCGGGCGAGTCCGTTTCGATGGATAAGGACCGGTAGGTGACCATCCTTGGCGCTCAAACAAGAAAGCGAGGTTTGGACTGCGGACGTTGGCTGCTCGTAGCGCGCCATTGCCTAACGTGAAGGTGACATCTTTCATTGGTTCTGGATCTGTTCGCATGAGGCCTACAACAACCTGTTCTCTCGACTCAGGTAAGGCTTGCGGCGCGCCGCGCCGAACTACTCGGGCGCTGCTCGGATGAAGCAATGGGCGGGCAAAGCTGGTACCGCTGCTTGAGTGATGGCAGGCCGGTGTTTTGGCGCGATACGTCCAAGCGGCGGCTGGCTATGCCCAGAGTCAGTTACTGATTCCGTGAATTGCGCCATGATCGTTCGGCAAGCGGGAGCGGAACCTCTCTATGGCTCTTCGTTCATCGATTTGATAAGCTTTCTTCATCAGACGGCTCTCCCTTGATTGAGCAAGTTGTCCAGACCATTCACAGGCCTGGATTGGAGAGCCGTCACTCCTAAATCTCAAATTTCAACGATTTTCCGGACATCCTCACGAGAACCTCGGCCATCGTCATAAATGCAATAATCCCGGCCAATATCTCGATCTGCCAGTAGGTGCCCAACCAATCGAATTCGAAGTAGCGCTCCAGGCGCGTGAGCGTCGCCATAGTCTGTGTTGAAGGCTCTCACCGATCAGCGGCCGACCTTGGCCTATGCAGTGGCTGAAAGCTGACCGCTGAATGCCACAGCTTACGGTTTCCGTGCTGTTCCCTTCGGTCCCCAGAATACCGGGCACTCCCCAACCTTATCTTTGTGATAGAAGCGTTCCTCCAGCTTATAGTCCGTCATGGCGGGCGGCAGGTTGAGCTTGTGCGAATAGTCGAACTCCATGCCGGCCGGCGGACGTTGCCCGGTCAGGAAGTAGACCAGTCCGTCGGTGAAGAACTCGTCGCCCTTGGGAGTCACCTGGATCAGTTTGCGCGCGACGGCTTCGTAATCCCTCCACGTATAAACATCGCGGTCGCAGACAGTTCGTATGGCGGCGCCCAGGGTCAGAAAGCACAGCACCGCGCATGGCCAGAAAGGTCGGCTGGGCGCCAGCGCGCGCGAACCGATGGCGTACAACCCCGCCACCGCCAGAATCCCGAAAAACGGCGTAAGCGTGATGAAATAGCGCGGAAAAGTGGGGTGCCCGAAGGCCAGCTCCAGGAACATTCCCGCCGACAGCAAGACACACAGATAGAACTCCGCGCGCGTCTCGCGGTCGAACGGTTTCAGCCGCGCCAGCCACACGACGCCGATCGCCGCCAGAAACCCCAACAGCATGGCCTGCGGATCGTCCAACCACGCCGTAACTGTTCCGATATCGTGGGTCAGCGGCTGGGGCCAATAGATCTCCCGGTAATACAGGTGGTATTCGGCCAGGTTGAACCACACCACCCAATGCTGGCGCGTAAACAGCCAGATCACCGGAGCGAAAGGCACCACGGCGGCACACGCGAACCACGCGCCGCGCCACCAGCGCTGCCTCGCCGGGCTCGTCCACAGCATCCAGACCAGCAGAACCGGTGCCACCGGCGCGGTCAGCAGCGAACTAGCCGCCGCTGCTCCCGCCAGAGCCCCTCCCAGCCCCGCCAGCCAGGTGTTCCCGCGCACGGCTGCGATGGTGGCGCGAAAAGCCGCCACCGTCAGAAACACGCACATCCCGTAGGCTTGCCCCAGCGGCCCGAATTCCACCAGTACGTTGTTCGTCCCAATCAGCACTCCCGCCGTCACCGCCGCCGGCAGCCGCCAGGGGCCTGGCTCCCAGCGCCGGTAAAGAAAATCGGCGGCCAGCACAACCCCGAGCGAGGTCAACAAAGATGCCAGCGCGTGGATCGTCCGCCAACTCTCGGGCAGCACCCAAATCCAAAAGGCGTTCCAGTACGCGTTCAGCGGCGTTTGCGGAAAACAGAAATCCAAGTAGGGACGAAACCCCGCCTTGATCATCTTCGCCGCCACTACATGAAAGCTCTCGTCGCCGGTGAAAGCCACGGTCTGCGCGTACGCCATCAGCACCGCCGCCAGCGACGCCATCGCCGCCCAAAACCAGAGGCGCGGCCGTTGTTCGAACCGAAACAATACCATTCCCAGGCATCATAGGGCTTCGACGAGTCGGTTTTCAACGTGGGGGCGCTCGTGCGGTATCCTGAGATGCTTGCCTTCTTTCCTTCAAGTACTCATCCTGGCCGTCGTGCAGGGCCTGGCGGAATTGCTGCCGGTTTCCAGTTCGGCTCACGTTGTGGTCGCCGAAAAACTGATGGGGCTCGACCCGTCCGCCCCCGAAATGACCCTATTGCTGGTGATGCTCCACACCGGAACCATGTTCGCCGTAATCCTTTATTTCTGGAAAACTTGGCATGACACCTATTTCCGCAGCGCCTACGTGGCCAAGGAAGTCGGCGTGCTATTGGTGCTGGCGACGGTGATCACCGGCGTCATCGGCGAAGTCCTCATCAAGCTCATCGAGAAGGTGGCGCTGCGCTCTTCCCCGGTGGCGGAGGTCGAGCAATTGTTCGGCCGCCTGGAACTGATCGCGCCCGCTCTGGCCGCGGCCGGAATTCTGATTCTGGTCGCTGGCGTGGCGGAAAGAAAGCGCCAGGCGCAACCGGTTGCCTTAGGCGCGCGGCAAGCTGGGCTGATTGGCGCGGTGCAAGGACTGTGCCTTCCCTTCCGCGGCTTTTCGCGCTCCGGCGCCACTATTTCCACCGGCATGCTGGCCGGCGTCCCCAAGGACCAGGTCGAGAAATTCAGCTTCGCGCTGGCTGTGCTGCTGACCCCGGCCGCCATCGGCCGCGAAGCCTTGCGCCTCTTCAAAACGGCCCACGGCAGTGGCATGGGAGCCTTCGCCACCCCCATCGCGCCCAGCCTGCTCGGAGCCGCCCTGGCCTTCCTGGCCGGCCTCGTGGCCCTAAAATGGCTGAGCCGCTGGCTCGAAACCGGCCGCTGGTACCTGTTCGGCATCTATTGCCTGGTGGCCTCCGTTGTAGTAGCCGCGCTTCACTTCAACGGATACTGATCGCGGGGAGAAGATTTCCTCGGTCACAAGACACGCGGCCCCCGTGGTGGGAGAGGAACCTCTTCTGGGGAACCGCCGGTTTGGCGGCTGCCCTCGTCCTCACGGCTGTGGGGTTTGGCGTGACAGGCCAGGCTATTCTTGCTCATTGGCCGCTCCTTGCCGCATGGCCGTGCGGCGCCGTCGCGTGCTGGTGCGCTTTCAGCTACGTGCGAACGAGAAAGGGGCGCATCTGGTACCCTGGCGTCGATCATCGTCATCGGTGCGCTACTCTTGTTCGTAGATCGAAAGACGACGAGACGGGGACCAACCAACCCCTTGCCCGCAGCGACCCCGACCATAGCGATGCCGGCCATCCAACCTCCGCCCGCCCCACAGCCCGCGGGCGCCGCGCCTTTCAGCTTTCGTCCGGAACGTGACAGCCTTGAGCGTGGGGAAGGACCTCGACGGCAGGTACACGCTCACGTATTGGTACGTCCTTGAACTGACCAATCGCGGCGACGCGCCAGCGCGCCTTGCGATGGTGTCATCCGGGAAGAGCACCCCGGAGCCCGAGAGGGTGCTCCAACCACGTACGGAACCGTCGAGGAGGATTTAAGGGGGCGCCTTATCCAGCCGCGCGGAGACTCCGTCGCGGTGGACGCTTACACGTCACACGCGTACGCCGACCCGAACGGGCTGATGAGCAACTTGCAGTGCGCAGAGTGTCGGGGCTCCGCAACGGTTGTCGCCCAATACACGCCGGCACCCGGAAAGCCTTACACGGATGAAATCCCGATCCGATTGGAAAACGGCCAGGCCGGCGAAAGATCCCGGCGTGCCGCCATCCAGGAGCTCCTTAAGCTAGAAGCGTCACGATGATGGGAAGGGGCGTGGCCGGCTGGGCGGACCGAAGACGGGAGCCTTACGTGAGCCCTCGCCGAAAAGAGCCAACATGTCGGGGCACTGCGCCAAGCTGCGAGTCTCGTGATCTCGCGGGCACCCCTCTCGCGAGATGGGGGCGAAATGCGCCGCGTATCGTTTCGAACCTGCCTCGTCGCGTCGCCAACAGCGGGCATTCAACTACGCTGCTCGCCGCTCTCAGCGTCCTTCAGGATCTCGATCATCGCGGCGGGAGTAATAATCCGGGTGGCTTTTTGCCGTTTCAGGGAGAGGAGTTGCTTGTCGCCGGTCACGAGGAACTCGGCCTGGCTGGCTTCCGCCAGCGCGAGCAGGTAGCTGTCCTTGGGGTCCGGAGCGATCGGGCCGGAAGGCAGGCATCGGCAGAAAAAGGAGAAGTCACGAATACCGGCGGCGAGCAGTTCGGCCTTGCTGGCGCGAAGTCTCGCGCGGAAGAACGGCCGGCCGGCGACCTCGCGGAGTTCCGCAATGAGCTCGTCACAGGCGACCAGCGTGAACGTGTTGCGCTCCCAGGCGTCCAGAAGTTGTGCCGGCGCGCCCAAGGGCGAGAGCAGGGAGGAGAGCAGGATGTTGGTATCGAGGACGACGCGCATCAAGCTCGTTTGGCGCGATCGCGATACTGTTTCGCGCGGGCATCTTCGACGGCGTCGTCAATCGCCTTCTGAAGCTCATCCGGGGAAACGTCGGCGAAGGCTGCGCGGGCGTCGCTGACAGTCTGATGAAAGATGCGCCAGCGGACCGCCTCTTCGATGAATTTCGAGAGATCGCCCTTTTTCATGCCCTGGGCGCCCAGGAAAGTTCGCAAGGCATGGTCGGCTTGCTTGGACCAGGTGATGGTCAGACGGGTAGTTTCTTGGGGCTCGGACTTAGCGCTGTTCATTATATAAGCGTATAGCCACCTATGAGTATAAGCTACTACGGGACGGAGATTGGCTGCGGCGTCGCCGTTCATCGGACGGCAACGCCTTGGGAGCCTTCGCCACCCCCCCGGCGCCCAGCCTGCTCGGGGCCCCGCTGGCCTTCGTCGCCGGCCTGCTAGCCCTAAAATGGCTGAGCCGCTGGCTCGAAACCGGCCGCTGGTGCCAGTTCGGCATCTATTGCCTGCGTGGCTTCCGCCGTGGTAGCCGCGCTCCACTTCAACGGCTATTGATTGCGCCGCGCCCCTCACCGTACCTTACGGCACGAGCGATTTGAGCAGGGGTTCGGTCCAGGTCTCGGTCTTTGCGTCAAAGACGTCGAAGCCGCAGCGCCAGAGGCCCCAGTAAGCAAAGCTCATGCCGTGTTTTTCGGCCGTACCGGCGACGTAGGTAGTCCATCGGACACGGGACGGCATGTCGGCCGCCTAATA
The DNA here is from genome assembly GCA_049509915.1 of Bryobacteraceae bacterium. Classification (GTDB taxonomy): domain Bacteria; phylum Acidobacteriota; class Terriglobia; order Bryobacterales; family Bryobacteraceae; genus JBEKYD01. Next base: position 3,651 of record JBEKZL010000241.1, on the reverse strand, counting down.
CGCTCCGAACTCGCCCAGAAAGAGCGGGCGATTGTTCTCCTTCGCCCACGCTGCCGCCTTGGTAAACGCCTCGTCGACCGCCGCTCTCTCCTCCGGCGTTCCGGTCCAGTGGACGTCTTTGTAGATCCGGTTGGACGACCACGATGCCTGCTGGTGAGTAAAGCGGCCGGGATCGTAGTAGTGTACTTCGACAATGGTGTTGTGCTCACTCTCCGGAATGCGGAGACCTTCGAGGGCCCCGAATCCGCCGCCATTGGCGGTCTGTACAAGCAGCGTACGGTCCGCGTTGCTGCTTCGGAGCACCGGAATCGTATCCGCCACCAAAGTACTCCAGCCCTCGATTCCCAAGTTCGGACGGCTAGGCTCGTTGAGCACCCCGAACATCACCTCGGGCGGCGCTTCCCGGTAGTGCTCCGCCACCTGCCGCCAGAGAGCCAGAAAGTGGGAGCGGTTCTCTTGCGGGTCCACCTGGCTGGTTTCCGTGCCTGTGAAGCTGATGAATGGATAGGAGTGGAAATCCAGCACCACGGCGAGCTTGTGGGCAAGCGACTGCTCCACTGCCCAATCCACTCTCTTGAAGAACACGGGATCGATGGTGTAACGGGGCACGATTTTCTCCCTGCTCGAAGTCGAGGTTTTTCAGTTTAGGTCCGGGAAGTACGGCGGCGATTGCGACACTGCGCCGGCGTGCAGCGTGAACCGCGGCGCGGAATCACGCCGGGTTAGCTGCCAATCCTCAGTTATCCCCGCCTGAGTTGGATGTAGGATGGCGGAGGCGGAAGGCCCGGCTGGTTTTTTCACCGGAAATCACCGGGCCCTCCGCAAGACCAAATCAGGGAGTCTGGACACTCCCGGAAAGGCTCCCATGCAAATCCTACACCCTTTCGCCGGCTCCATCCAGCGGTACGCCGAAGAAATCTCCGATCCGGATCGATACCGGCCGGACCACTGCCCGCGATGCGAGGCCAAAACATCCTCTGACTGGTCACGGCTTCTACCACCGCACGCTGGTGGATGTCGCCTTCGACGGAGTCATTCGCGTTCGCCGTTACCTATGCCGCTCCTGTAAGCGCACCGTGTCGTTGCTGCCAGACCGAGCCCTGCCATGGCCGCTCTTCGGCGTCTCCGTCATCGCCCTGTTCCTGGTTGCCCGGTTGCTCAACAGCCTCACTCTGGTCGCTGCCGCTCAGGCGACGACACAAGCCAGCATGCCTTACCAGCGCGGCCAGTTCTGGGTCCGCCGGTTTCAGCAACAGGCGCCTGCCCTGGGTCTGGCGCTGGCGCCACTGGCGGCAACTCCCATCGCAGCGGCGGACTTCATCTCCAGGGCTCTGCGGTGCTCGAATCCATCGGCTGGATCGCCGCTCACCGTTTCCTGTTTTCCCAGCTACGTACCCACCTGCTGGGTTGGCCCGCGTGTCTGGCTCCGGACGGGCCGGGCATCACGCTCGACCCATCTCCTGAGGGTCCCCACAGAGCATTTGCATGGCGGAAGATCGCCGGCCCCGGTTATCGTTCGGGGCACGGAGATTTTTCTCATGGATGCCAAAGCCGAAAAACTCGCCCTCTTCCGCTACGGTGTGATCGCCTCTCTGGTGATTGAGTGCCTGCCCCGTGGCGAACTCACGCGCCGCGCTCAGGAGATTGCCGCCCGTCACTACGACATTCCCGATTCGAAACGCACTGCGGTTTCCGTCGATACGCTGCTGGATTGGGCGGGGCGCTGCCGCCATGGCGGTTTCGAGGCGCTGGCCCCCAAGCCGCGCCAGGACCGCGGCCAGTCCCGCACCGGCACCACCCTGCTTGGCGCAGACAATCGAGCGAGGCATCCAGTCCCTGGCTGGTATAGAACTGTGCATGCGGGAGGCGACTGGAATGGGCACGCCACGGCTGGCTTTGATCATTCACTCTCGCCCTATCAGCCCGAGGGCCGCGGCAAGATAGAACGCTTCTTTCGCACCGTAAACGAATAATTCCTCGCCAACCTCGGTCCCAAACACTCACTGTCTCTGGATGAGTTGAACGAGCGTCTCTGGCTCTGGATCGAAAACGTCTATCACCGTTCCGAACACAGCGCTCTCGGCTCCACTCCGCTGCTGCGCTGGCAGCGCGATATCGAGCAGGTTCGCCAACTGCCGCCGGCCACGGACCTACGCCGTCTCTTCTTCCATCGCCTGGATCGGCTGGTGCGCTGCGATTCCACCTTCCTGCTCCACAACCGTCTCTACGAGGCGCCGCCCCATCTGGCCGGTCACACCGTCGAGGTGCGCTTCGACCCTCTCGACACCGCCGAGGTCGAGGTCTGGTTTCAGGGAAAACCCTAAGCCATGGCGCGGCCCGTCGACCCGGTGGTCAACGGCCAGTTGCCTTCCGTGAAACCCGCCGCCTCACCCGAACCGGAACCTACCGGCATCAATTTCGTCGAACTGCTCAAACAGAAAGACGACGACGGCGAGGACGACGAGTGACAGCCATGGTGGAAGCTTTCTTCGGTTTCAAAAAGACGCCCTTTGGCGACAGTCCCGACCCCAAACAGTTATTCCCTTCGCAGGCCAGGAACCAGGCCAAAGCCCGCCTGCAGTTCCTGGCCGATCATCACGGCGCCGGCCTGCTCACCGGCGAAGTCGGCTCCGGTAAGTCGACCGCTGCCCGTACCTTCACCGCTGCGCTCAATCCCAACCTGTATAAGGTCCTGCATCTGCACTGGACGCCGGGATCGACCCTGGATCTGTTCCGCCAACTGGCGCTGGAGCTGGACCTGGAACCAGCCCACTATCGCGGCGACCTGGCGCGGCAGATCTCTCAGGCCATCGTGCGCCTCAATCAGACTAAGAAGCAACACGCCATTCTGATCTGCGACGAAGCCCAGTTACGATCTAACTCCGCGCTCGAACAACTGCCTCTCCTGTTGACCTTCGACAGGGATTTGAGCCGCTATCTGACGCAGTTGCTGGTGGGCCAGCCGCTGCTGCGCCGCACTCTCTCGCCACAGATGCACGAACCGCTGCGCTAGCGCATTGCTGTGCAGTATCACCTCGAAGGCCTCGCGCGCGAAGAACTCGACGCTTATCTCGCCCATCAACTCAAGGCCGCCGGTGTGACACGACCGTTGTTTGACGACACCGCCCGGCAAGCCCTCTATCAGGCCACCAAAGGCATTCTCCGCAAGGTCAACAAACTTGCGCTCACCGCCCTGCGGCTGGCGGCTTCGCGCAAAGAGTCACGGCGAAGCGATCCTGCTGGATGCCATCACGGAGGCGCTGCCGTGAGCGATCCCGCACCCAAGAAGCCGGCCTCACCAGCGGTGCTGTCTATGGCTCAGTTACTCGAACAGCAGCCCGCCGCGGCGCCCGCGTGTCTGGCGGAGCCGGGACTGCTGCCTCCGCAAGGCATCCTGTTTGTCGGCGGCGAGCCCAAGGTGAGTAGGTCGCTGTTAGTCGCCAACCTCGCTCTGTCTTTGGCGGCCGGCGTGGACCGCATCGTCTTTCCCATCCCCGCGCCCCGCCGCGTCCTCGTCTGCCAGTTCGAACCACTCTTGTCCAAGACAGGTTCTTGCAGTCTGAAATAGGAAGAACGCCCTCCTATAATTGACGTTGGCGAGCCATTCCTTGCCGGGAGCCTCGTCAAACGCTGCCCACAGGAGGGCAATCC
>JBEKZL010000240.1:0-11200 GCA_049509915.1 Bryobacteraceae bacterium | reverse complement strand
GCGGACGAGGTCCGCAATCTCGCCCAGCGTTGTGCCGCCGCGGCCAAGGATACGGCGGATCTGATCGAAGAATCGATCTCGAACTCCACCGACGGGAAGGCCAAGGTGGACCAGGTGGCCGTGCTGGTACGCGCCATTGCCGCACAGGCGGCCGAGGTCAAGGTTCTGGTCGATGAAGTCAGCGCCGGCAGCGAGGAGCAGACACGCGGTGTGGAGCAGATCGCTGGCGCCGTCCAGCAGATGGAGAAGACGACACAAGCCTCCGCCGCCAGTGCCGAAGAGGGTGCGGCCGCTGCCGAGCAACTGACTGCCCAGTCGGAAAGCTTGCGCGAAGTGATCGCGCGCTTGCGCGAGATGGTGGACAGCGGCGCCGATGGCAGGGAGGGCGCCACGCGCCGGCCAAACCGCGCTCGGGCGGAATTCTCTGGGATGTAACCTGGCCCGGCTGTCCTTTACACCAGCACCGTGAACGCCGCTTCGCTGCGTTGAACGGGCCGATAGAGGGTATCGCGCTCCACCGGCGTCCGGCCGGCCTTGCGGATAAGCTGTAGCAGTTCGTGGCGGCGCAGTCCTTGGGAAGTGGTGGCTCCGGCGTCGTGGTAAATGCGCTCCTCCACGATGGTGCCGTCGATGTCGTCGGCGCCGAAGCGCAGCGCGATCTGCGCGACGCGCGGCGTCATCATGACCCAATACGCCTTGATGTGGGGAATATTGTCGAGCATCAGGCGCGCTACGGCGATGTTGCGGATATCGGCGAAACCGGTGGTCTTCGGAATGTGCCGGAGCGGCGTATTGTCGGGATGAAAGGCCAGCGGGATGAAGGTCACGAAACCGCCGGTCCGATCCTGCAGTTCGCGCAGCTTGATCAGGTGGCCGGCGCGGTCCTCGTCGTTTTCAATGTGACCGTAGAGCATGGTGCAGTTGGAGCGCAGCCCCAGCTCGTGGGCGATGCGGGCGGTTTCCAGCCACTCGTCGCCGTCGATTTTGTGATCGCAGATGATGCGCCGCACCGGCTCGTTGAAGATTTCGGCGCCGCCGCCGGGTATCGAATCCATGCCGGCATCGCGGAGCCGCTCCAGGGTTTCGCGCACACCGATTTTGGCTCGCCTCGCCAGATAGGCGATCTCCACCATGGTGAGGGCTTTCAGGTGCACGCGCGGGAAGCGCTGCTTCAGCCCGCGCAGCATCTCGCAATACCAATCGAGGGTCAGCTCCGGATGCAGACCGCCCACGATGTGGAACTCGGTCACCGCATCGCTGTAACCTTCGCCGGCGCGTTGCCAGACTTCCTCGAGCGACATGGTATACGCCTTGGGGTCGCGCACTCGCTTGCCGAAAGCGCACAGCCGGCAACTGGCAACGCATACGTCGGTGGGGTTGATGTGGCGGTTGACGTTGAAGTAGGTGGTATCGCCGTGCAGCCGCTCCCGCACCAGGTTGGCCAGGCAGCCCACGCCCAGAATATCGGGCGACCGATAGAGCGTCACCCCCTCTTCCAGGCTCAGGCGCTGGGCGGCCGCCACTTTAGCGGCAATCGGGGTCAGGCGGAAATCGTCGAAACGCGGCTGCATATGAATGTCAGATGCCCGGCTTACGCAGGAAGATGTCGGCGGCCCAAAAAACAAAGAATAACACGCTCACCCAGCCATTCAGGGTGAAGAAAGCCGCATTCACGCGGGAAAGGTCGCCGGGGGTCACCAGGCTATGCTCGTAGACCAACAGCGCCACCACCGCGGCCACGCCGGCCACCGCCAGCGGCCCCAATTGCAGCGACACAACCAGCGCCGCGAGCGAGATCACCATCAAAACGTGCAGCAGCCGCGCCACCCGTAGCGCGCCGGCGATTCCCAGGCTGCGCGGAACACTCCAAAGCTGTTCGGCGCAATCGAAAGCATAATCCTGGCAGGCGTAGATCACGTCGAATCCGGCGGTCCAGAACGTGACCGCCGCGGTGAGCCAGAGAATGGGCGGGTCGAGGGAGCCGCGAATCGCAATCCAGGCGGCCGCCGGAGCGATGCCCAGGCTGAACCCCAACACCAGGTGGGAAAAGCGGGTGAAGCGCTTGGTGAAGGAATAAAAGAAGGTGACGGCCAGAGCCAACGGCGCCAGGCGCAGGCACAGCGGATTGAGCGCGCCCGCCGCCACGAAGAACACTACCGAGGCCGCCGCCACAAACGCCCACGCGAACTTGCGCGAAAGTAGCCCGGCCGGCAGGTGGCGCATTCGGGTGCGGGGATTGCGCGCGTCCACACGGGCATCCACAATCCGGTTGAACGCCATCGCCGCCGATCGCGCACCCACCATGGCCACCACGATCCAGCCCACTTTGGCGGCCATGCCCGCCGTGTGGTAGCCGCCCGCGCGAAACGCGAGCAGCGCGCCCGTAAGGGCGAACGGCAGCGCGAACACGGAGTGCTCGAACCGGATCATCTCGAGCGCCAGGCGCAGGCGTTTCCAGGGCATAGAGCGACAGTATTAATTGTAAGCTGTCAGCGAAGCGCCTCGGCTGCGAATTCCCTTCCGCCCTTAAAGCAACCTTGTGTACAAGGGTCCATCATATTCAAGGCCTCCACCGCCGTATCATCTGAAAAAGTTCAGCGGCGGAAGGCTGCTACCGAGTAGCGTCCCCAGATCATGATCCGAGGTCCAGCCTGACCCGTGCCGAAGGGCCGCCGCCAAAAAGCACCGGTCTCCCAGGGACACACCCTTGTGCACGTAGCGGGCCGAGATCGCCACCAATGCCGGCTCGAATGGGATCGTCTGCATGTGGAGGGCCTCGTAGGCGGCCTGCGCTTCGGCTGGTGGCATGCCGCAGTTTACCAGTTTCGCCAGGACCTCGGCCGCGTTCACCGCGTCGACAACCGCGTAGGGCTGGAGATCCCTGAGCCTGTCCGCTCCCGGTTCGCCCTGCATCAGCGCTAGAACCGCGGATGCATCGAACACCGGTCTACTGGTGCTGTTCGCATTCACGCGCCGCCTCCGCCCGCCGATCTGCGATCAACTCGTCCGACAGAAACACTCCTTCGGGGACATACTTACGCAGGAGTGCCCTAGCGCGGCGCAACCCCTGATCTCTGGTTTCCACCACCAGCGCGCCCTCTTCGGTTACGGCAACACACAACTCGGTCGAGGGGCCTACCCCCTCTTTCCTCCTCCACCAGGCTGGAAGCATAACTCTTCCCTGATTATCGACGCTTAAGGTGAAGTGTTCCACAGTCACCAGTATCTCACGATTCAAGGATCAAAGTCTGATAATTTGTCCCTGCAATCCGCAGTCATCTTGCGGCACGCGAGCCCTTGTATACTTGTGCGATAGGTCACACATGAACAGAGCGGCGCTCCAAAGCTCGGGACGATTCCATGAACTCGATTCTCTCCGCGGATTGGCCGCCTTCACGGTCGTAATCCATCATTTCTATGTGGCCCAGGGCACAGAAACTTATAGCAGGCTTTCGCATTCGGCTTTGAGGTTCCTGGTGATGGGGAACGAAGCCGTGATTCTTTTCTTTGTATTGAGCGGTTTCGTTCTGACTTTACCCTATGAACGAACGGGCGGGATGAGCTACGGCAAGTTTATTGTCAAACGAATCTGCCGGATCTATCTTCCCTATCTGGGGGCATTGGCGCTGGCGGTGGCGATGAACTGCTTTTACCATGGTATGGCCACGAACGTGAAGTGGATTCAGGAAACCTGGAATCAAAAGCCGAATGTACCTATCGTAGTCCAGCACGTCCTATTCCTGGGAGATTACGATTGGAACGCACTGAACTCCGCCTTCTGGTCGTTGATCTATGAAATGCGCATCTCCCTTATATTTCCATTCCTGGCGATTGCGGCGCTGCGGTTTCGCGCCGGGTGGATGCTTTTGTTTGCGGCGATGCTATCTCTTTCGGCAAGGCCCCTTTCGTATGCCATCTGCTTGTCATTCGGACTGGATCCGGAGTCTCTGGAAGTATTTCGATACGCCGAGACTTTGCAGTACACGGGTTTCTTCGTTGTGGGAGCGGTGCTCGCCAAGAACCGGGAAGTTATGCGCGAGTGGTATAAGAAACTGCCCGGCATCGCCGTTCCCGGCCTTTATATCTTAGCGGTCGTACTCTATTCTCACCCCTACCACAGCTTCGACCTCGGTACGCCGGTTCTTTTCCCGGGACAACTGGAGCAGTGGAGCGTCGCGGCCGGAGCGGCGATCGTCATCGCGCTAGCCCTGAGTTCCAAGCCGTTTCAGCGGGTGCTGCACCACGGCGCCGTCGCTTACCTGGGGAAGATCTCGTATAGTCTATACCTGCTGCACGTGACCGTATTGTTGACTTTGATTTATATCTTCCACGGCGCCGTGAGTTATAAGCTTCTGCCATTCTATCTTGCCGGATCGGTTGGCGTGGCCAGTATGTTCTATTATCTAGTGGAAAAGCCATCGATGCTGCTGGGGCAGCGGCTGGGCAAGATACGCAGTTGACGCGAGCCTATCCCCGCGCCTTGGTCTGTTTGGGGTCCGGCAATAGAATCTGCTGCAGCACCAATCCGTAGCGGCTTCCCGGCGGGTCGGCCTCGATGCGCATCCCGTTCCAGTTGGGTGCGAAATTGGCCGAATAGCAGAGCCACGCCTTGCGGCCGTCCGGAGCGATGAACTTCGAAGGCAGATTGACGAAATAGGCCTGCTGGCCGAAAGCCTTCAGGTAAGTGACCAGGCGCCAGGGGCCGGTCAGTTGCGGCGCCTCGAATACGGAGGTACTCATGCGGCCCGCGGTTGGCCACCCGTCGGTGATGAACATCAGGTAAGTCTGCAGGCCCGGAACATAAGTCGCGGTGACGCAGCCGCAGTGGTTATTCCAATCGAGCAGCGGGCGGATACGGGCGAAATCGCGAGTCCAGACCGGCTTGGCGCGAAGGTCGTACCCCGCAAAAAACTCGTAAGCCGCGGGATCGTTGATGGTCTTCAGCGAAGGCTCGACGCGCAGCAGAAAGATCTGGTCGCCGGTGATCCAACTGGCATTGGCGTAACGCGGCCGGGGATCGGAATCGATGGCGCCGTGAGCCAGCAGGTAAGCCTTGCCGTCGGGCGAATGCTGCATCTCGCGGCCGAAGTCTACGAAGTGCGGCGAGCCGATCTTCACTGCCTGGCCCTGCAGACCATTCTCGCCGAAAATCGGCTTGGCGGGAGTGTGCGGCGTTTCGGTCCACGTCCTGGCGAAATCGGTGGAAGTGCGGAAGCCCACGAAGGGGCCGAGCCAAGGCCAGTTGTAGACCGCGCCATCGTGCTTCACCTGCCCATCCGGACCGAGCGTGTAGGTGCCGTAATACCAGATGCCATTCCGCACCAGCGATCCGCAGGGGTAGCGGCCTTGATACGGCAGCGCCGAGGCTTTCACCAGGCCCAGAGAGCGGACTTTGAGATCAACCGGATCGTCGCCCTCCATCACCGCGCAGCCTGTAGTGGCGCGATCGCCAGGGTAGGAGGCCGACCGGTCGTACTTGCCGTCGGCACGCGGACAGCCACCATCGGTATAAGGTGAATACATCCGGTTGTCCGCGGCCCAGGAGGGATACCAGGTGTCGCCCCAACTGGAACCTGGCTCGGTCGACGACTCGTAGTTGCTGTGGACACCGGTGAAGGCCAGTCCTCCGACCTTGGGGGAAGCGGAAAGGGGCAATCCGGCGGCGGGTCCGACGGCCATAGCCGCGGTTTGTCGGCCGCGAAGGCGGCGGTCCCCAGGCCAACAAGCAATTCTCGACGGTTCATTTGCAGCGGATTTTAGCAAAATGAACGGTGCCCGATGGTGCCCATGACCCGCTTTTCAGCCGGTACGCGGCAGAGCCGCTAACGTTCCACTTCCGTCAGCCAGTCCGGACGCTTCAGCACTTCGCGGGGTTTGCTGCCGTCGGGCGGGCCGATGATGCCGTCGCGCTGCATCATATCGAGAATGCGCGCGGCGCGGCCGTAGCCGAGGCGCAGGTGGCGTTGCAGGGTAGAGGTGGACGCTTTGCCCATTTGCAGCACCAGGCGCACGGCATCCTCGTACATGGGGTCCTGGGCCTCGCCGGTGGGGTCCTCGCCGGCTTCGGCGTTTTCGTCTTCGTTGGGCGGCGCCAGCAGGAAAGACTGGTCGTAAACCGGGGCGGCCTGCCGTTTCCAGAAGTCCACCACGCGGTTGATTTCCGTTTCGGTGACGAAGGCCCCGTGCACCCGCACCAGGCGCGAGGAACCGGGCGGCAGGAACAGCATGTCGCCGCGGCCCAACAGGTGTTCGGCGCCCATCACGTCGAGAATGGTCCGGGAATCCACGCGGGTGGCCACGCGGAAGCTGATGCGGGCCGGAAAATTGGCTTTGATCAGGCCGGTGATCACGTCCACGCTGGGCCTTTGCGTGGCCAGCACCAGGTGCATGCCGACGGCGCGGGCCATCTGCGCCAGCCGCGTGACGCTCTCTTCCACGTTCTTCCCTTCCAGCATCATCAAGTCGGCCAACTCGTCGATCAGGATCAGGATATAGGGCAGCGGACGCAGTTCTTCCTCCGTGGCTCCGGCCTCGGCGAACAGGTCGCGCGGCTCCTCCTGCAAACCTCGGACCTTCTTATTGAACTGCTCAATATTGCGCGCACCGTATTCGGCCAGCAGGCGCAGGCGGCGTTCCATCTCGAGCACCGCGTTGCGCAGGGCGTTGGTGGCTTTGCGCGGGTCGGTGATGACAGGGGTCAACAAATGCGGCACGCCCTCGTACATGCCGAGTTCGACGCGCTTGGGATCCACCAGGATCAGGCGAACGTCGTCCGGCGTGGCCTTGTAGAGAATCGACATGATCATGGAGTTGATCATGACCGACTTGCCCGAACCGGTCGATCCGGCGATCAGCAGGTGCGGCATGGTTTCGAGCGCCGCCACCTTAATGCGGCCGTTGATATCCTTGCCGATCGGAATGGTGAGGTTCGAGCGCGACTGGATGAATTCCTCCGATTCGAGCATCTGGCGCAAGGCGATCAGTTCGCGGCGGGTATTGGGGACCTCGACGCCGACGGTCGACTTTCCGGGGATGCGCTCGATGAGGATGGATTCGGCCTGCAAGCCCAGGCACAGGTCCTCGGTGAGGTTGGTGATGCGGCTGTACTTCACCCCGGCTTCGGGTTTGAACTCGAAGGTGGTGACCACCGGACCGGGATTGATCTGGACCACGTTGCCGAAGACGCTGAACTCTTCGAACTTGGACTTGATGCGGCCGGCGGTTTCCTTTAGCTCCTGCTCGTCATAGGGATTGCGGCCGGGCACCTCGTTGAGCAGTTCGGTGGAAGGAGGGTCGAAATGCAGCGGGCGGGATTCGGGAGGAGGAGCCTGGCGCCAGGGAGTAGGTTCGGCGTCGGCTACCGGGGCTGGCTCTTCGATGGGGCAGATGGGGATTTCTTCGATGGCTTCGGGCTCCGCCTCCGGTTCCGGGGCTGGCGGCACGGGCTCTCCGTGCCGCGTCTGCCATGGAGCGATGTCCTCGCCAGTGCCGAAAGCCGGAGGTTCACCGGCCCGGGCAACCGCGGCCGGCTCGTTGCGCGTGCGCCTGGTTTCGGACTCGCCGGCAGCATCCATGCGTTTGCGTGCGCCGGCTTCGGCGCGAAGGATGGACTCTTCGGTCATGCGCGTGCGCCAGGCGCGGAACGCGGCGCGGCGGGACTCCAGCCAGTTCAATGGCCGGGCGAACCACTCCGACATTCTGGCCAGCTCGAAGGTGGAAACCAGATAAATCGAAACCACGGTGGCGGTGAGGGTGGCCAGGATAGCGCCGGCCACGTTGAGCGTCTCCACCAGCCAGGCGGCAAAGATGGCACCCAGTAAGCCGCCGGCGCGGATCTGGCTGCCTCCGAAGGGTTTGAGCGGGAGCATGGCGAGGCCGGCGCAGACGCTGAGGGAGAGAATCACCGCGCCGGCGGTTTTGATGGCGGCGGCTTCGATCGCTTCCGAGCGGATCCAGCGCCAGGCCAGCAGGAAAACCAGCAGCGGAAGCAGGTACGCCACCCAGCCGAAAGTCTGGATCGAGAAATCTGCCAGGTATGCGCCCGGATAGCCGATCAGATTGAGCGGATGCGCCGCCGACGCGGTATTCCACGACGGGTCCTCGGCATGGTATGAAATCAGGCTGAGCAGCCATACCAGCCCTAGCGAGAGCAGCAGCAAGCCGGTGACCTCGTTGAGCCGTTGATGTTCGGTCGGTGTAATCAGCTTCATCACGCTGGCCGGCGGATGAAAGCCAGAGCAACCACTATTATGCCAAAAATTGTGCGGTAGTAAACCAAGGGCCACAGGCTGCCGTGCCCGAGGTATTCGAGGAACCAGGAAAGTACCGCAAAGCCGGTGGCGGCGCTCACCGCGACTCCCGCCAGGAAAACGCCGGTTGGCAGGGCCGGCGGCCGCCCGGATTGGCGCCGGTCGTACAGAGCCTTTGCGGCTGCGGCGGCGATGGCCGGGGTGGAGAGCAGAAAGGAAAAGCGGGCGGCCGATTCCCGGTCCAGGTCCCGCAGCAGGCCGGCGGCGATGGTGATGCCGCTGCGCGAAGTTCCCGGTACCACCGCCAGCGCCTGCCCGATACCGATGGCGACGGCGTCGGGAAAGCCGAGGCCGGCGAGATGGCGCGCCTTCGACCCGCGCGTCTCGGCAAATCCCATAAACAGCGCAACCACCAGCAGCATGCCGCCGATGACGAACGGGTTGCGCCAGCGGCGTTCCGCCTGCCGACGGAAAGCGAGGCCCGCCACGCCCACCGGAATGCTCGCCGCCGCCAGCAGCCAGAGCAGTCCGAAATGGGCCGGGCCGAAGGCGCGGGCGCAGATTTCCACCCAATCGCGCCGGAAATAAACGATCACCGCCAGCAAGGTTCCCAGGTGCAGCATGATGTCAAGATCCAGCCCTTGGCTCCGCCAGCCGAAAAGCCAAGACGCGAGATACAGGTGCGCGGTGCTCGAGACCGGCAAGAACTCGGTCAGCCCTTGCACCATAGCCAGAACGGCGACCTGCGGCAGGGACATAGAGGTTCAGTCTAACAAGGAAGACTTATCGTGGACCGGACAGCTAAGCGACCCCGATGGCACCAGTATTACAATCAGCTTCATTTCAATCAGAATCACTCTTTTCCAAAACTGGTCCTGCACCCTGGAAGGGTGCCCTCCGTAATTGGCCGTCAGCGGGCACAAGCCTTGCCCCGTCTCGCCAAACGCTGCCCAAAGGAGGGCGATTCATCGGGAGGGCACCGGCGCCGGCATTTTAGGAGTCAAATCATGGTTGGCCCGCGGCGCTGGTCCCATAATCAGCAGCATTCCCGCGGCAGCGGCTTTGCGCAGGGCGAAGAACGAACCGCCACCAACCCCTCGATCCCGCCAGATCAGGAAGGCCTCGACCGCGGCGCCGTTCATTGTATAGTGGATGGCATGTATCGACTAACGCTGGCGGTTCTGTGCGCGGCGGCGCTGTCCGCGCAACCAAAGAAAATTGTGGTGATGAACGACGCGGGCCTGGCGAAGGAGCTGCAGAGCGTAACCGCGGACGCGAGAGTCGTCGTGGCCACCCGGGACACGGTGATGCGGGAGATCGCCGATGCCGACGGGTTTGTGGGCAACATCACTCCCGAGCAGGTGCGCGCCGCCAGGAAGCTGAAGTGGGTCCAGTCGATCAGTGCCGGCGTGGAGAATGTGCTGTTCCTATCGGGAGGCAACGATCTCCGCGACAGTAACATCATCCTGACCAACAACAAGATCGTGCAATCGCCGGAGATCGCCGACCATGCCATGGCGATGCTGTTGTTCCTGAGCCGGCATCTTTACGAATTCTATGCCGATAAACAGCGGGAAGCGTGGCAGCCGCCGAATCCGTTTCCCGGCATTGAGCTGCGGGGCAAGACGGCGGTTGTGATCGGCGTGGGCGGCATCGGAACCGCGATTGCCACGCGGGCGAACGCCTTCGGCATGGACGTGATTGGGGTCGATCCGGAAGACAAGCCTTTCATGCCGTTCCTGAAGACGGTGGTGAAGCCAGACCAGCTCGACGAGGTGATTCCGCGGGCGGACGTGGTATTCATTTCCGCGCCCCACACGCCCCAAAGCCATAAGATGATGGGCCCGCGCGAGTTCAGCCTGATGAAACAGGATTCGTATTTTATCGTGGTGAGCCGCGGCGGGTTGTACGACATGAACGGCCTGGTGAAGGCGCTGGACGAAAAACGGCTGGCGGGGGCGGGCGTGGACGTTACCGATCCGGAGCCGCTGCCCAAGGGCCATCCGCTGTGGAAGTTCGACAATGTGATCGTCACGCCGCATATCGCCGGCCGGAGCGACCACGACCGCGAACGGATGATCGGCACGGCCAAGGAGAATCTGAAGCGGTTCGTGGAGGGCAAGCCGCTGATCAACGTGGTCGACAAGCAGAAGGGCTACTGACCGCATCCTGGAATGGACAGCGATTCCACATGACCGGTCCATCGACTGAAACGCTCCGTCTGCGCCGCGCCCTGGGTTTGTGGGACCTGATCCTCTACGGCGTAATCGTGATCCAGCCGACGGCGCCCATGTCGGTCTTCGGCGTGCTGAGCGATCGCGGCCGGGGTCACGTGGCGACCACGATTATGATCGCCATGGTGGCCATGTTATTCACTGCCGTCAGCTACGGAAGAATGGCGCGCGCGTACCCAAGCGCCGGTTCGGCATTTACCTACGTGGGCCGCGAGATCAACCCCGCGCTGGGATATGTGACGGGCTGGAGCATGGTGATGGACTACATGCTCAATCCCATGATCTGCATCATTTGGGTGAGCCGGCAGGCGCATGTTTTCGCACCCGGGGTGCCCTATTGGGGCTGGGCGACCCTGTGCGCGCTGTTGTTCACGGGGCTCAACATTCAAGGTATCCGCACGTCCGCGAAATTGAACGCCGGGCTCGCGGCCGGCATGGGAGCGGTAGTCGCGATATTTCTGGTCTGCGCGGCCCGCTACATTTTAAGGCAGCCGCACGGCGGCGCGGGCTTCTTCACGCGGCCGTTCTTCGACCCGGCAACCTTCAACTCCGGGGCCGTGCTGGGCGGCACTTCCATCGCCGTCCTCACCTACATCGGGTTCGACGGCATCTCCACCCTGTCGGAGGAAGCCGAGAATCCGCGCCGCAACATTTTGCTGGCGACGGTGCTGACCTGCGTCGTGATCGGCCTGCTTTCCACCGCGGAAGTGTACGCGG
>JBEKZL010000024.1:0-41625 GCA_049509915.1 Bryobacteraceae bacterium | reverse complement strand
GAGATTCGCTCCTTCACCAACTCCATCAGAGTGCCCCTCTGGATGTTGTCGAAGCAGCCCTTGATGTCTGCGTCGACGACAAAGTTGTAGCCCCGGTTGCCCGCTTCGCGGATTGCTTCCAGAGCCTGGGTGGCGCTCCGCTTCGGACGAAATCCATAACTGCACTCCAGGAAATCCGCCTCGAATATCGGCTCCACCACGATCTTCGCCGCCATTTGCACCACCCGGTCCCGTACCGTCGGTATCCCCAGCGGCCGCTGCTTCCCATCAGCTTTCGGTATCCATCGCCGCTTCACCGGTGAAGGACGATATCGGCCTGCCTTCAGGTCGGCCTGTATCCCTTCGAGAAACTGCGTTACTCCTTGCTCCTCGATGGATCGCAGCGTGGCTTGATCCACGCCCGCCGCCCCTCCATTGCTGCGCACTCGCATCCATGCTCTCCACAGAACGTCACTCCTGTAGATCCGGTCGTACAACGCGTGGCCTGCTACCGGGCGCTCCGGCGCTTACCCGGACAAGACTTTCACTTGCTAGAAGAACGCGTCTTTTAGGACGCACCATACATCTAAGCATAACATAATTGATGCGGTGATGTCCACGGGAACCGGCGCTTGCGCAATTCTGTGGAAGGCGGGCGAGATTGGTGCCGCCTCAGGAAGCGTAAACCGAGATGTGGGTGACGGTGCGGTAGCCCATTCGGCGGTAGAGCTGGAGGCCGGCGGGGGTGGATTGCAGAATGCTGCGCTCGATCCCAAGGTCGCGGGTGGCCTCATTCAGTGCGAAGCGCATGACGGCTTCGGCGTAGCCCCGGCGTTGGTGCTCGGGAAGGGTTGCGACGTTGTAGACGCCGATGGCATCGCCACCGGCTACGATGGCGGCGGTGGAGACGGCTTCGCCATCCACGTAGCCGTTATAAGCGCGAAACCGCTCCCACACGCCGGCGCCGTCGAAGACTTCGCGAAACCAATGGAGGGGCACGTGAAAACACACTGACCCGACGAAGCAGAACCCGTCGCGGTCGGCGCGGCTCGAGACGCGATGCACATCGATTTCTCGCAGCGGCCCGTGGGGCGGCAAGACGCGTTCGGCGATCATGCCAGGTAAGTCCACCGAATGGCGAAGTCCCTGGCGCTCAAACACCTGCCGGCACTTGCGCTGGGCCCGCCAGCCCAATAAGTCTTCGCAAACCCAATAGGCCCAGGAGAGCCCGCGCGCCCCGAAATGCACGGAGGGAAGGACTACGCGACGGGCGAGTTCGACGTCGCTTTCGACAGGAGTGGAAAGGAACGCCGCGTTGAACATCTGAAACATGGTGCCAGCCGAAGCCAGGCTGACCCCAGGCAATTCGCGCAACTCGCCCGCGGAACGGCTGGCAGCGATAACGCGGAAAGACTCGCGAAGGTTGACTGCAACGCTTTCAAATGACACCGTTACTCAGTATCGCGCAGACGGCCGGGCGGCCTGCGGCACGGGGTGAAACACGGCACAATGGAATGGGCGCATGCAGGAATACGACGGAGCGTTGAAGTTGCTGTTGCGAGGGTCGGCCAGATTCCCGATGCGGGAACTGACCGGCACGGCCACCGAAACGTGGCTGGACGTCGAAATGCCCAAAGTGCGGAACTGCCGGGTTTTCGGGAGGTTCCCGCGCCAGGTGCTGCTTTATGTCGGCGAAGCGCCGCTGCGGATGGAAAAGCGAACTCCGCGGGGCGGATTTTTGGTTCCGATACCGCACCATCGACATACGCGATCTGGACGGCGAGCAGCTGCTCGTGGACAATGTAATTGCGATCCTGGCCCGATTGCGGGACCATCGAGACGCGGTCCGGAAGATCGTGAAGCGGATCGCCGGTTTGCCGGCGCCTGATCGCGAAGCAGCTCTGGGGCAACTGCTGGTCCTCGCCGGGCTGAAACACTTGGAAGAATCTGTGTGTCACTTAAGGCATAAAGTGGCCGCGCCTGAAAGCATAACGTGGCCGGCGCTTCGGCAGAACCCGTTTCAATCTCAACAGCGCGGTTCCCTTCCCCGACGCTCAGTTCTGAAGCATAAAGTGGCCACGAGTACGGAATGAATTCAGTGGCCGCGAGTGTGCCATTAACGATAATCTTGCCGCGGGTGTCCTACCGGCGTAGCTCCCGCATGAAACCCGCGCAATCCCCGCGCTCGCGGGGGATAGGGGATTCGACCCTTGCGATATACTGTGATTTCGGAGTCGAGGGTACCGGATCGAGCCTATGGATGAGATGTCCGTAATCTGGCTGAGGGTCGCGGCGGCGCTGTATTCGCTGGGGTTATTGCACGCCATCCTCACCCTGGTTCGTCGGCGGGAACAGCTCTTCCGGGTGGCGCTGGCAGCGTTCACTTTCGGCTCGGCGTTTCATTTTGTCTCCATCGTGGAAGACGGAATTCGCAACAACCGCTGCCCCATCGCCAACTTCTACGAATCGCTTTCCATGTGCGCGTTCCTGATCGTGCTGCTGTACCTGTTCGCGCACTGGCGGTATCGCCTGGAAAGCGTGAGCGTGTTCATCTTCCCACTGGTGTTTGTGATGTCGCTGGTGGCAACGCTGGGCAACCCGGTGAGCGCGTGGACCAGTCCGGTGGTGCGCAACGCGTGGTTGACGGTTCACATCGTGCTGGTATTGCTGGGCTACGCGGCGCTGGTTTTGACGGCGGTGGCCTCCTTGCTCTACCTGATCCAGGAGCGCGAGCTCAAGACCAAGAAGCCCCGCCAATTCTACTACCGCTTGCCGGCGCTGGGCACGCTGGACGATTTGATTTCGAAATCGATGGCGGTGGGGTTCGTGCTGATCACGCTGGCGGTGATTGCGGGAAGCACGTGGGCCTTCATCGAGCTGAAGTCGGCCTGGATTCGCGACCCGAAGATCGCCATTTCGTTCTTTACCTGGTTCGCGTATATGGCGATGGTATTTCTGCGCACCAGCGCGGGATGGCGGGGGCGGAAAGCGGCGATTATGGCCGTGACGGTGACGTGCTTTTCGGTGTTGACCTGGGCGGCGCACGCCCGGCTGGGAGCGCTGTTGCTGAGACAATGAAGCTTCTGGTTGCAGGCGTCAGTCACAAAACCGCGCCGGTGGAAGTTCGGGAATGCCTGGCGTTCCGTGAAGAATCCCTTCCCGCGGCGCTGGCCAGCCTGAAAGCGCACCAGGGCGTGGCGGAGGCGGTGATCCTTTCCACCTGCAACCGGGTGGAGATCGCGCTCACCACAGACGACCAGGCGGATCCGGCGGCCATCGTCGACGAATTCCTGTCCTCGCAGAAGGCGGTGAGTTCCAGCTCGATCGGCCCGCACATGTATCGGCACGAAGGGCGCGAGGCCATCCATCACCTGTTCAGGGTGGCGTCCAGCCTGGATTCGATGGTGATCGGCGAACCGCAGATTCTGGGCCAGCTCAAGGGAGCGTACGCGGCGGCGAAGGATGCGGGTGCGGTGTGCGGCTGGCTGGACAGCCTTTTCAGCCGCGCATTCAGCGTGGCCAAACGGGTGCGCTCGGAAACCGGCATCGGGCAGATGGCGGTCTCGGTTAGCTACGCGGCAGTGGAGCTTTCGCGCAAGATTTTCGGATCGCTCGAAGGCCGCACGGTCATGATTGTCGGGGCCGGCAAGATGTCGGAACTGGCGGCGCGGCACCTGCGCCGGTCGGGCGCTTCGCACGTCTTCGTCACCAACCGCACCCACGAGCGCGCCATCGAAATGGCCAACCTGTTCCAGGGCACTCCGGTGGAATACACGCGCTTCGTGAGCATGCTGCCGGAGATGGATATCGTCATCGCCTCGTCCGGCGCGCCGCACTACATCGTGACGAAAGAAGAGATGCAGCGGGTGATCGCGGCTCGCCGTAACCGGCCCATGTTTCTGATCGATATCGCCGTGCCGCGCAATATCGACCCGGCCATCAATTCCATCGACAACGTGTTTCTCTACGACATCGACGATCTCGAGGAAGTGGTACACGCCAACCTGCGCGAGCGCATGAAGGAAGCCGAGCGCGCAGAAGCGCTGGTCGCCGACGAGGTGGAGCGGATGATGGCGCGCCTGAAGGTGGCGGAGGTGGCGCCGACCATCGTCAGCCTGCAGGAGCAGTTGGAGCAGATACGCACCGGGGAAATCGAGAAAGTGCGGCGCAAATTCGGGCCCTTCACCGAGCAGCAGGAGCAGGCGCTCGAACTGCTGACGCGCGGCATCATCAACAAGATCGCGCACGGGCCGATTTCCGAGATTCGCCGCCAGGCCGGCCAGCCGGAAGGGGCGCACGTGGTGGCGGCCATACGCAAGGCGTTCCACCTGCAAGAATAGAGATCATGCTGGTTATCGCGTCGCGCGGCTCGCAATTGGCATTGTGGCAGGCACGGTGGGTTGCGGGGGAACTCGCGGCGCGGGGCGAAGAGTGCCGCATCGAGATCGTCAAGACCACCGGCGACAAGATTACCGACGTGCCGCTGGCCAAGGTGGGCACCAAGGGACTGTTCACCAAGGAAATCGAAGAAGCGCTGCTCGATGAGCGCGCCGACCTGGCTGTCCATAGCCTGAAGGACCTTCCCACGGAACTGCCGGCGGGGCTGGTGCTGGCGGCGGTGCCGGCGCGGGAAGATGCGCGCGATGCGGTGGTGGGGCGGAAGCTGGCGGAACTCGGCAGCGGCGCCAAGGTCGGCACCAGTTCGCTGCGCCGCGCCGCCCAATTGCGCAAGCTGCGGCCGGACCTCGAGATCGAATCGGTGCGCGGCAATCTGGATACGCGGCTACGCAAACTGGACGAGGGGCGATACGAAGCGATTCTATTGGCTGCGGCTGGTTTGAAGCGACTGGGATGGGGCGGCCGCATTGCCGAAATCCTGCCGGTCGACGTCATGTGTCCAGCCGTGGGACAGGGTGCACTGGCGATTGAGACTCGCGGCGAAGGGAAGGGCTTCGAGGCGTGCCTGCGGTTCGACGATGGCGATACGCATGCGGCGGTGGAAGCGGAGCGCGGGCTACTTCGGGCGTTGGGCGGCGGCTGCCAGGTGCCGATCGGCGCGAATGCTACGGTGGACGGCGGGCGGCTGCGCTTGCTGGGGGTGGTGGCGTCGCCGGATGGAAGTGAACTGCTGCGCGCCGAGGCCGAAGGGGACCCGGCCGATGCCTGCGCCCTCGGTTCTAAGCTGGGCGAGGAACTGCTGGCTCGCGGCGGGCGCTCCATCCTCGAAGCGGTCTACAGCGCATGAGCAAGGTCTACCTGGTGGGCGGCGGCCCGGGCGATCCCGGTCTGATCACGGTGAAAGGGCGTAGCGTGCTGGAGCGCGCCGACGTGGTGCTGTACGACCACCTGGCGCCGGAAGCTCTGCTGGCGCTGGCCCCGCCCGGCGCCGAGCGCATCTACGTGGGCAAGAAGAAAGCCGACCACGCCTTCAGCCAGGAGGAGATCTGCGCCTCGCTCGTCGAGCGGGCACAACGCGGGCTGACTGTGGTACGGCTGAAGGGCGGCGATCCGTACTTGTTCGGGCGGGGCGGGGAAGAGGCCGAGGCGCTGGCCGACGCGGGCATAGCGTTTGAAGTGGTGCCGGGAGTGACCGCGCCGCTGGGGATCGCGGCCTATACCGGCGTGCCGCTGACCCATCGCGATCACACTTCAGCGGTGAGTTTTGTGACCGGCCACGCCGTGGAAGCCATCGATTGGGGGAAGGTAGGGCTTGCCGAGACCCTGGTCATTTATATGGGTCTGACCACGTTCCCGGCGATTGCGCGCGAGCTGATGGCGCGCGGGCGCTCGCCGGAAACGCCGGCCATGGCGGTGCGCTGGGCCACGCGTCCCGACCAGGAAACAGTCACCGGGACACTGGCTACGCTGCCGGCGCAAATCGCCGAGCGCGGGTTGAAGCCGCCGGCCACCATCGTGGTGGGCGAAGTGGTGCGATTGCGGAAAAAGCTGGACTGGTTCGGGCGGTTGCCGCTATTCGGGAAGCGTATCGTGGTGACTCGTGCCCGCGAGCAGGCGGACACGCTGTCGGCACGCTTGCGGGAATTGGGTGCCGAACCTATCGAGTTACCCACCATCGAAATCCAACCGCCCTCGGACCCGGCGCCGCTGGAGCGTGCCATCGCGCACCTTGCGGCGTACGACTGGCTGATCTTCACCAGCGCCAACGGAGTGCGGCACTTTGTGGCGGCCCTGGACCGGTCGGCAGCCGATTGGCGTGGGCTGCGAGCGAAGATCTGCGCCATCGGTCCAGCCACGCGCGCCGCCGTGGAGTCGCTGCATTTGAAAGTCGACCTGATGGGCGCCGAGTATGTGGCCGAGGGTTTGTTGGAAGCGTTTCGGCCATACGAACTTGGTGGCAAGCGGGTGCTGCTGCCAAGAGCCAAAGTGGCGCGCGACCTGGTGCCGGTGGAACTGGCCAAACGCGGCGCCGAGGTGGATGTGGTGGAAGCGTATCAGACAGTTGTTCCAGCCGAGGCCGAGGCGCGCGGGCGTGCGCTGTTTGCGGCGGCGCGGAAGCCCGACTGGGTCACAGTGACGAGTTCCTCTACCGCGCGGAACCTGGTCGGGGCGGTAGGTAAGGAAGCGCTGGCGGGAGTGCGGATCGCATCGATTGGGCCGGTGACGTCGGGAACCGTTCGCGAGTTGGGGCTGGAAGTAGCGGTGGAGGCGCGGCCTTATACGATGGAGGGGTTGGTGAGGAGAATTCTGGAGGCGGGGATACTTATTCTTGATGGACCCGGATCTTACTGAATCTGGCATAATACAGTGACAATAGGGTCAAAAGGCGGAGCCACTCGCCGGGCTTGAAGAGGGCTCAGGATTAATGGCTTTCTCCAGAACAGGGGAGTACAAGCGATGGTTACGCGCGATGATATTTACCGAAAATTCGGGGAAGTTGCCGAAGCGGCTCAACTTATCGAGACAGACCTCGGCACGCTGCAGTTATTTTTGAGGGGCGCCGAAGAGGGGATGATAACACCCGCGCTCGAAGTGGATTCAAGCCGTGCCGCAGAGCTATTGGCTAAGATCAACCGCCAAACGCTTGGCCAGCACATCAAGGAAACAAAACAAGTTACAGATGCCCTGGATCAAATAGAGCCGACGCTGTCAGCCGCCTTGGAAGAACGAAACCGTTTGTTTCACCACTTTTATCGGGAGCACAATATACGAATCAACACAGATGCGGGCAGGGCAATCATGCTGGCCGATCTGGAGAAGGCGCACGGCGCGCTGATCAAGGCCTATAAGATGCTTTCGTTGCTTAGCGGCATCGACCTAGATGCGCTTGTAGGGCAGGTCGACGCGATGCCTCGTAACGCTCTAGATGCCGAGGTGAACGACAAAAAAGTCTTTCATCTGCCGATCTAACCTCTTAGCCCCCCGTGCCTCACAAAGGGTACCCAAAGGGTAGCCAGGGACAGCGCCCCTGGGCCGACCGCTCGGGCCCGTCCTAACCACAGGTCTGTCCTTTCTTGCCAGTATGGCCAGTATTCCTAACTCCTCGGAGTCGTGAAACGAGAACGGGTAATCCGCCCATCCGTCCTTCTTCATGATTCTATGGGAGCCTACCGTCCGCTCATTACGCCAGCCGATGCGTAGCGGCGAAAACACGCCGGGCCCTTGCCGAAGGCCAAGAGCTCATGCGGCGATATCGAAAACCGCATTCGCGGAATCCGGTGGCAACTCGCCATGAGCGATTCGGTCGAGAACAATCTCGCGTACTGCTGACTGAGCGCGCTGAATCGCCTCTGGCCTGGAGTCGCCGTACAGAAGCACGTTCAATTCCGGGACTTCGGCGATCCACCGTCCGTCAACCTCGCGGTCGAGCTCAATGGTGAGCTTCACAATCACAGCTTAGCACCTCGTCCAGTGCTATCGTATGCATATGAGTGCCGGGGCGCTGATCTCTGTCGACGAGTATCTGGACGGAGATGCTCGAAAAGCTCGAAGAGTACGAACTGAAGGGTGTTCGGAACATTTGGCTCGTCGATCCCCGCCGGCGCGAGATGTACATCTATGCCGATGGCGCGCTCAGTGAAGTGCGCGGCGATGTGATCTTCACGGGCGATCGAACTATAGAGTTTCACCGCAGTGAGATTTTCAAGGCCTGACGTACCCGATTACGGCACAAACTCCACCGGGTAAAGCACCGGCTTGCCGCGCGCGGGAATCAGGTACGATTCCACAATCGACAGGCACGACACCTGCGTGCCATCGCGGCCGAATAAGATGAGATTGTCGCCGCTTTCTTCGGGGGACCGCGAGCCGTGCCGCGCCGAGCCGACCCGCAGCGCCCTGAGGTAATCGCAGCTCGCGACCGCGAGGCCGATGCCGCGCGCAACGGAGTAGTCCCACCCGTCGAAAATCCAATCCCACAAGGGCACCGGCGGAGCATGCGCCAGGTCGATTGCGCCCTGAACGGCGCGGCTCCGCTCGATCTGCCTCACGAAAGCCAGCGAGCCGGGATTGTGTTCGGACAGGTCCAGCGCCATAACGGAGTGCATCAGGCGCAGCCGCACAATGCACTTCTCGGCCAGCGCCGCGCCGGGAACCGGGAAGCCTGTCCGGGTTTCGCGGCGAATCGTCCGGTTAATGGTTCCGTCCCGGTTGACGCGGGAATAGTGCAGCACCTCGGCGATCAGAGCCGGCTGCCCAAAGGTGCAATACAGACCGCCCGAGGCGGGCACGTCGGCGGAAAGCGACTGGCCGCTGAAGCGATTGGTATCGGAAGCCTCGTCGCGGATCACGAGCGCGGCCTGGTTCGCCTGCGTTCGCGGGAAGATCCCGTTCTTGTTAGGCGTGAAATACTTGATCGGAAACGACCGGTAAAGATCCGGATCGCCCTGCACCAGATCGGTCGGCACCTGCCCGCGGAGCGCAATGAGGCGTGAAACCTCGTGGTAGACGGCGCGGAGCACGCTCGGATAACGGACGGATGGCATCGCGGGTCTCCTCCGCCTAACCATGACACAGGCGCGGGAGCCATTCAAGTTGAAGTGCGGCGTGGTGGCGCCATGGATACCTGTCTCATTCCTGCCGCAGGGCTTTCACCGGGTCTACGCGGGTGGTGCGCAGGGCGGGCCAGAAGGCGGCGAACAACCCGGCGATGACGAGCAGCGCGGTCATAGCAAGAAACGAATACGGATCCAGCGGGGAGACGTTATGCACCAGGCTCTTCAGCACGCGGACGGAGGCCAGGCTGCCGGCAAGCCCCAGGGCTACGCCAATGCCGAGCAGGCGGGCGCTCACGGCCATCATGGCTGCGATCACCCGCGGGGGGCTGGCGCCCAGAGCTAAGCGAATGCCGATTTCGCGCGTCTGTTGCGCCACCACGTGCGACACCACACCGTAAATGCCGGACAGCGCCAGTGCCAGGCCGAGTGCGGCGAAGATGGCGAACAGCAGCAGGTTGAAACGCGGCGCTGCGTAGGCGTTCTCAACCAACAGAGCTTCGAGCGGCTTCTCCTCCATCACGGGCTGGCCGGGATCGGCCGCGAATGCTTGAGCCTTGATGGCGGGCGCGATGGCTTGCGGGCGTGCGGCTGTAAGCACGAAGAGGCGGTCCGCCATTCCCGTCAAAGTATAAGGCACGAACATCTCGGGCCAGACTTGCACCGCGCCGAGATCGTTGACGGTGTCTTCGACCACGCCGGCGATCTGAAACGGTTCGTCGGTGAGGTGGAATGGCGGCATCTTCAGGCGCGGCACACGAACCATGCGGCCAATGGCTTGGCCGTCGCCATAATAGCGCCGCGCGAAACTGCGGTTGACTACCACGATGCGCGCGGCCCGGTTCACTTCCTGGGCGGTGAGCAGTCGGCCTTCGACAAGCCCGATGCCCATCACCTTCCAGTAATCTTGCGTGACCTGGTGGAACAGCACGACGTGTTGGTCCTGACGGGTGCTACCGACCGCCACAACCGGCATGCCCCAGGAGTAGACGGGAGGCAAGCCGCTATTGATACCGACGGCCTCGACGCCGGGCACGGCGCGAATTCGCCGGAGCACTTCTTCAAAGAAAGCGTTGCGTTGAGGCAGCTCCGGGTAGCGCTCGTCGGAGAGGGGAACGCGCAAGGTCCAGATGCGGTCGGGGCGGAAGCCGAGGCGCACGTCTTCGATCGACTTCAGGGTTCGGATCATGAGGCTGGCGCCTACCAGTAGCATCAGTGAAAGCGCTACTTCGCCGGCCACCAGCGCGCCGCGCAGGAGGCGCTGTCCACGGCCTCCCGCGGTGCCCCGGCCGGCCTCTTTCAGCACCGCCAGAATGTCGACGCTGGAAGCGTTCAGAGCGGG
This sequence comes from Bryobacteraceae bacterium, assembly GCA_049509915.1. Taxonomy (GTDB): domain Bacteria; phylum Acidobacteriota; class Terriglobia; order Bryobacterales; family Bryobacteraceae; genus JBEKYD01. Next base: position 31,353 of record JBEKZL010000024.1, on the reverse strand, counting down.
GGCGATGCCGAACAGCAACGCCGAAGCCACCGATACGCCCAACGTGAAAAGCAATACCATGCCGTTGATTTCGATTTTGGCCTCGTCGGGGATGGTGTTGGGCGGGACCACGGCGACGATGCCGCGAATTCCGGCGTAGGCCAGGACAATGCCGATGGCGGCGCCGGCAAGTGCCAGCACCAGGCTTTCGGCGAGCAATTGTCTGATCACTCGCCAGCGCTGCGCTCCCAGCGAAACTCGGATGGCTAATTCGCGGCGGCGTGCCAGCGCGCGAGACAGTAGCAGGTTCGACACGTTGACACAGGCAATCATCAGCAGTAGCCCGACCGCACCGAACAGAATCCAGAGCGAGTCGCGAATATCGCTGGGAAAGGTTTCGGCGAAATTTCGCAGCTCCAGGCGCCAGGACTTGGGAAAGTCGTCCGGATGGAGACGCTGGAGCTCATCCCACAAGGGTTTGAGTTGCGCCGTGGCCTGCTCGCGGGAGATGCCGGGGTTGAGCCGGCCGAGCAGGTGGACTTCGCGAACGCCCTCCACCGTCTCGCCGTGGTGAAACACATCCGGAAGGTAAACGTCCGCGCCGCGCCACATGAACCGCTGCGGCATGACGCCGATCACGGTGCGCATTTTGCCGTTGAGGCGCAGCTTGCGGCCGACGACTCCGGGGTCTCCGCCAAAGGCACGCTGCCAGAATTTGTAGCCGAGAACGGTGACGGGCTCGGCGCCGGCTGCGGCATCCGGCCGGGCCGGAGCGCGTCCGATAAGCGGCGCGACACCCATCACCACGAATGTATTCATGGTGCAGTGATTGCCGCGGAGGCGCTGGGGCTCGCCCGCGCCGGTCCAGGTGACGTCGCTCCAGGTGGAAGCGACGACGCCGGAAAATACCCGGTTCCGTTCGGAGATTTCGAGAAAATCGTCGATGGTGTAGTAACTGCCATTTCCGCCGCGGCTACCGCGCACGTTGACACTCATCAGGCGGTCGGGCTCGCGATAGGGAAACGGATCGATGACGACGGCGTGAATCACGCTGTACATGGCGGTGCTTCCGCCGATGCCGAGAGCGAGCGAGCCGGCAGCCACGGCGGCAAACGCGCGGTTCGCACCCAGATCGCGCAAGCCGAAGCGCAGGTCGCGAAGAAAATGGGAGACCCAGCCGAGCATCAATCCGCCTCCTTTGGGTATACCATTGTACAGACTCGTACACGCGCGCTATTCAGGCGCTGAGAGCGGCGTCGCTATCATTTTATTTGGCGCTCGCTTTCGAGTGAAGAGGGATAAACTCGAAGCAGGCGTTGCTGTTCAGCGAGTGTTGGTTCCCAGCTGCGACAGGCTCCCACCCGAAGGCCGAAAGGCCGGCACTCACTGAACGCGGCTCCCGTGCCGCCTGGTTACCCGCAAGAACGGAAGCGGCATCTTCCAGCCGGCAACGCGGCTTTGAAACAGGGGGTTCACAAACGCGATGGCAACGAATTCAGAACCAGTCAGCGATGTGCTGCATTCGCAGAATCACAGTAAGTTGTCGGCCGAGGAGATTGCGAAGGCTTTAGCGCGCCATAATAAGCACCACCCCAAGGCAGGAGCCGAAGCTTCCCAACGGCCGAAGAAGGGTAGCAAACACTAAGTCGGCGTTAGCAGTCGCAAGCGGAAAGGCGCAGGCGGAAACGCCAACTCCACAAACATTCCAAGGCACTTAGTTGGAGCTAGTGGACTAGGCTTTCGGCCTGCGATTTGGTTTTTCAAAACTCCTTCCCGGTCGGGACTTCGGCGCTTGGCCGTATCGGTGGGTCACAGCCGCGGGTGAGCTGGGATGCGGGCACCGAACGTGTGGCGCAACGATGCCAGGGCCGACAAGACCAGGCCCCAAACGCAGACGCCCGCCCATTGCCAGTGGCTCCACGCCACGGCCGAGAGGGCCGACCCGAGCGCGCCGCCGAGGAAGAAGACAATCATATAGATCGTATTCAGGCGGCTTCTGGCGGCGCGGGACAGGGTGAAAATGCGCGACTGGTTGGAGATCTGCATGGACTGTTGGGCGATATCGAGCGCAATCACGCCGGCAATCAGCCCGGCGATGTGATAGCCGAATATCCAGAGGACGAGGTAAGCGAGGCTCATCAACGCGAGGGCGAGAGCCAGGATACGGCGTGGGCCGTAACGGTCGGCCAACCTGCCGGCGGGGGAAGCAATGAGGGCTCCGCCAGCGCCGAGCAGGCCGAAGCTCCCCGCGGCAGCCGCTCCCAGCCGGTAGTGCGGCGAGCCGAGAAAGAATGCCACGTTTGTCCAGAAGGCGATGAACGAGGCGAAGGCCAGAAAGCCGATGGTCGACGCTTCCCGCAACAGAGGTTCGCCGCGCGCCAAGTCCCACAGAGAACGGAGGGCCGCGCCATAAGATAACCGGTGGGCGGGGGGAAGCACGGGCAGACGCCACCACAGCAGTGGCACGAAAGCAGCGGTGGAAGCGGCAGCCAGCAGGAACACGAAACGCCATCCCAGCACGTCGCCCACAGCGCCGGACGCTGTGCGTCCCAGCAGAACCCCGAGCAGCAGTCCGGTCATCACCGTACCGAGGGCGCGTCCGCTCTGGCCGGGGCCGACCAGTTCCTGCGCCAGTGGAACCATGATGTGAGTGACCGAGGCGGCCATGCCGATGGCCACGCTGGCAGCCACCAGAATCCAGAACGACGGCGCAAGGTATGCGGTCGTCAGAGCCAGCGACACGGCGGCAAACAGCTGCAGGATGAGCCGGCGGCGCTCCACCACATCGCCGAGGGGAACAAACAGAAGAATTCCGGCCGCGTAACCGAGCTGGGTGGCGACGGCCACCGTTCCGCCCCGGCCGTGCGATACGTGGAACGCGCGGCTGATTTCGGCCAGCAGCGGTTGGTTGTAATAAATGGTGGCGACACTGGCCCCGCAGGCCAGTCCGAGAAAGGGCAACAATCCCCGGCGCGCACGAGCGATGGAAGGATCGGGAGAGGAAATCGGGGTCAACATTCAGGCTATCACCCCACAGGTGCTCTAATTGCCCTGCCCCCCGCCAGAGCCACGGCTTGACTTGCTCCGCCGGTTCTGGTAAATGTTGGCACGTAAAGCTCGCCAGGGAGGTACTCATGTCAGACTCTCGATTCACTCGCAGGGGATTTATGGAACAGGCCGGAGCGCTCGGCTCGGTTCCACTCATCGGCACTCTGATGGCCGCCGGGCCCTTTCAGGCCAAGGCCGTGCCGCAACTTAAAGGCAAAGCCAAATCCATCACGATCCCGACCCACGAGTTCGCCGGTCCGAACGGGGCGCCGTGGATCGAGGAGCGCATCGATTTCCCCGCAAGTTGGGACGTGCATGTGATGGACATGGCAGGCCACAACATGCCGGTGCTCACCCCGCAGCAGATCGCCGAACGGTGCAACCGGCCCATCGGCAGCAAGTCGCTGCGCGAACTGGCCGAAGGCAAGAAGACGGTCGCTATCAGCTTCGACGATCTCACTCGCACCACGCCGGCCTACGCGGTAACGCCGTGGGTGGTTTCCGAACTGGCGAAGGCGGGAGTCAAGGACGAGGACATTCTGTTTATCGGTTCCTTCGGCACACACCGCCCCATGACGCAGGAAGAGGTGGGCCGCAAACTGGGGCCGGAGATCGCCAGAAACTACGCCTGGCTCAATCACGACGCATTCGACAACGTCAAGGAAGTGGGCACCACCACCCGCGGCAACAAGATTCTGCTGAACCAGACCTTCCTCGCCGCGGACCTGAAGATTTGCATCAGCGGCGTCAAGGTTCACCAGGACGCCGGCTACGGCGGCGGCGCCAAGGCGATCCTCCCCGGCCTGGCCGCACTCCGCACGGTGGAATACAACCACACACAGATTCTGACCAAGGTCCACACCACCGGACCGGTGAAGATCTTCAACAACGATATGCGGCTGGATATGATCGAGGCGGCCAGGATGGCCAAGGTCGATTACACCGTGCAGATCCTCTATAACGATCGGCTTCGGCCCACCGAGATTTGGGGCGGCGACATCGTGGACGCGCACCATGCCGGCGTCCGCGTGGCGGCCAAGACCTACTGCACGCCCACCTTCAAAGATGCCGACATCGTGGTGGCCAACGCCTATCCGCAGAACGCCCAGGCCTTCCACGGCGCACTCTGGATCAACTACTCGCGGCGCCCCGGCGGCACGGGCGTTCTGATCGTGCAGCACCCGCTGGGCCTCGATCCGGTCCACTATCTCAACAACCGGCTCGCCGGGCTCTCCGGAGCTTCGCAATTCGACCTGACCAGCCGGCGCATCCGGGGCATGGGCCGCGGTGGCGCCGCGCCGCAGGCGGTGCAGAGCAACATGATCGTGTACTCGCAATATCTGACCCGGAACTTGAAGAACAACTACCGCACAGGTACGTTCTTCTGCGACAAGTGGCCGGACGTGATCGCCAAGTTGAAGGAACTTCATCCCGGCGATCCGAAAGTTGCGGTTTACCCGTACGCCGGCATGCAGCACCAGGAAATCGAGCTCGACGGCTAAGTAGGGTGTTCCGTTGCCGAGTGGGACAAGGCCGCCCGGCCTGTCCCATCAACGCTAAGAACAGCCGCGGCGACCGCAGGCCAGGTTGGAAATTGGGAGCAGCAACCGCTCCCTTACGGTCGCGGCTCGGTCAGGCGTGTTTGAGTCGCCGATGCGCTTTGCGGGCGGCTTTGGCGCGCGCTTTGTTCCGTTTGGCGGCGTTCTTGGCGTTGGTGGAGCGATTCTTGCCCTTCACCCGCACTCTCGCCACGTGCGCCTTTGTCGCGGCTTCACAAGCCGCTGTCAGACCGAAACCGAGCGCCAGCGCCAGTGCCAAGGTACGAAGCTTCATCATCCTAGTTTATTGCGCCATCCGGGTGAACCACAAGTACATCTTTAGAAAGCTCAGGGCCGTTATTGCCAGACAAATCCAGGCCCCGCCTTTCCAGAACGTTTCCACCGGAGCACCCTCATAGCGCGGCAAGCCGGCCAGATAGGCTAAGCCGAAACCGCCCGCCAGACCGCCGATGTGCGCCGCCATGTCGATGCCGGGCAGGAAGCTGAACAGCAGCCCGTAGATGGCCCACCGAATGTACATGCTCTTCACCGCGTCGCCCGTGCCGCCCTGGTGCGTCACGCCCAGGGCGATCATGGCCCCGATCATCCCGAACAGACCGGCCGACGCTCCCACCGACGGCACCATGGGGTTCCATAAGTCGCTGAGATAAAAGCCGCAAATGCTCGATACCAGGTAAATCACCCACATCCGGCTGGCGCCGTAAACCTCCTCGACCTGCGATCCCAGGTCCCACAATACCCAGGAATTCATGAGGATATGCAGCAGGCCGCCGTGCAGGAACCCGGCCGTCACCAGCCGCCACCATTGCCCCAGGGCGATGTAGGGGCCGAACTTAGCGCCGAACGCGACCAGCGTCTGGCTGTCGATATTCGAGAACGCGCCCTCGTTGCCAGCCTTCATGCTGTAGATCGTGGTGGCCAGGTACAGGCCGAAATTCAGCAGCAGGATGGTGGTTGTATTGAAACGCGCATGCGGAATGAGCCCGCCGATCAGCCCCCCTGGCTCGCGCCGGTCGATGGCCCGCGGCCCCACCCGCTCGTTGCAATAGGGGCAAACCTTGTCTTTGGTGGTTATGAAAGCCCGGCATTGCGGGCACATCCGGCGCGAATCCATTGAGCCCCCATGATAACGCGCCGTGCCGCCGCGACGAGTCTGGCGAAGCCGCAAATGCCGACGTCCAGCTTGCGAAAAGGCCGGCCAGGCGCTTATGCGAAAATAGGCCCAATACCTGCGAGTGATCGAATGACGTACCATCGACGCGCCGGAATCGACGCGGAATGGTCCGCTTAGGAGGGGGAAGAATGCAAATTGGAATGATCGGTCTGGGCAGGATGGGCGCCAACATGGTCCGCCGCCTCCAACGCGGCGGCCATCAGTGCGTTGTCTTCGACCAGAATCGGGATAACGTGACGGCACTGGCGCGGGAAGGCGTGGCCGGAGCCACGTCACTCGAGGACTTTGTAGCCAAACTCGCGCCTCCCCGCGCGGCATGGTTGATGGTGCCCGCGGCAGCGGTCGACGGCACGCTCGCCAGCCTTTCCACCCTGATGCAGAAGGACGACATGGTGGTGGATGGCGGCAATTCTTACTACATCGACGACATCCGGCGCGCCAAGGAACTCGAGCCCGGTGGCATTCATTACATCGACGTCGGGACCAGCGGCGGCGTGTGGGGCATCGAGCGCGGCTTCTGCCTGATGATTGGAGGTAAGGCCGAAGCTGTCCGCCACCTGGACCCGGTCTTCAAGACGCTGGCTCCCGGCCGCGGCGATCTCCAGCGGACGCTGGGGCGCGAAAACTCGGACGGCACGGCTGAGGAGGGTTACCTGTATTGCGGTCCATCCGGCGCCGGCCATTTCGTCAAGATGGTTCACAACGGCATCGAATACGGCATTATGGAGGCGTACGCCGAGGGGCTGAACATTCTCCGGCACGCGGGCGTCGGCAAAAGCGCCCAGAGCGCCGATGCCGAGACGACGCCTCTGCGCCATCCGGAGCATTATCAGTACGATTTCAACCTGGCGGATGTCGCCGAAGTCTGGCGGCGCGGCAGCGTGATCGCCTCATGGTTGCTGGACTTGACCGCCGTCGCATTATTCGGGCAGCAGGATCTTTCCAAATTCTCGGGCCGCGTATCCGATTCCGGGGAAGGCCGGTGGACCATCACCGCCGCCATCGAGGAAGGGGCTCCCGCACCGGTGCTGAGCGCCGCGCTCTATCAACGGTTCGCGTCAAGAGGCGAAGAGGATTTCGCCGACAAGTTACTCTCCGCCATGCGATTCGGCTTCGGCGGCCATCTCGAGAAAAAGTCATGACAGGCGCCACCATGAAAGGAGCTGTCCGGTGACTGCATCCCATTCCGACGCGCTGGTCCTTTTTGGCGTGACCGGCGATCTCGCGCATAAGATGATCTTCCCCGCCCTCTATGCGATGGTGAAGAGAGGTTCGCTCCAGGCGCCGGTGATCGGCGTCGCCCTCCCCAAGTGGAGTCCGGAGAGGCTGCACAAACGAGTCACCGACAGTATCGAGAAAGCGGGCGGCGTCGACGACCGGCGCGCCCTTCACCGTCTTCTGTCGCTGCTCCAATACGTCAGTGGAGATTACCAGGACCCGAACACGTTCGCGGCGATAAAGGCGGCGCTCGGTAAGGCCCGGCGCCCGGCTTACTATCTCGCCATTCCGCCCTCGCTTTTCGAGACGGTGATCAAAGGGCTCGGCGCCGCGAAGCTGGCCGGAGATGCGCGCGTCATTGTCGAAAAGCCGTTCGGGCGGGACTTGACCTCGGCCAGGGAACTGAACGGCGTGGCGCGAACGGTGTTCCCGGAGGATTCGATTTTCCGCATCGATCACTTCCTTGGGAAGGAGGCGATCATGAATATCCTCTATTTTCGCTTCGCCAATTCGTTCCTGGAACCGATCTGGAACCGCAACTACGTAGCCAGTGTCCAGATCACCTTATCCGAGGATTTCGGCGTGGGGGGCCGCGGGGCGTTTTACGAAAGCGCCGGCTGTCTGCGCGATGTGGTTCAGAACCACCTTTTCCAGGTGGTCGCGCTGCTGGCCATGGAGCCTCCGGCCGGTAGGGACTTTGGAGCCGTCCAAAGAGAGAAAGCCGGCGTTTTCAGCGCCATGCGCCCGCTAAAACCGGGCGACCTGGTGCGCGGCCAGTATGCGGGCTACCGGAAGGAGCCGGGCGTCGCCAGAACCTCCGACGTCGAGACGTTCTGCGCCCTGCGGCTTTTCATCGACTCATGGCGCTGGGAAGGGGTGCCGTGGTACCTCCGCTCCGGCAAGTATCTGGCCGTAACCGCGACCGAGGTGCTGGTGGAACTGAAGCCGCCTCCACAGAGGCTCTTCGCCGATTCGGCGCCGGCCACAGGCCCGGCCAACTACCTGCGCTTCCGCCTCTCGCCCGGCTCGGCCTTGGCTCTCGCCGCCCGCGTCAAGCTCCCCGGCAAAGAGTTTGTCGGGGACCAGCGAGAACTCTACCTGTCGGAAGAACAGGCGGGTGAGGAAGAGCCGTATGAACGGCTTTTGACCGACGCCATGGCCGGCGATGGGGCGCTCTTCACCCGTGAGGACGCGGTGGAGGCCGCCTGGGCGGTAGTCGAGCCGGTCCTGAAAACCCACCCGCGGGCCCGCCCTTACAAGCGCGGCGGCTGGGGGCCGAAAGAGGCGGACGCGATCATCGCCGCGGACGGCGGCTGGCACAACCCCACGCCCAAAGAGACATCCGGATAACGAGCCGGTACCAAATACCCTCCTGGAGGCGATGAAATGGTGGAACGGACCGCAGAAGCTTCGCCCCGTCCCAAGGCCAGGATCACCGGCGCCGTTTATTTGCTTTACTTTCTGACGACCGTATCCGCCGAGGTCTTCGTCGGCCGGGGCCGGCTTGTTCTATATGACGCCGTCAACCTCATCGCGCACGCGTTCTATACCGCAATGACGCTGCTCTTCTATAACATATTTAGGCCGGTGAACAGGCGCCTCTCTTTGCTCGCGGCGTTCTTCAGCCTCGCGGGATGTGCCAATGATGTTCTTAGCCTCTTTAATCTCGCTCCCTTCAGAATCAGCAGTCTGGTATTTTTCGGGCCCTATTGCCTCCTGATCGGCTACCTCATTTTCAGGTCGACCTTCCTGCCTCGAATTCTGGCTCAAAGATTTCCGCTCCGGCCGGATTCCTCGACGTGCAGACTTTGGACGGGTCCGGCGTTACGGAAGTCGCGCGATTCACAACCATCGAGCGGATGGGCGGGTACGTTCAGCTCAAGCCTCAGTCATACAAGGGCCATGAGTACAAGAAGGAACCGTACCCGCTGACCTACAAAACCGGGAACAAGGCTGTCTCGGAATTGAAAGGAACAAACGGGCAATGCTTCCGGGTACACGGTGGCCTGACCGCCCAGGAACGGGGAATTCTCATTCATGAGGCGCCGCACGTCGGATGGCTGATAGGGTGCATCGGACCCCGGCAATTGAATAACCTGAGTAAAGGGTCGACGGACACCGCCCATACGGCGATGCGCGACTTATTCCATCTCGTGCCCCGGCCCTCGCAGTTGTTTGTTCTCGACTGGTAAACGAACGGTACCGGTACCTATTGCGTTTGGCAAATTCGTGTGATAGTCTGACTCCACTTTGCGGTAGGGATGACCGCGCACTCCACGTCGTTGAGGGATTAAATTATGTCTCGAAGAATTGAAATGTTGGTTGCGGCACTTCTGAGTTTCGGCGCCACCGCCCAATCGCAGAGCCCCAGCGTGTCGCAAGTGCTGATGTATTCCGCTACCGCTCCCCTTTCGGTGCAGACACTGACCGGGGCGAGCAGCTTTACACTGAACAACGCCGTTCCAGGCATTTTTACGGAAACCGCAAGCACGGCGAATCTGGCCGATCCGTCCGGCACCGCCGTGATTACGAACGGGTCCAATTACTCGGTCTCGCGAAGCATCGTGCAGTTGAACAACGCCCTGAATGCCAGCATCGCCACTTCCCTGTCGATCGTTCCGCTATCCTCGCCCGCTTCGGGCGTTATCGTCAGGACGGATCCCGCCACGGGGGCGGAGCTTCCGGTGAGCGGAACGCTGGGTCCCATCTTTACGGAACGTGCCGAGACCATTGGAAAAAGACGTTTTTATGTTGGCTTTTCGAATCAGGACTACCACTTTACGAAGTTTAACGGGTCTTCGCTCAACGCCCTGAGCGTTCTCTACACTGGCGGCGACCCGTCCAAGGTAATCCTGGGAAGCCAGCTTTCCACCGTCCCGGCGACATTCGGAATCGGCATGGACGTGCGGCTTTCCCAGGACATTGCCTTTCTTACCTACGGGGTGACCGACAGCATCGATGTGTCCGTGGGATTGCCGATGGTGCATTCGGCGGTTGAAGCGCGAACGTTCAACGGCACGATTTATGCCGGGAACGGCTTCGGCACCAATGGCTCCACATGTTGGTGCGTCGACACCTTAACGCCCGGCTACCCGACTTTGTTCCAGCCGGTGATAGGCCAGAGCGCCTACAGCAAGACGGGTTTCGGAGATCTGTTGGTGCGGGTCAAAGGAACGGTGGTGCGAAAACCAGGTATGGTGGTTGCGCTCGGCGGCGACGTGAGGTTTCCCACCGGCGATGCGCAAAACTATCTCGGTGTCGGCACCACCACTGTGAAACCATTTGCCGCCGTCTCGTTCTATTCGAAACCGCTGTCCCGCGGCATTGTGTTTTCTCCGCATTTCGATGTCGGATGGCAATTCAGCGGGCAGAGTATCCTGGGCGGGCAGTTGCAGGGTACGCCACTTAGCGCGAATACATCGGTAGGAACGATCGACTATATCGGCGCACCGTTTACAACCACTAAGGACTATTTGCCGGATGTGTTCAACTGGGCCGTCGGTACGGAGGTCGCGCTGGGCCGCCACAACACCGTGGTCGCCGACATTCTCGGCAATCAGGTGGGCTGGATCCACGGCATCCCGAATGCCACAACACACACACTGTCGGGTTTGTTGCTACCGACAGGTCCAAACGGCGACAGTAGCGGCGTGGCCGTCCCCGCGCAAGGGTCCGCCAGCGGCCTGGTCAGCGCGGGCCGAGTCTCCATCGGGCAATACTACGCCTCTTTCGGCTACAAGGCCCGGATCACGGGCAACCTGGTGGCAAACGCCAATGTCCTGCTCCGGCTGGACCAAAACGGCCTGGTTGCGCGATTCGTGCCGTTGATCGGCCTGGGTTATAGCTTTTAGTCGACATTTAAGGCTTCCACCACCCAGCCAGCGCCATGGTTTCGCAGCGTGACGCTGGCTGTGTGCCCCTTGATCAAGCCGCCGCTGGTGACGACCAGGACACAGTTCACAGTGGCCTGCCCCACTTGCGGCGCGAAGCGGATATCCAATGCCTTCGGCGGAGTCAGGGCCATCCTGGTCCTCGGCGTCGCCAATGACTCGAGGAACATGGGCGTGACCCCGGGCCAGATCGCTTTCACATCTCGCGGCCGGTTGTGCTGAAGAGCCGAATCGAGCCGTCCCAGAGCGTCGAGTATCCGCTGCCTTTCCAACTGGTCCTGCCCCGTGTTGCGAACCGGGTCCGGTTTCGGGAGTTCCTGCCTGGCTTGTTCCTGTTTGCCTTGTTCCGCCTTGACCTGCTGCTGCCTCGCGGTAGCTTCGAGTTGATCGACAATCTTCTGCGCGTCAGGCCGGTGCGAATTATCGGGGTTGTCTCTCAGGAACCTGTGCAACGCCTCAAGACTCGTTTTGTCCACTGCGTCCCACGACATATCTGCGATTCGCGATCGCGCCTGGCCTGCATGTGCTCCGCCGGGGTGTTTCCGAAGGAAGTCCTGCAGTTGCGCCGCCCCGGGAGTTGTGCCGAGCCGCTCCCAGTCCTGTCTCTCGACCTCCTCCGGTGTTGGCGGCGGGGGAGGCGGCGCGGCGGGCGCTATGCTGGTCCATTCGAGATGCGCCGTCTGTCCTGGCTCGAAAAGCTGTCGAACGGCGCGTTTCGCCGCTCCCTGTGTTATTTGTAACTCCTGATCGCCGGGGCTGATTGAAGTCGGGAACACAAATACCGCCGATCCGTCGGTGTGGCCGACGGGATTGCCGGCGATACGAATCTCCACGCCCGCCGGTGCGCCGTCCACCTCCAGCTTCGACGGCTGGAGCGTCAGCCGGAACATTACCGTCTGCCGGGAGCCGGGCGCAATGGCGACCTGGCGTGGAGCGGCCTTCTCGTAACCGTTCCGCTCCACTCGCACGTCGTGGGTTCTTGCTTCGAGAGACAAAGCCAGCGATCCCGACTTGTCGGTGCGGCTACGCGGGGCGCCATCCACATAGACGAGAGCACCAGCCACGCCCGTCTGCACCACCAGAGTCCCGGTCGCGGCCGTGGGTTGGCTCGTCGGAACGGGCGGAAGGGGTTCCAGGGTTAATTCGACGGGGCGCGTGGATGCATTGACCACCACCATTTGGCGATGCGGCGCGTAACCGTCGAGCGCGGCGGTGAGTTCATAGCTGCCGGGAGCGAGATCCAAACGGCAACTCGGAGTTACACAGGAGAGCGCTCCCAGCCGGACCGTCGCCCCCGGCGGGTCGGTGCGAATATCGACCTGGAACGTCGTCGGAGCCGGCGCCGCCTTGTGCCGCAGGGAGGGCGCGAGCAGCAGGGCCGCGGCCACCGCCGCAACGCCGGCCACGCCCGCAGCGATCAGCTTCCAGAGGAAGGGTTTGTCGCGCGAAGGCGCCGCCATCGCCTCGACGCGTGCGTGAATGCGAGCCGCGATCGTCGCGATCTCCGCGTCCGCGGCATAGGAAGCGGCGGCGCTCTGCGCCGCGCGATCGAGTTCCCGCCATCGGCGCTTCCCGAGTCCGGGTTGCACCTGTTGCTCGACCGATAGCAGTTGAGCCCGGCATCGCTGTCGATCCAGTTCCCGGTGCACGCGTGCGCGCACTTCCGCGACCAGCGGTTCCGCGGCATGGCGTGGCTCTATCAAGTCGGCGGCCGCTTGCGGATTGCCCTGTGCCAACAGCGCTTCGGCGCGGCTGCGGATCTCCTGGACCTCTCGCTGCAGGAGTTGGCTTTCGCACGCACGCAAAAGGTTGGCAAGTCGCGCCTCCCCTGGAAACTGCGTCGTTGCGGCGCGCAATGTGGCGATTGCGTCGTCGATCCGTTCCGCGCCAAGCAGCGCCTGGACGTGTTCGACGATGGCGCCGATCGCATCCGAACGCCGCTGCCGCTCCCGAGCCGCCTCGGCTTCCGCGTGCAGCGCTTCGATTTCCGCCTGCAGCGTGGCCCAGGCCCCCTGGCCCGGATACGCGGCGCGTGCCTTTTCCAGATACAAACTCGCGGTCGAGAGATCACCGCGCTCGAGATGCGCACGAATCGAAGCTGCCGCCGCCGCGATCTGCGCCCGCCGCTCCTGCGCCTCTCGGCAGGCATCGATCTCAGCCTGCAGAGTCGCCCATATCCCCTCGCTTGGATACCTGGCCCGCGCCGCGCTGAGTTCCGAATGGGCCTGCCGTATCTCTCCCTGCTGCAGGCGCCTGCGCACACTCGCGGCCGCGGCCGCGACCCGCTGCCGCTCTTCGATCTCCTGCTGGAGGGTGTTCCACAGTATTTCGTCCGGAAACTTGCGGCGCGCCGCCATCAACTCACTCGCCGCTTGCGCCAGTTCCTCTTGCCGCAGGTGCCCGCGAACACTCTCCGCGATCTCCCGAACCCGTGCCTGACGATCCAGATCCGCCTGAGAGCTATCGATCTCCCGGCGCAGCGTGGCCCAGAGACTCTCTTTTGGATAATTCCCCTGCGCGGTCCGCAGGCGGGCAGATGCCTCCTTAAGATCGCCACGCCTCAAGCACTCACGCACGCTGTCCGCCAGTGCCGCGATTTCCGCTTGCCGCTTCAGAAACGCTTCCCGGGCGTCGATCTCGGCCTCGACGCCGGTCCAGAGCGCGTGGTTGGGGTATTTGACCCGCGCTTCCGCCAGTTTCCCGGCCGCCTGCCGGATATCGTCGCGTCTCAGGAACTCACGTACGGCTTCCGCCATTGCCGCCTGTTCACGCAACCAATCGTGCCGCGCGGCGATCTCCGCCTGAAGATCGGTCCACAGGCGTTCGCCGGGGAATTTCGCCTGCGCCGTGTTCAGGTCCGCTGTAGCCTGAGCCGTGTCATTCCGCTCCAGGGACTGCCGCACGAGTTGGGCCGCCGCCGCGCGCCCGGCCCGCTGGTTTTGGATCGCGCCGATCATCTGACTGGCGCGGAGGTCGGGAGCGTTCGTCACCAGGCCGGTCAGCAATGCTTCCGCTTGAGTCGGGTTGCCTTGGCTCAGCAGCCGCCTGGCCTCTTCGAGACCAGCCTCGTATTCACGCCATCTCGCGATCTCTTGCTGGAGATCTTGCCATCTCCGATCTCCGGCAAACACCGCCTGTGTCTCCTCGAGCTGGCGCATGGCTTCCGGCAGGCTGTCGGCTGTCAGTTTTGCGCGGACGCGCGAGATGGCTTCCTGGATCGCCCGTTCCCGCAATCCGCCCTCAATGCGCTCGGCCAGTTCGAGAAACGCTCCTTCATCCGGAAATTCCGCCCGCGCCCGGCGCAGGGTTTTGTCAGCCTGCTCCCAGAGACCTGCCTCGATTTCACGAAGAATCGCGGTCCGGTGTCTCTCGATCGAATCACGGCGCTGTTCGCGCTCCATCTCACCGCGGAAACGGTCCAGGGCCTGCAACAAATCCGTATTGTGCGGGTAACGCGATCGCGCATCCTCCAGAATGCGGATGGCGCCGCTCCAATCCCGCTGTGTTCCCAGGCTGGAGGCGTCGGCCAGGGCCTGGGCGGCCGATTTCTGTTCCTGTTTGAGCGCCAGCGTCGATCGCGCGGTCACCAGTAGCGCCACCACTTCCGCTTCCCCGGAATAGTCTTTCGCCTGCGTGATGCGGTCGACGGCTTCCTCGTGCTTCCCGGTGGCCATAAGCGCTCGGACGGATTCGATCAGATGCTCGAGGCCCTCGGCATAGCGCTGCCGTTCGACCTCGATTTCGAGCTGCCCGGCGAGGTCGGCCAAGGCCGTCTCTTCGCCGAGGCGTCCGCGCCCGGCCGCGATGGCGGCCAGCGCGCCGCGGAGGTCACCGGTGCCGCGCAGCCTATTGGCTCGCTCCAGCACCGCTGCGACCGCCTCCGCTCGTCTCCGCGCCTCCTCCAGCGCATCGGCGGATGCCTTCTGCTTGACGAGGCCGGACTCGGCGGGATATCGGTTCAGTGTTTCCGCGAGTAACGCCGAGGCCTCACGGTAAGACCTCCGATTCATGAGGTCGTTCGCTCGTTGCCGGCAATCGGCTATATCTCGCGCGCGCAGCAGCGCGTTCAATTGCTCACCGAGGAGCGCTACCGGGCCGGCCGCCCCAGCCTCGGAGGCGAAATTCGCGGTGAGATGAACCAGCATCTGGCCGGCCCGTTCCAGGTCGCCAGCCTGCATGGTTTCACGCGTCCTGGCCAACGCCAGGTTGAACCTCTCCGCCCGAACGCGGCGCTCTTCTTCGGCCTTCTGGCGCTCGATTTCGTGGCGCAGATCCGCGATTCCCGTCACTCCGGAATCCTGTTTCTCCAACTCGTCCAGCGCCGCCGAGGCATCCGGGAATTGTTTTCGGGCCAGGTGTTCGGATACGGTGCGGAGGGCCTTTTGGCGAATTTGATCGCGCTCGCGCCGCGCCAGTTGCTCGCTTATTTTCGGAAACAGCCGCCTGGCCTCGGTATGCTCCGGATCGGCCCGAATGGCCCTGTCGAGCCGTTCGAGCGCGTCCTCCAGTTCACCATGCGCCTGTTTCGAACGAGCTTCTTCCACGAGCCGGTTCGCCTGCACAGCACCGTCCAGCTTCGCCTTCGCGTCGGCCAACCGCTTTCGGACCGACGTGTCGGCCCGGTCGACCTTGGCGGCCGTCTCCAGCGCCTGCACCGCCTCCGCGAAGCGGCGCTCCGAGAGGTGTTTGTCGGCTTCGGCCAACCGCGCCGAGATGCGCTCGCGGTTGATTGTCTCCTGCAGCTTCTGGTCGATGGTTTCGAGCAGTTGCCGCGCTTCCCGGTTTCCGGGCTCCAGCCGCTGCGCTTCCCGCACCTTGGCGCGGGCGTCCTGAAGGCCGCCGGTGATCATCAGCTCCGGCACTTCCCGCAAAATCGCCGCTGCCTGCTCATGCTGCAGGTCGACCAGCACGGAGCTGCTATCGAGCCGCAATTCTTCGAACTTCTGATAGCGAAAGTCCCGTTCCTTGGCGATGCATCGGTGTACGAGCAGTTCCAGGGCTTCCGGGCAATCGGGCGCCAGCCGGCTCACCGCCGGCGGATCGTGTGTAAGTACCGCCACCCGCAGCGCGTTCAAATCGCGCAGGAACGGCTCGAACGGGTGGTGTCCGGTGAGCAGTTCATAGTAAACGTCGCCAAACGCAAAGATGTCGGTCTGTTCATTGGCCTTCGCATCCGAAGTGAACTGCTCGGGCGCCATGTACGGCACCGTCCCGAGGACGAAGCCGTCCATCGTCATACTGACCGTCCGGCGGTTGGATGCGAGCGCGATGCCAAAATCCATGATTTTGACCGACCCATCGCGCAGCAACATGATATTGGCGGGTTTCACATCGCGATGTACGACGCCCTTGGAATGCGCGTAGGCTAGCCCCTCGGCGACCTGCGTCATGATCCGGACCTTATCCAATAGGGACAATGGCGTCCGTTCTTTGACGATCTGGCTGAGCGTCTGGCCTTCCAAAAGCTCCATCACCAGGTACGGCGTGCCCTCCTCTTCACCGCTGGCGTAAATCGTGACGATGTTCTTGTGGTGGAGGCTGGCAGTGGTAACCACCTCGAGTTTGAAACGCTTGAGCAGGTCGGAGTCGCCTTCGGCAAGCAGGACCTTGATCGCCACCGACTGCCGCACGTCGGGATCCCAGGCTTTATACACTTGCCCGAAGCCGCCACGACCGAGTTCCGCTTCGACTGTGTACTTCCCGATCCGGGAGATCATTTAAATCCGGCAGGCGATGGAGACCTGCGCTACGGTAGTTTATAATACCCTACGAGCTTGTTTGGAGGGGGCTCCAGTACATCCCTATGCGTTTACTATCGCACGGAGTTTCCGATATCGGGTGTGTCCGTTCCGAGAACCAGGACCGGATTCTGTTCGACGATGCGCTGGGTTTGTATGTGGTTTGCGACGGAGTCGGCGGACGCCGCCGCGGCGACCTTGCGGCGGAGATCGCCATCCAGACGATCCGCGAATTCGTCGAATCGTCCACCGATCCGATGGAGGTGACCTGGCCCTATGGCTACAACCAGCGAGTGTCTTTTGCCTCCAATCGCATTTTTACCGCCGTGAAGCTGGCCAACCGCCAGGTCTGGCGCCGCGCGGAAGACTCATTGCAGTGTTTGGGAATGGGAGCGACTGTTGCCGCCGTTTTGGTGGACGGGAGCCTGGCGGTCGTGGCTAATATCGGAGACAGCCGCGTCTATCTTCTCCGCGGTCCGGCCTTCGAACAGCTGAGCGTGGACGATACCGCCTCGATGTACCTCCCAAATTCCAGCGGCCGGACCGAAGTCGAGCGGAGCGTGCTTACCCGCGCAGCCGGCTCGGAACAGAATGTGGACGTACATTTGAAAGAGACGGAAGTCGCCGCCGGAGACTTGCTGCTGCTGTGCAGCGACGGCCTCCATGGTTCCCTACCCAAAGAGCAGATCGCTGCTATCGTCGCCGCCTCTCACCCGACGGCCGCTCAGGCCGAGGCCCTGATCGCGGCCGCGCGCTCTGGCGGAGCTCCAGACAACGTCTCAGTGGTGCTTCTACAGTTCCAATGATTCCCGTGCGGCTGGCGCCGGCAGCGGTGGTCGATTGTGGCCCCCTGAATCCACTGGCGCCTTCGCGGCCGGGCTGGCGGCATACCGGCGGCCGTTTCGGGCCGCGCCAGAAAGTGACGGTGTCAAAGGCGGCAAAGATGGTTTCGATGTGCGAGCTTAAGCTGAAGGCGCCACTCTGCGACAAAGCCGCTGAAAAGACTGGGTTGATCGGCCGATAAGGCAAATAGAGCCAGATGTCCAGGCCAAACCCGCACCTCACTGCCGCCGTGCTTGCGGTCGCGGCGTTCGCTCTGAACTCCTGCCGCGGCAGCCACCCGGTCGCCCCGCTCAATCGCATCTCGCCGAATTGTCGCGTCAGGTTCAGGAGCCACGCCCGCCCGTCCATTTTCGGGCCTCGGTGACGCTGGTCGAGCAGGCGTTCAACCTGATCTTCGTCCAGGATGAAACAGGCGCGGCCCGCGTGGACCTGCCCTTGGATCATGGCGTCATCCAGTACGGAAACCTGGTCGAGGTGGTCGGCGTCGCAACCGAGGGCGCATCCGCTCCAACCGTCGCCGCAACGAAGATTTCGCTACTGCCGGGCGAGCGCCTGCCGCGCCCTGCCACAGTCCCGGTTTCCGCCATTCTCTCGGGTGCCGCGGGCTTTCGTTACGTCCAGATCGAAGGTGTATTCCGGTCGAGCTTTATCAATCGGGCACGAAGCGGCAACCGCGCCCCATCGATGAGCTCCTCCGCTTCTCCCCTCACGATTCGCCCGCCCATCGCGTCTGCGTTCGTGGCGTCGTGACCCTGGCAACCCCCAAGCGGCCCCTCCTACGTGCAGGACGCCGGAGCCGGCCTGAAGATTGTGAATCACGTCCCATCCAACCTGCGCCCCGGCGACGTCGTGGATGTTCTCGGGTTTGCGCGTGCCGGCGCCTTCAGTCCGGAGATGCACGATGCGAAGGTCCTGCGCCGCCAACCCGGTCGGCCGCCGGTACCCGCCAGGATCGCGGTCGAAGACCCGATGGAAGGAACCTATGATTCGGAACTGGTTCAGATCGATGCGTTGCTCGTCGACCAGCTCTCGAACTCGAGCCGAAGCTCGCTCGTGGTCCAGGTAGGCGCCAGGCTGTTCCATGCCACCCTCGAACACGGCCGGATCCCGGACATGGAACTGGGCAGTGTGGTTCGTGTTACCGGTCTCTGCTCCATTGAGACCGCCGGCATCCTGAACTACGTGGTGCCCCAATCGTTCTCCATCGCGCTGCGCAGCGCCGCCGATGTCGCCGTAGTCAGGCCGGCGCCGCTGTGGAACTCCGGCCGGCTGCTCCGGGTTCTCGCCTGCATGGCGGCTCTGATGCTTGCCGTTCTGAGCTGGGTGGCGGTGCTTCGCCGGAGGGTTCGAAAGCAGACCGCCGTAATCCGGAAGAAGCTGGAGGAGGCGGGCGCGCTCCGGGAAGCGGCCGAGCAGGCCAGCCGGGCGAAAAGCGAGTTCCTGGCCAACATGAGCCACGAAATCCGCACCCCCATGAACGGCATCATCGGCATGACGGAGCTGGCACTCGATACGCGCCTGTCGCCCGAGCAGCATGAGTACCTGAGCACGGTGAAAAATTCGGCGGACTCGCTGCTGGCGGTGATCAATAACATCTTGGACATTTCCAAGGTCGACGCCGCTCAACTGACCCTGGACCGGATCGAGTTCGACATCCGGGAGATGTTCGACTGCACCATGAAGGCGATGGCCCTACAGGCGCACCGCAAAGGACTGGAGCTACTCTGCGAGATCTCCCCGGACGTGTCGCCGCGCCTGGCCGGCGATCCGCAGCGCCTCCGCCAGATCCTGGTGAACCTGGTTGGCAACGCCATCAAGTTCACCGAACACGGCCAGGTTTTGGCCAAGATGCGGATTCACTCCAGGGACCAGGACTCGGTCGAGGCGCATTTTACCATTGCGGATACAGGCATCGGAATTCCCGTGGAGAAACAGCAGCCCATCTTTCAGGCTTTCGTGCAGGCCGACGGCACCGCCACCAGGCGCTTTGGCGGAACCGGCCTGGGTTTGAGCATCTCACTCCGCCTGGTGGAGATGATGGGCGGCCGCATCTGGGTGGAGAGCGTCGTGGGTAAAGGTAGCCACTTCCATTTCACGGCCCGCTTCGGGATTGCCCCGCCAGCGGCGGCAACCACTGCTGTACGGCCGCCATCGGCTTTGATCGGCCTGCCCGTGCTGGTGGTGGACGATAACGCAACCAACCGGCACATCCTGCACCAGTTCCTCTGTATTTGGGGCATGCGCCCTACTCTCGCCTCTAGCGGTGGGGAAGCGCTGCGGTGGCTTGACAGCACCCGAACGACCGGGCCGGCCTACCCACTCATTCTCATCGATGCGCAAATGCCCGATATGGACGGCTTCATGCTGTGCGAAGCAATCAAGCGGGAGCCCGCCTGGGCCGGCGCAACCGTCATGATGCTGACCTCGGCGGACCTGAGTGGAGACGCCCAGCGCTGCCGGCAAATCGGCATCGAGGCCTACCTGACCAAGCCAGTGTCGAAAGCCCACCTTTTGAAAGCCATCCAGTGTGTCCTCGGCGTCGAAGCGCCGGAGTTCGGCCCGCCTGTCGCCCCGGCGCCGGCGCCGCCGGCCGATCATACCGGTCTCAGCCTGCGCGTCCTGCTGGCCGAAGACAACGCGGTGAACCAGACCTTGGCCGTCCGGCTGCTTCAGAAACACGGCCATATCGTGACGCTCGCCGCCGATGGAGTGGAGGCCGCGGCCGCGTTCGCCCCGGGCCTGTTCGACCTCGTTCTCATGGACTTGCAGATGCCGCGCTTGGACGGACTGGAGGCGGCCGCCGCTATCCGTGCCCGGGAGAAGGCCGCCGGCTCCCACACCCCCATCATCGCCCTCACCGCCCATGCCTTGAAGGGCGAGATGGAGCGGTGCCTCCGCGCCGGAATCGACGATTACTTGTCCAAGCCGTTTCGTGGCGCAGAACTGATCGAGAAGCTGGCGCGTTGGGCGCCTCCCTCGGCCCGCCCGCCGGTGGTTAACGCCGATTTAGAGGCGGACGAACCAATCTAACTAGCTAGCTATAGCTAGAGAGCTTGATTCTTGCGGATTCGTAGATGGGCAACAATTCGTTCACGCTGATGCTCGACAGCCCGATGGCCCGGTACCTGCCAGCGTCGACGAGGCTTTCCATTGCTCTCCATGTATCGAGCGAAGTCACTCCGTTGTCTTCGCCGGGTCGAGGACACAGTCGGTAATCTCCGCCACCCTGCCGCGAATGAAGTGAACGCGCTCAGGGTACGTTTGCCGCCCTCCACATCGATGGTGTACACCTGGAGCGACTGGGCCTGAAGCCACGCCGCGAAGCAGAGGATCGACAGTAGTCTCATAAAGTTGTTTTTGTCTCTATGATCTACCGGGCATTCCCCGTGATGATCCGTGTTTCGGGTTTCATAGTCCGTTCCCAAGTGCTTTGCTCCACACCGGGCTTCTATCGTGTCGCTCAGCGACGTAATTGACGATCGATTGTGAACCGCTACTCATGGTCTGCTCGCGATTTTGCGAACCATACGAGTCGTAGGCCATCAGGCCGATCGCCCCGAAAGAGCTGAGCAATAGCCCAATCGCTTCGAATCTGACGATGGTTTAGATCGGACACAGTACGCGCCCGCCCAAACTAATCCGGTCTCACTCATAACACTTATCGGACATATCGGGCCAACCTTCCGGCAGAAAGTTGAACGGCTGGGTGGCGGGCCATATAGCTGACAACCCCGGTGACCAACAACGGTCGCAGTAGCGTGGCGACCTCAAGCATGGGAGTCTTCGACACTAAATTTTTACCAAGCGTGTCGATAAGGTAACCATGATTACACGTAAGTTTTCCCCCCTTGCCGCAGGGTTAGCGGTCGCTTTCTCCTTGTATCACCCAGGGAACCTGGGAAGGGCCCAGACTACGGCGCCTCCATCTGCCGCCGTTGCCGACACAAAGACTTCCAGCGGCGACAGTTTCTCGCTTTTGGATTACCTGAAACAAACCATCACCTTCAGCGGAGAGATCCGCACCAGGTGGGAGGGAGGCTTGGGAAGCGACTTCGCCCTGACACCGGCGAGCTCGTACGTGTTGACGCGCACCCGTCTCGGCCTGGCGTACCGGCCACTTTCCTGGCTGCGCTTCTTTGGGGAAGCGCAGGACGCGCGCGTTCTCTTCTACAAAGTTTCACCGGGAACCAGCCTGGACGACCCGTTCGACTGGCGCCAGAGTTACGTGGAAATAGGGGCAGTGGAAGGCGAGGGCGTGGACCTCCGGGTGGGACGCCAGGATATGGTCCTCGGATCGGGCCGGTTGATTTCCTCCGGCGATTGGAGTAATGTCACCAAGACCTTCCAAATTGCTCGTGGAACCATCACCGAGTCTAAATTCAAGATGGACATGTTCGCCGGCTCGGTAGTTGCCGTCGACACTACACGCATGGACCGCCCGAAGCCAGGCGAGCACTTTTACGGAGACTATGTAACGATGGGCAGCCTGATCCCCGGCGCCACCTTCGAGCCCTATGCGTTTTTGAAAACCGACTATGGCGCTGCCATTGTAAAGGGCAAGGACGGTAAGGCCGGGAATGCGGATGTCATCTATCTGGGGGGACGCCTGGCGGGAAAAGCGCCCTTCGCCATCGATTACAGCGTGGAAGCCGTCAAAGAGATCGGCAAGTACGCCGACGACGACATCGACGCTTTCGGCTTTGTCGGCGGCGGCGGATGGACCCTGCCCGGCCTGCCCTGGAAAATTCGCCCGAATAGCGAGTACATCTATGCTTCGGGCGATAGCGGCGTGACCGACGGCCACCATGAGAACTTCGACTATCTCTATGGCCCCCAAACCGTAAACAGCCTGACCGGACAATTCGCCTGGAAGAACATTGAGGACTGGCGCGCCGGCGTGGACCTGTCGCCTTGGAAGAAACTGGTTGCGACGGTCTCTTTTCGCGACTACTGGCTGGCTAATGTGAAAGACTCCCTGTACAACTCGAGCGGCACCAAGACCGTCACCAATGCGAAGGCCACCAGCAATCACGTTGGCGAGGGGGTCGATACGCAATTCACCTATTCGCTCAACCCCAAGACCATGTTTGGGATCGGCGTTGGCACGCTCTCGCCCGGCGCTTATCTGGTTGAATCGAAGAAAACCACAGGCTTTATCTACCCATATCTCTACATCCTGAAGCGCCTGTAAGACGAATCCCTTGTGGTTAGGGATTGGGAGGCCGATGTCGACTTATGGACGTTTTAATTCGCTGCGTGCCCTTCGGGGCGTGATTGCTCTCTCGTTTCTGGCCGCCAGTGCTTCCGGCATCGGCTCGGTGTACCTGACTCTGCGCACGTCGCAGGGCAGCTTAAGGCTGGCGGAAACACAGGCGGCGAGCGGTGACGCGACGTCTCTTTACGCCGACATCCTGCAAATGGCGCAGGGCACGCGAAACACCGTCCTGGACCCCGGTAACAAGGCGTCGGGTTCCTCCTACGACGTCGCGCTGCGAGACTTCGAGGAGAAATTGCACTCTCTCCAGTCCCGCCGGTCGCTTTTCGCCGGCGCCGAAGCGGAGACGCTGGCCTCGGTTGAAACCAAGTTCTTTAACAAGTACGTTGCCGTTGAGCGCCATGTTTCCGAACTGGCCCGCCGCGGCGATTCCGCGGAAGCTCTCCGGCTCCTCAATTCCGAAGAGGCGTCTTTGTGGAGGAAATACAAGCCGTCTGTTCTGGCGTTGCGATCCGCTATTGAAAAGCAGTCCAACGCGGTCAACGCCAATCTGCGGAGCGACTCCAGTATAATCAGAACCCTCTCGGTGCTGTTCTGTGCCGTTCTGCTTCTCACCAGCATGGCGGCTTTTATTACTTCCGGCCGGGTTGGGCAGGTGCTGGGGCGCCTGACGGATTCGCTTCGGGAAACTGCCGAGTTTACACTAAACGCGGCCGAGCAGGTCTCCAAATCAAGCACGTCTCTGGCCCAGGGCGCCTCCATCCAGGCGGCATCCCTGCAAGAAACCTCGGCCTCCAGCGAGGAGGTTCTCGCCACGGCTCGCAGCAACGGCGGCCGGACCGCCGCCGCCGCCGGCCTGGCCGATGATGCCGGCAAGGATCTTCAGGAGACGCGGCGCGGGTTGGACAGCGTCGTCGCCGCTATCGAAGAGAGCAGCCGCAGCACCGGCCAGATCGCCAAGATCATCAAAGTCGTGGATGAGATCGCCTTTCAGACCAATATCCTCGCGCTGAATGCCGCCGTCGAAGCTGCGCGCGCCGGCGATGCCGGCCTGGGCTTCTCGGTGGTCGCCGACGAGGTTCGCAATCTTGCACAGCGTTCCGCTCAGGCCGCCCGGGAAACCACTGATCTCATCGAATCTTGCGTCCGCAGTTCCCGAGAGAGCAAACTGTGCGTCGAAGGCCTTGGCGGCATCTTCCACAAGGTCGCCGAGTCCTCCAGGCAAGTGCACACTCTGGTTCAGGAGGTCGGCGCAGCCTGCAAAGAGCAGGAAGTCGGCATCTCGCAGATCTCCCAAGCCATGACGAACCTGGAACAAGTCGTCCAAGTGGCCGCCGCGAGTTCGGAAGAAAACGCCGCAGCTGCCGAGGAGCTGCAGAGCCAGTCGCACCACCTGACGAGAGTCGTAACGGAGCTTAGTGGCGCCATCTATGGCGGTCGCTCGCTCCAAAGTTGAGGCGGACTACCAGGAGCCGACCGCCACTGATGGCAAGAAAGAAGCCCTCCAGAATACTGCGGCGGCCTCACGGGCTATCGGATGCACAGGATTCGGGCGCGAAAAGCGCGAAAAGGCGACCGTATCAGGCGTCATTTATGCCTCAAGTATGCCCACGGGCCGGCGCGGATTTCGGCAGGGCGCGGGCCGGTTAAGCCGGGTTCGGCGAAGCTTGTCAGCCGGCACGTCCGATGCCACGCGCCGATTGCCCGCGCCCAAAGGCACGCGGCGACCGTGCCGGGACTGGCCTGGCAGCGCCTCTCGGGCGAGGCACACCCACCAAGTGCGGATGCGCGCCGCGGCTCGCGCGGAGCGACATAACGTCGACCTCCAAGCACATGCCGACGCGACTTTGCAGGGCTGCGGCGCTTGACGCCGCTTGACGAGAGATAGGGCGTTGGGAGCCAGCGAAGGCCGGAGAGGAAAGAAGGAGATCAGACCTGCTGCGGTCGGCTGGCGGGGGCCCAGCGCCTCAAAGCGTCCATCAGGGTTTGGATTTGGATGGGCTTGGGAATAAAATCGTCCATGCCTGACAGAAGACAGCGTTGGCGGCCATCACTGAGTACTTCGGCTGTCATAGCGATAATCGCGATGTGACGGCCGGGGGACTCCTGACGGCGGATTTCGGTGGCTGTTTCGTAACCGTTCATCTCTGGCATCTGACAGTCCATGAAGACACAATCGTAGGGCAGCATGCGCAGCATGTCGACGGCCTCCCTGCCAGTGGCAGCCACATCGACGCGGACGCCCATTTTCTCCAAAATACTGACGGCTACCTTCTGATTGACGATATTGTCCTCGGCGACCAGCACCCTCAGATGACTGCCATCGAACCTCAGTGGCCTGGGGTGTTTGGTGGCCCAAGGCTGAGCGGGGCTGGTCTGTTCGATTTGGGTGCGCCGCACCATTGGCGCCTTCCCCGCCCACGTCGTGGCCAGGGTGTTGAAAAGTAGGGATTGGCGGACCGGCTTCACCATATATGCGTCAATCGTGGTTCGCTGGGCGGACTTGATTTTGCGGGTATCGCCGATCGAGCTCAAGATGACGACAAGGGTATCCCGGATGGCCGGATCGGCTTTAATCTCCCTCGCCAGGGTGGCGCCGTCCATTTCCGGCATTTGAAAATCCGCGATGACGAAGTCGTAAGGATCGCCGCTTTCGCGAGCCGCCCGCACGGCTGCGAGAGCCTCCGGGGCGGTGGCAAAGCTGCCGTTGCGCATCCCCCAGCCAGTAATCTGCTCGTGGAGAATGCGGCGATTGACCTGATTGTCGTCGACGATCAACACGCGCAACCCGTTGAGGTCCCCGATGGGCTGGAGAGACCTGGAGGGTTGTGGATCGAGCGCCAGAGGCAAGGCAAACGCAAAGGTGGAACCCTCGCCTACGCGGCTCTCGGCGTGGAGCACTCCGGCCATGAGCTCCACCAAGTGCTTGGAGATGGCCAGTCCCAGGCCAGTGCCGCCGTAGCGCCGGGTGGTGGAGGAATCCGCCTGACTGAATTTCTCGAAAAGGCCGGCGATTTTCTCGGGAGGGATGCCGATACCGGTGTCCGAGACGGATACCCGGATGCGATCGTTTTCCGCCTTCGTCACGGTGATCAGCACGTGTCCCCGGTGGTGAACTTGAGGGCGTTGTTGGCAAGGTTCGTGACGACCTGGCGGATTCTGCTGGTGTCTCCGAGAAAGAACTGCGGCGTGCCGGGGCAGTATCGAAGTGTGAGGTCCAATTCGTGTTCCTCGGCTTTTGGCTGCAACATTTCCACGACCTCTTCGATTACCTGGCGAAGATTGAAGGCGACCGATTCGATGACCAGTTTGCGGGCTTCGATCTTAGAAAAGTCGAGGCTGTCGTTGATGACGGCAAGCAGAGCTTCGCCGGACCTGCGGGCGGTTTCGGCAAACTCGCGCTGCTCCTCTGAAAGGTCGCTATCGAGGAGGAGTCCATTCATGCCGATAACGCCGTTCAACGGCGTGCGGATCTCGTGACGCATGTTGGCCAAGAACTCCGACTTTGCCTCCCCGGCCTGTTCGGCGGCGCGTAGCGCGCGCCGCAGCCAGAGCGCCATGGCGAGCAACAAGACCATGCCGGCCAGCACCGCTGCCAGCCACATAGTGCGCATCTGTGTTTCGCGACCGGCGGCGGTCACAGCCTCCAACATAGCTGCTTCGTCGGTGGGGTGGCCAAACCACTTGAGGGAGATGGTTGAAAACGTGCCGTCCTGAACCATGCCGCCGATCTGCTCACGCAAGCGGTCGGCTGCTTTGGCGGCGCCGGCGTCGCGGGGTGCCGCGGCAATGCCCGAAGACAGCCGCCCGCCGGGAATCGGCGACATCTGCAGGACTCAGCCGTCGGGTTTGCGGAACAACGTAGCGCGCGTAGCACTTTCGCCAATCACACCCACCGGAACCCCATCGTCGCAGATGCTTTCGATCAGGGCAGGGACGGAGGCAAAAAGGATCAACTCCGGTTGGCGAAGGTGCCTCTGCGCTATGGTGCCCGCCAGTCCCTCGGTGACGCCTACCCTGCCGGTGATGGCGCCCGCAACCAGGGGCTGATCGCGAAGTTTCGATAAGAGCGAGTAGGTGACTTCCGCGTAGGGTTCGGTAAAGTGAAGATGGCTGCGTTCCGGCAACTGGTTGCCGATTGGCCAAAGGTCGACTGCCGCCCCGGCGAATGCGCGGTCGGGCCCCGCTGCCACGTGAACCCATTCGAGCTTGACATGGGCGCGGCGGGCTGCTTCCTGAACCAGGTCGATCACGGAGCCATACGGCTTACCATGGGCGTCGACGAACTGTCGCGGTGGCGAGTTCTGGAACCCGATGCGGTAGATCCGGGTATCTGGTCCCGCCTGCCAGAACCCGCACCCGGACCAGAGTCTAACGGCAAAGGTACTATCGGTGGTTTGTACGGACTCCTCTATGCTCAATGCTGACTTTCTCGAACATTCGGACACCGGCCTTCAGCCGTTTCGCCGTACACGAATAGCCAGCGAACCGGCTCAAACCCGAGCCCGAATACGCGCGTCGAGCGGCGTCGGCAGCGGTCCGACGGCTCACGGTCAACCGCCGCCGCGCTCGCCTCGACCTCCGGCGCTGGTACCGTCCATCCGTGCAGCGGCATCGTGCGGTGCCGCGGGAAGCCGGCGCGGGCGGGCGCGCCGAAGGGGAGGTCATACGTGCGTCGTTTTAGGCGACACGGCAGCCGGGTATACCAGCCCCGCTTTCGTGAGATCATCTCCTTTGGAGGGATCAAATGACCAAGCTCATGATCGTAGCCGCAACCGTCGGACTATTCGGCGCCACTGTGTGTTTCGGGGCCGATAAGCCCATTAAAGCAATTAGAGTGGACTTGAAAAACGCCAAAGGAGAGAGTGTCGGGGCGGCTACCATCGCCGCCGCCAAGAATGGTTCAGGGGTGACGATCACCCTCAACGTGAAGAACCTGCCGCCCGGGGAGCACGCCGCGCACATTCACCAGAAAGCCAGCTGCGAAGCACCGGGGTTCACGTCGGCAGGGCCACACTTTAACCCCGGCCAGAAGCATCATGGGCTTGAAAACCCGGAGGGGCCTCACGCCGGCGACATGCCGAACTTCACTGTCAAGGCAAATGGCACGGCTAAGGTTACGCTGGAAGACCCGCGAGTGACCTTGACAGAGGGCGACCAATCGGTATTCGCCAACGGCGGAACGGCGCTGGTGATTCATGCCAAAGCGGACGATATGAAATCGGACCCAGCCGGCAATGCTGGCGACCGCATCGCCTGCGGCGTAATCACGAAGTAGCGGTGGCAGCGCGGGGTGCTTCTTTCCGGGCGAGTGCCGCGCTCGCGAACCGCGCGTGCCGGCGTGCCCTCGATGTGGCGGGCACAGCGCACTTCGTCGAACTCCCCGCCGCCGCGTCCGCCGGTGGTCGACCGCGAATCACGCTCGCCTCGACCTCCGGCGCTGGCGCTTCATTCGTGCCGCGAACCCGCGCGGCTCGCCGGACGTTCAGCCCCGCGTAGCGGTTCGACGGAAAGGTCAACTGCCGCTGCGCTGGCCGAGCGCTCTGGCGGCGGCGGGTCCACGTCCGCGAAGTGCGCGTGGCGGCGCGTGCTCGAACCCTGCGCGAGATCGACGCGGCGGCGCGGCGGCGCAGATCGACAAGCCACGCCGTTTCGGGAGATGACGTGTCGCGCCCGCCGGGGTTCACACCCGATCTGTCCGCCGCGCGAACTCGAGAGCTTCGATGGCCGCGCCGCGAGCGCCGGCGGTATCGCCGTTGGGCATCACGTGAATCGGAATCGCCGCCTGCTCCTCGCGCTGGCCGGGCATGCCGGCGCGGGTCTCGGCGATAAACCAGCGCTGGAAGTCCATGCCTGTTTCAAGAGCCCCGCCGCCAATAATCAAGGCGTCAGGATCGAATGTGTTCACCATCTCGTCGAAGAACAGCCCTAACGCGCGGGCCTGCACGCGGAAGATGTCGCAGCAGAGGGAATCGCCCCTCGCGGCCATCCCGCGCACGAGTTTGGCCGCCTCGTTCACGTCGATTTTGGCGAGTTCGTGGCCAGGATGGCGAATGAGGAAATAGGGCAGGAGCGTTTTGGCGATGGCCGTGAGAGAACAGAGAGATTCCAGGTCGCCGGTGCGGCCGCAGTTGCATTGCGGCTTCAGACCCTCGGTGTCGGCGATGCATTGATAGGGAATGAGGACGTGGCCGAGCTCACCGCCGAATCCCATTCTGCCCTTGACTACGTTGCCATCCACGATAACGCCGCCGCCGAGTCCGGTGCCGATGACGGCGGAAATCGAAGTTGCCCGGCTACGGGCGCCAAAGATGGCGAAGTGCCCCCAAAGGGCTCCGGCGTTGCCATCGTTGAGGTAGGTGACCGGGCGGCGGAGGCGGCCTTCCAGGTTCGCGCGTATATCGAATCCGGCCCAATCGGGGTGCACGAAGTTCGTGGAACCGCGCGCACTGAGGACACCGGAAGAGCTCGCGGGACCGGGCGTGTCCAGTCCGACAGCGACCACGTCGTCCAAACTCACGCCCGCCTTTTCGACGGCGATTTTCAGGCCGTCTTCGATCTGACTGAGGCAGACGTCCGGTCCTTGCTTCGAGAGCGCCGGGTGCTCACAGAGTCCTTCGATGAGGAACCGTTCCTCGGCGTTGATGATCGTGTAGTTAATGGCGGTCCCGCCAAGGTCGACTCCGGCAACAACTTTCACGGCGAATTCTCCATTTAGGCACGCCTTCTGGCTGGAGTTCCCAGTTCGACCGGGATGCCTTTTATCCCTTCCGGCTCCGGTCAGTATACACCGAGCCGAGAACCCGTGCGGCCTCCCGTACCCGCTGGAAGGCCAACGCAGTCGCGCTCGGGCACGTCGTCCGCTGTGCGCGTGCCTTGCGCTTAACCACGCCATACCGCCGCGACGCAGCGAGGATCGTCGAGCTCCAGGGTGTACCTTACGGCGGTCTCGTTCCCGGCACTCCCGTCGTTCTGGATCCGGCCCGCTTTCTGAAAGGCTACCAAGGCCGTTCCCGGCAAGGAGTCCGAATTCGCCCCCGCCCCACGGTCCGAGTGCATAAAGTCTTCGTGGTGGTCCGGCCAAAAGGGGGTCAGGCACTACGTTCCGACCAGAATTTTGTGGACGATCTCAGCGTCCTCCCGCACTTCGTCTTTGATATGCGGGCACACACCCACGAAGACGCCATCGATTGGCTTGAGGCTCTCAAACGCCGTCCGGAAGGCCTGCTCCACGCCGGCGTCGGGTATCCTCCCCGCCGCCAGGACCTTGAACGCGAAACACGGCTTGCTGGTCTGCCGCATCACCTTGTACATGCGGGGAGGATCGCTCTGCAGGTAGATCTCGCGGGACATTTCCATAATTTCGCCCTTGAGCACCTGCCGCCACTCGTCGTCGGTTCGCGTGCGGTTGTAAACGCAGCCGGCGTAGAAGTCCACGTCCCAATTCTGCTCTTCCACCAGCGCGATCACCTCCGGCTTGTGGGTCCCCACTCCCACCACGACTCCCAAGTCACGCGCCCTTTTGCACCATTCCCGGATGTCGTCCATGGTATCGGTCTGGAAGGCCCGGTCGACCACCTCGCCCATGTTGTATAGAGCCAGAGGCTTCAGTGTCTTTACTTCCTCCTCCAGGGGCGTCTGGCCGCCTTGAGCGATGAAGTGCATTTTGCCGCCTTCCGCCTCGAAGCGCTGCAAGAACCGCGCACGCCCGGTAGCGTTGAAGGCATTAATCCCAAACCGGTTGCACTGGTGCATGACAGCGCACACCCGATCCTCGGTGAAGTACTCCCGCATGAAGGCCCTAAAGTTGGCGTTGTAGTGGGCCTCCCCGCCAAACGGGTTGCAGCCCAGGACAAGGCGGCTGATCTCGACGCCCCCGAATTTCATCTTTGGGACCTGGACCTCCGAAACAGGTCTTGGGGGCACAGCCGAAGCCAGTACGCCGCGCCCGGGCCGGGCCTGGCCGCCACGAGCCGGTAACGGTGGGAGTTCCTGTCGCGCTTGTCCCGCGACGTTATTGGTGGCGGCGCTCACGGCAGCGGCAAGCACCGGCGCGGATTGCAGAAAGCCTCTTCGCGTGTTTGGCATAGCATAATAACCCCTCTTTATCCTATACCGGATTTCGGTCGAGTCTCCTCGGAGTCCCGCACCCGTGGAGACGATCCGGTCAACGCGCAGGCGCTGGGTTGAATCCATCCATTCAGCAGGAGCCGCCGGGCTGGAAGAAATCAGCCGACTCCTCGGCGCGTACACCGCCGCCATTCTGGCTCCTGACTCACTCCCATATCCCGCAGGGATATCAAAGGCGGGGCCCTTGGCTAGTTAAGCTAGCTAAAATTGTTCAGGCGGCCTTACGGAGGGGCTTTTGGGTCGCCTGGAGGAGCTTCTTGGTTTCGGCGAGGCGGATCTGGTGGGCGGCGCGGCGGGCGATTTCCGGGATTGAAAAATCAAATTGCGGAGGGAGGGCCTGGCGCGGATAGTCGCGCTCGATGTCGTAGGTTTCTCCTTTGCTGGCAGCGAGTTGGGTGAGGAGGGCGACCTCTTTGGCGACGCGCTCAAGGGCGGAATGGCGCTGCTGCTGGAGGTCGTCGAGCATCTTCTTGTTCTTCTCGACGCGGCGCTGGATGCGGTGCTGGTAGAGGCTGAGGAGTTGGAGGTTCTTGCCCTCGGCGAGCCAGACGCGGGCTTG
>JBEKZL010000239.1:0-13668 GCA_049509915.1 Bryobacteraceae bacterium | reverse complement strand
CCGTACAGGTGGTGTTCGATCGCGCGGAGGAGTTCCGGTTCGGCAGGTTGTGTCCCGCTGCCGTGGTGGAGATCCGTTCGGGGTTGACCGGCGAAGGCAAATTGGCCTTCTGGGACTTCAAAACCTATGGCGGAGGTCCCCAGGAGGCGAAGTCGTTCTACGATGCGCCACACCAGCGCACGCTATCGGCCGGCTCCTGGCAGGCGGCGAGCAATCCGCCGGGCCTGCATCCGCTTGGGGTCGGCACTTGGCGTGCGCCGGCGGGTCCCACCAACACGTTCGCTCGTGAATCCCACATCGATGTTCTGGCGAACATGGTGGGCGCGGACCCGGTTGAATTCCGTCTCCGGAACCTGTCCGACAAGCGCATGCGGCGCGCGCTGGAGGCCGCCGCGGAGAGGTTCGCGTGGATGCCGGCGAAAACGCCCAGCGGGCGCGGAGTGGGGGTCGCGTGCGGCCTCTACTCGGGGACGTACATGGCCACTATGGCGGAGGTAAACGCAAACCGAGAATCCGGCCAGGTTAAGGTCAAGCGCATCGTCTTCGCGCACGATCAGGGGCCGACGGTGAGCCCGGAAGGCACGCGCCAGCAGATAGAAGGGGCAATTGTCATGGGGTTGGGCTACGCGCTGACTGAGGAGGTGCGGTTCCAGGGCGGCGACGTCCTAAGCCGGAACTTCGATACCTATGAAATTCCGCGCTACTCCTGGCTGCCGAAGATGGAGATCGTGCTGATCGACAACCCGGAAGCGCCGGTCTCGGGGTGCGGCGAACCGCCGGTTATCAACATGGGTGCTGTGATCGCAAATGCTATTTTCGACGCGGTTGGAGTCCGGCTGCTGCAGTTGCCCATGACTCCGCAGCGCGTGCTAGCCTCGATTTCCACGGTACGACCTTGATCTGACTATTGGCTGGTATTGGCAGCCTCAGCCGAACGGGAACAAGATGACTGGCCACCGCCGTGGATGCGATATCATCGGAGACCGCGGCAGCATTATGAAGAAGGAAACCGCATTCGAAATGGCAATGTCCCAGGTGCGGTTCGGCGCCGGCGTCACCCGCGAAGTGGGGATGGACCTGGGCGACCTGGGCGCTCGCAACGCGCTGGTTCTAACCGATCCGGGCCTGTCCCGCATGAGCCCTGTCTCCACCGTCCTTGAGTCTCTGGAGGATCACGGCATTCCGTTCACCCTCTATGACCAGGTTCGCATCGAGCCCACCGACGAGTCGTTTCTGGACGCCATCGCTTTCGCGCGCCGCGGCTCCTTTGACGCTTTTGTCGCCGTCGGTGGCGGCTCAACCATCGACACGGCCAAGGCTGTGAACCTATACACGACCTATCCGCCAGGCGACTTCCTGGATTACGTGAACCCGCCGATCGGCAAAGGGTTACCGGTGCCCGGCCCGCTGAGGCCCCTGATCGCTGTTCCCACTACTGCCGG
This sequence comes from Bryobacteraceae bacterium, assembly GCA_049509915.1. Classification (GTDB taxonomy): domain Bacteria; phylum Acidobacteriota; class Terriglobia; order Bryobacterales; family Bryobacteraceae; genus JBEKYD01. The sequence goes on along the minus strand of JBEKZL010000239.1, from coordinate 12,226 downwards.
CACGGGAAGTGAAACCACGGGAGTCGCGATCTTCGATCTACGCCGCATGCACGCCAAGACGGGCATCGCCAGTCGGCGCCTGAAGCCGGTGCTCGGCCTGCTCGACCCGGAGAACACCCGCGGCCTGCCGCCGCAGGTGGCCGCCTCGACCGGACTCGACGTTCTCAGCCATGCGCTGGAGTCCTACACGGCGTTGCGGTTCGACGAGCGTCCTCACCCGGAGCGGCCCGCTTTGCGTCCAGCCTACCAAGGATCAAACCCTATCAGCGACGTATGGTCTATCGAGGCCCTACGCATGGTCTCACGGTATTTGGTCCGGGCGGTGGAGGATCCGGCGGATGAGGAAGCCCGCGCCCAGATGCTACTGGCGGCATCCTACGCCGGAATCGGGTTCGGCAACGCCGGCGTCCACCTGCCACACGGCATGTCCTACCCCGTCTCGGGAATGGTTCTGGACTATTATGCTGAAGGCTATCCTCGCGATCATGCCCTGCTTCCCCACGGCTTCTCGGTGATTGTGAATGCGCCGGCGGTATTCCGCTTCACCGCCCCGGCCTGCCCACAGCGTCATCTGGAGGCCGCCGCAGCTCTCGGGGCGGACGTCTCACGCTATCAACCGGAGGACGCCGGTAAGGTCTTGGCGGACCGCATCTTATGGTTTATGCGGAAGTTAAAGGCGCCGAACGGGCTGCGGGCGATCGGCTACAGCGCCTCTGACATTCCCCGACTGGTGGAAGGAACCCTGCCGCAGCACCGGGTGACCAAGTTGTCTCCCCGCCCGGCGGGAAGTGAGGAATTGAGCTCCCTGTTCGAAGCCGCCCTCTATGGCTGGTGAAGCTGCTCGAGCGGTTGGGAACGCACGAAAGACGCTCCTCCGGCCTCCAGCGGCGCAACCCGCCCCATATCAGCGGGTCACCCGTTCGGCCGGCGGAACGGGAATGTAGCTAAAGGCCTCTGGACAACGACATTGCCGAGATACGCTACGCGGCGTTCTCGCCCAAGCCGAAGGTCGCTGTCCTTGGATTGAAGTTCCCGAGCGGGAACTTCGGCTTAGAAGCGTGGTCTAAATCAAAACGCCACGCACTGACCCTGTTTCTGCGCTGCCGTATTGCCGCCTCCGGTAATCGCGAAGTCGCTCTGGCATTGCAGGATGCCGGTAATCGTGTTGCTGAAAACTCGGGTTGCGGCGCTATTGCTCTGGTCCTGCAAGTTGCCCTTAACAGTATTACCGTCGATGGTGGTCGCGCCCGTGTTGCTCTGGATTTCGAGATTGCCGTCGATGATGTTGCCTGGGCATGCCACGGAGCTTGAGCCGATCTGGACAGCAGCTCCATTGTCCTGAAATTGCACATTCCCCTGAACGGTGGTCCCGCAAACCTGGCTGTTTGCCTCCCCTGCCGGAACATTCTGGATCTGCAGGTTGCCATCGATCACGGCGTACGGACTGGAAGAGAAGGTGCTGCTGCCACTCACCTGCACATTCCCTTTCACGGTGAAATTGCCGATCGACAGGCTACCGCCGTTCTGGGTGATGTTACCAGAGACGGTACCGCCCACCAGGACGCACTTCTGGCCCCTGGTGATCGTCACATTGCCATTGAAAGTGCCATTGTAAGTGCCGTTGCAAGCCGAGCCCGATTTAAGGGGCACCACAGTCCAAGTCTGCTGCACGACACTCGAAGTCAGCGTTCCGCTGGTAGCCTGAATGTAGTCGGTGCCGGCGCCGCGATTGCCGATATAGCTCAATAGAACTTGCCCGTTCGCGCCCGTGACGCCGCCACCGGTCGCTCCCGCATTCGGACCGCTGGTGACGTTAATCGTTACGATAGCGCCGGAAAGAGCAGCTCCCGTTGTATCCGTGACCGTCGCGGTCATGGTCGCCGGGGTGCCCACCAGGTCGCTGGTTGTGGTTGGCGTCAGGGTCAGCGTCGCCGGCGTCGGCGAGGGGACGGGTGAAGATCCCGCCGGGGTGATCCCCACGACCAGGTTGCCGTTTGCGTCGGTGAAGAAGTTAGCTGCCGGCTTGAGGGTATGGATGAAGTCCACTTCGCCGGTACCGTAGTCATCAGAGAAGCAACACACCAACGAGTACGCAGCCGTCTCGAAAACTACCGTAAATTGCGCCGCCCCTTGGAGATCGATCAAACCGGTAGAGAGCTGCTCTGTGAGCAGAGTGTTGTACGGCTCGAAATTCGGGTTCAGGCTGACGAATGCGCTTCCGTTGGAGTAAACCATCCCGGCGAGGGTTGCTTCGACACTCGCGATGGCCTGATCGGGGGAGATAGCAGTCGTGCCCGGCGTGCCCATGAAGGTCTGTTGGATCTGGGCCTGGCTCTTATTCGCCAACAAGGCGTTGAACATAGTCGTGTTCACCACAAAGATCTGGGCGGCGGCGGCCAGGGTACCGTCGGGCAGGCCACAGCAATCGGAAAGGAACTCCCCGTCCAGCACCGCGTTGACGTGGAACGGAACGCCCGGAGCATTCAACGTGACGAACGCCAGAGCCCGGGCCGAGCCCGTGCCTTGATTCGAGGCGGACTCGACGCCGACGCCCGGCCCGCTATTCACAGTGATCGATCCGTTCGAAGTGCGGAGGGTGATGGGCTCAAAGTTCGCCAGCGCGTAGTTTTCCCCGATATCCGAGCCCGCGGCGTCCACGGTCGAAGGCACCATAATGCCTCCCTTGATCTGGTCGGCATCATCGTACGAATCGAACTGATTCACCCGTGTGAACGTTCCGTAGTTGGTCGGGGCCGTCGATTCCACCGTGAAGCTCTGGTCGACAGCCGCGGCAGCCGCGTAAGTGGCATTGCCCGCCTGCGTCGCCTGGATCGTGCAGAGTCCGCCAGCCACCAGCGTCACGGTCGCTCCGGACACTGTGCAGGCGCCCGGCGTGAGCGATGCGAAGCTCACCGTCAAGCCGGAGGTCGAGGTCGCACTGACCGTGAAAGGAGCAGTGCCGAGCAACTGGTTCGGCAGCACGCCGAAGGAGATTGTCTGGGGCACCCCAGTCACTTGGAAGCTCTGGTTGACGGGTAAGGCCGGCGCATAGGTGGCATTGCCCGCCTGCGTCGCCTGGATCGTACACGTGCCGATAGCGCTCATGGTCACGGTAGTGCCGTTCGTGCCCGATACCGTGCAGACGGAGGTGGTTTGCGAATTGAAGCTCACCGTCAAGCCGGAGGTCGAGGTCGCACTGACCACGAAGGGAACTGCGCCGATCTGCTGGTTCGACAACGTGCCGAATGAGATCGATTGGCCCAGCAGCACCGCCTGCGTCACCTGGAAGCTTTGGTCGACCGGCGTGGCAGCCGCATAGGTCGCATTGCCGTCCTGCGTCGCCTGGATCGTACACGTGCCGACCGCGCCCAGAGTTACGGTGGTACCGTTCGTGCCCGATACCGCGCAAATGGAGGTGGTTTGAGAGTTGAAGGTTACCACCAGGCCGGAGAGCGCGGTCGCGCTGACCGTGAAGGGAGCCGTGCCGAGCGGCTGATTTGACAGCGGGTTGAACGTGATCGTTTGGGGCGTCGTCCCCTCTATGTACTCAAAAGCGCCGATGTCGCAGGCCGGGCCTTGCGGCCGCGTAGTCCCGATCTGATCGGTCGTGACCATGTTTCCGTTCCAATCCGTGCAGGCGCTGGCTGGAATAGCGTCTATGGCGGGGCTGCCGGACAATAGCGCGATGGTCTGGGTCGGGCCACCGTTGCTCTCGAGGCCGCCGGAATAAAGCCCCGCGGCCACGCCGTTCAGGTCCCCGGTCTGGTTGAAGTAGGTCGTGCAGGTGGCGTCGTCGGAAAGATTGTAGCCGCCGGAAATGATGGGCGGATTGACTGTACCCATGTAGGGGGGAAAAACATAACAATTTCCCCCCGAACCGTTGTTCGCCACGATGCTGTTCTTGACTGAGGCGGCGCCGACGATTCCCCCGCCGTTTGAGCTGGCGGTGTTACCGGAGATCGTGGTGAAGCTGATCGAGAGCGCGGTGCCTCCGTTTGCGACGCCTGCCCCGTTGGAGGTGCTATTGCCGGAGATCGTGCTGTTAGTGACGGTCAGCGTGCCGTTGTTGAACATGCCGCCGCCCTCGCCGTGGCCGGTATTGGCGGAAATCGTGCTGCCGGTAACGGTGCCGGTGCCGTCGTTTTCAATGCCGGAGCCCTGATAAGAGGAGTTACCGGAAACAGTGCTGTTGGTTAGGGTTAACGTGCCGCTTTCGCTGAAGATCCCGCCGCCTTCCTGGGGAGCGGAGTTGCCGGAAATAGTGCTGTTGGTCACATTCAGCACGCCCACGCTGGTGAGTCCGACATTTGCATTGAAGATGCCGCCGCCGCTGGCGCCGGCGGTGCTGCTGACCGTGTTGTTGGAAATGGTGCTGCCTGTTATAGTCAGCGCGCCATAGTTGAAAATGCCGCCCCCTTCCGGGGTGTAGGTGCCGGTGACAGCGAAGTTGCCCGTGACGGTGCAGTTGGTCAAGGTCACCGTGCCGCCGCCGATGCCGATGGCACCACCCTCGTTGGCGGAGTTGGAGGTTAGGGTCACGCCGGTCAGATTCATCGTGCCGGCGGTGTAAATGCCGCCGCCTTCGCCCGGGTAGTTGGACGGCGAGGGGGAGGCGAGGGTGCCGTTACCGTTTGCGATCGTCAGGCCGGAAATGGATACTGGACTGCTGCCGTCGTTCTCAAACACCCTGAAGTTGCCGCCGCCGCTAATCGTCAGTTTCGAGGCGCCGGGGCCGGTGATCGTCACGGGCGCTGTAATATGCAGCTCGTCGCTGGTCAAGGTGATCGTGGCGGGATAGGTGGTGAGATTGAAGGTAATGGTGTCGGTGCCGCTAGTGGCGAGCGAAAGTGCAGCCCGCAACGAGCCGGGGCCACTGTCAGCCGTACTCGTAACCACTTGATTCGATGCAAAAGCGGGAGCCCCGCTGACAACTGCCAGCATGATCAGCCCTGCGCACACGCCGATAATTGACTTTGTGTTCTGCACGAAGAATCCCTCCTCTTGGCTTTAGCGGGGTGAGTGCTTCCCCGGCGGCATCATTTCTCACTAAGCATTGCGTAGCGGGACGGCGGAAACCGCCGTAACGGCTCAAAATTGTCGATGACCCGCCCGAGGAGTTCTGTATGAAGGCCAACACCGCCGGCGGTTCGCGACTTGTACTCAAGTCCTGTATGGAAGCTCACGTGCTTCGGATGAAACCTTGGAAGGGGCTACGGTTACGTGGGAGAGGTCTCTAAAATCACAAACGGTGGTCAACCTGGGGAAGTTTTTCGCATTCTGGTTGTCGATGACAACCGGGCCGAGGCAGTTTTGCTTAAAGAGGTGATGACAAATCTGCGGTGCCGGTACGAATTGCACTTCGCTGGGGATGGTGTGGAGGCCCTCGATTTCCTGCATGGCAAAGGAGCCTTTGCTGACGCCCCTCGCCCGAGCCTCATCCTGCTTGACATCGATATGCCGCGGCTCGGCGGCTTGGAAACGTTAGGGGCGATCAAAAGCGATCCCGAGCTTTGTGTGATTCCGGTCATCATGTTTTCGGCCTCCGTCTCACCGGAACATGTGCAGGAGAGTTACCGAGCCCGCGCCAACTGTTATCTGCCGAAGCCAAGCGGTCTGGAGCGCTCCGAGCAATTGGTTCGAGTCGTTGAGGATTTCTGGGTGGACTTTGCTATACTGCCGCGGTGTGAGCGACGGCGGCCCCAGCCTCGCCAATTGAAGGATTCTAAAGTGGAAATTTCCAAATTGCCGCCAGTCCCGAGGGAGACCGCGTCTGGTTACCCACTTGCATTAGCATCAGGGGAGGCGAGGAGACGCGCGATGCACGATTCGCCGGAAGAGAAAATTGCGATAGCTGTCCGCAAGTCCGGTTGTGAAGAACACGACCGCCTCTTGAGTGAGTTCGGTTTAGCAGTTCAAGAACTCTTGACGCTGCATGAACACCAGTTCCACGCGATCGTCGACGGCGACAACGAGAGTTCCCGGTTCGATTTGTTGATCCACATGGCAAATGAGAAGAAGAATAGGGCCAAGTATGCTTATCTTCGCCATGTGGAGTCGCACGGCTGCTCGATTTTAGATGCTCACCAAACTTGAACGCGAAGTTATTACCGACAGCATGCTAAAGATCCAGTCAATCCAGGCGTCGTTGGAAGAGATCGAAGGAGCCAAGCTTCTCGATATCGATGAGATCCATAGCTGCCTCAAAACCGCCAACAGCAGCTTCCGAGCGGCACTAAGAACTGGTCCTTCTAAACAGATCAAACGCTGAGACACCTTTCCCGATCTTCGCCAGCGCGGGAGGCAAACAGTCCGCAGGGATTTCGAACGGCACGCTCTGGGCGCTATTGCCCGGACGGGGCGGCGGCGGGGACGGTGAGGGATCCAACGGCTCCGGACAGGGAGTCGCGGACAACGATGCGCATTTTCGTGGCGCCCGCGCGCACCGGGCGATCCACGGACAGAGCGACTCCATCGCGCCTGGCGGCGTCGCGCTCCTGGGCGGTGAGGCGCAAATCGGTCGGGATCTCTTCGGTGAAGCCGGTCTGCCAACCGCCGGCGAAGTAAGCGAACGTCACCGAGAACCCGCCGGTATAGGTTGCGCCCTGGGTGAGATACAAATCGGCGGCGTCCACGCGGATGTCGAAATGCATCCAGCCCATCCCTTTCCGGCTGGGGGCGACGGCGGCGCGAATCCCAATGGCGGTTGCGTCGGAGGGCCCGGCGGCGGCCAGGGCAAAGCTCTCGCGCGGGTCCGCCTCGCGCGGGTTCCCATAGTATCCGTCGATGGTGCGAAGCTGCAGCCGGACACCGCCTTTACCCTCGGTAGCGACATATAGATTGTGGAACTTGTTGTCCCATCTCTCGGGCGGAGGGCGGTATCCAACCCGATAGGTGGCTCGACCGTCGCTCATCGCCTGCCGCATCGCTTCCTCGACGGCGCCGCCGGGAAACCATTGGCCCGCGGTCAAGCCCGCGAGCCGCTCCAGAGTATCGATGCTGCTGAAGCCCGGATTGGGGCGATCGGCCTGCTGGTCCACCGCGTAGACGGCGATGCCGGCGCGGGCCAGGTCCGTTCCCAGGCGCACCACCGAAAGCGTGTAATCGTGCCAGCGCAGGTCGGGTCCGCGAGCTCCGATGGGAACTCCGTGGGAGATCCACAGCAGGCATTTGCGGCCTGGCTGAGGGGCAAAATCGGAAGCCAGGATTCGCAAGGCGCTAAGGGTCGCCTGGACGCGGGCGTTCAGGTCGTTCTGCAGTTCGGGCGGCCGCGTGCGGTCGACGGCTTGCATGGCCCGATCGACCAGAGTCTCGGCCTGCGCGGCCCAGGCGCCGTCGTCCGGCGCGTCTTCGTGTTCGCCATCGGGGAGCCCGCGAACCGGGGATAGCATACCATCCTGGGCGAGCAGGTAGAGGTAAAGTCGCTGCCCGGATTCGACCCTACGTAGGATTTCGAGAACCTCCCTCCATCCCAAGCCGCGCTCGGCGGAATCGGCATTCAGAAGATCGAGGAGGACGAGCGTGGACTGGGAACCGCTGCCGGGCCGATTGGTGTACTGGTTGGGCCCGAGCGGCGCGGATATGGGCTCCGGCGATTCGAGAGGTCGGCAGAAGACGGCTTGCATCGGCTGGCCGTCGTCACGAATGTCGATGTCAACGGCGCGTAAGCCCGGGTACGGCTCACCCTTCGCGTCGAACACGACCAGATTGAACAGGAGCAAGGGATTGGACTCGCCCTGTGGCGCCGGTCCGCGCCGGATTAGGGCCTTGCCGAATGGCGGGTCTTCGGATGCGGTCTGAGGGCCGGCTGCGAGAGCAGCAAGGCTTGCGCCCATCAACAGGGCAAGAACTGGACCTTTGCGCTGGTTCCGGAGCCCCATCGATCGCGCTCCCACCTGGGTCGATTATACCCGCAGGCGCGGCGTAGCCCAAAGAGCCGCCCCGGGCTCCTCCCTGCTGGCGCCACGCTATCCTGGTCCATGAATGAAAGCGACCCGTAAGCGGCGGCGATTGCGCCAATCCTCGCGGCCGGTCCCACCGGAAGACTCCTCTTTCGGGCCGGCACGGCGCACCTGGCGGCGGCACGCCTGGCGCATGCTCGCGCTCTGGGGCCTGGTGCTGGCAACGTATTCCAACTCCTTCCAGGCAGGCCTGGTGTTCGACAATTCCAGGGCGATTTTGCGGGATGCCCGAATCCGGGCGGTGACGCCGGCGAACGTGCGGCGCATTTTCACCGAAGGGTACAGTGGCGCCACGTCGGGCCTGTATCGCCCGCTCACCACCTTCTCCTACCTGCTGAATTACGCCGTCTTGGGTAATGGAATTCGTCCGGCAGGCTATCATTGGGTGAATCTGACGGTTCAGGCGGTGAACGTTTCGCTCGTGTACCTGCTGGGGCTAGTGGTGTTTGGGGGGGCCGTGCCGGCCTTTGCCCTGGCGGCCCTCTGGGGGGTGCATCCCCTGCTCACCGAATCCGTAACAAATATTGTGGGCCGCGCCGACCTGCTGGCAGCCTTCGGGGTGTTGGCGGGCTTGCTGTGTTACACCAGAAGCGTTTCCGCCGGCGGACGCGACAAGCTGTTTTGGCTGGCGGCCATGGCTGCCGCCCAGGCCATCGGGCTCCTCTCCAAAGAGAGCGCTGTCATCCTCCCCGGCATCGTGCTCCTATTCGACCTGACCTGGCGGCGGTGCGCGGCATGGCGGGAGCGCGCCGCAACCTACACCGCGCTGGCACTGCCGATTGCCGTGTTTTTCTATTTGCGCGGCACATCGCACACGCGTCTTGCCGCCTCGAACAGCGACAATCCCCTCTTGATGGCGGATTTTTGGACGGCGCGGCTCACGGCTATCAAGGTGATCGGCAAGTATCTGTGGCTGTTTGTTTGGCCGGCCGGTCTGTCGGCGGATTATTCCTATAATGCCGTGCCGTCTTTTAGCTGGCATCCGGCGGAATGGGAGGACGCGAAGACCCTGATTGCGCTGGCAATTTGCCTGGCCGGCGCGCTGCTCGCGGTCCGCTGCTACCGCGCGCGGAAGCCGCTATTCTTTTTCCTCGCCTTCTTTTTCGTGGCTCTGCTGCCGGCGTCGAATCTGGCGATTCTCATCGGGAGCATCATGGCCGAGCGCTTCGTCTGCTTGCCGTCAATCGGCCTCGCCGGCTGCGTGATTGCGGTAATCTACCCGCTTGGCCGGCAGGCGCCGCGCCGGCGGCCCGTTGTCATGGGCACCGCGTGGGTCGCATTCGGTTTCTTGTGCCTGGCATTTGCCGCGCGAACCTACGCTCGAAACGTCGACTGGCTTGATGAGCGGAGTCTTTGGACGAGCGCGGTGAAGGTCTGTCCGGCCAGCGCCAAGGCACACTACAATCTGGGGACCGTTCTGGCGGAAGAGCCCGGGCAGATCGCGGATGCCATCGCGCAGTTTGAAACGGCGCTGCGGATCAATCCCGATCTTGCCGAGGCGCATGACAACCTGGGAAAAGCTTTGCTGCAGGTGCCCGGCCGCCTCGCCGAGGCCACTGACCACTTTGGAACAGCGATACGGATCGATCCTGGCCTTGCGGAGGCGTACAACAATCTGGGAACCGTCCTGTTGCAACTACCTGGACGTGCCCAGGACTCTATTGCCCAGTTTGAAGCGGCGCTGCGGATTAATCCCGATTTTGCCGAGGCCCACAGCAACCTGGGAAAGGCCCTGTTGCAAGTGCCCGGGCGGCTCGCCGACGCCATCGCCCAGTTTGAAGCGGCGCTGCGGATCGACCCCGCTGCAAGTGCCCGGCCGCCTCGCCGACGCCATCGCCCAGTTCGAAGCGGCGCTGCGGATCGATCCCGATTTTGCCCGGGCGCACAATAATCTGGGAATCGCTCTGGCGCAGCTGCCCGGCCGGCTCTCGGACGCCATCTCCCAGTTTGAGGCGGCGCTGCGCATCGATACCAATCTTGCGGAGGCACATACCAACCTGGGAAATGCCCTGTTGCAAATGCCTGGCCGGGCGCCGGACGCCATCTCCCAGTTTGAAGCGGCGCTACGCATCGATCCCGGTTCCGCACAGGCGCGCGACAAACTGAGAGACGCCAAATCGCAACTGCGCGGCGTACGCAGGTAACTGATCTCGGTTATACCAGCCAACCTGCCACACACAAAAACGGCGCCCGCGCATTTCTGCGGGGCGCCGTTCGATCTGCGATCGGAGCTTTGGCTTATTCGGCCAGGGTTTCCTCGCCGGTATCTTCGGGCAGGCCGCCGGCATACTGCAGGCGGGTCTCTTCGTCGTAGCCTCTTCGTCGTAGCCGGGGATGTCGAGAGCGGCCGGCTCCTGCACCGGCTCCTCCACCACGTCCTCGCCGGCGATTTTCACCTGGCGGTAATACTCCATGCCGGTGCCGGCCGGAACCAGGCGGCCCATGATGACGTTCTCCTTCAGGCCGCGCAGGTAATCCACCCGGCCGTTGATGGCGGCTTCGGTGAGCACGCGGGTGGTCTCCTGGAAGGAGGCCGCGGAGATGAACGAATCGGTCGAAAGCGAAGCCTTGGTGATGCCGAGCAGCACGGCCTTGCCCTGCGCCGGACGCCCGCCCGCTTCCACCACGCGCGCATTTTCGGCGCGGAACTTGAACTTGTCGACCACTTCCTCCGGCAGGAACTCGCTGTCGCCGATATCCTCGACCTTCACCCAGCGCATCATCTGGCGTGAAATCACTTCCAGGTGCTTGTCGTTGATATTGACGCCCTGCAGGCGGTAGACTTCCTGAATCTCGTTGACCAGGTACTTCTGCAGTTCCTTTTCACCGAGCACATCCAGAATGTCGTGGGGGTTGCGCGGGCCGTCCATGAGGGGCTCGCCGGCTTTCACCCGCTCGCTCTCCTGGACGTTGATATGGACGCCGCGCGGCAGCGAGTACTCGCGCTGCCCGCCGTCGTCGCCCACCACATAAATCTTGCGCTGCCCCTTGCTGACTTCGCCGTACCTCACCACACCGTTGATTTCGGCGATGATGGCGGTCTCGCGCGGCTTGCGCGCTTCGAACAGTTCCACCACGCGCGGCAAGCCGCCGGTGATGTCCTTGGTCTTGGTGGTCTCACGCGGAATCTTGGCCAGCACATCGCCGGCGTGAACTTCCTCGGCGTCGTGCACCATCAGGTGGGCGTGGGTCGGCATGAGGTACTTCTTGGCTTCCGAACGCGAGCCGGCGGCGCCCTCGGGCCTCACGATCAGGGTCGGCTGGCGTTTCTCATCGGGCGAATCGGTCACCACCAACTGCGACATGCCGGTGACTTCGTCCACCTGTTCCTGTAGGGTCAAGCCATCCACGAGGTCCTTGAAATGAACCGCGCCGCTAACCTCCGTCAGGATGGAGAAGGTGTAGGGATCCCACTCGAGCAGGTTCTGGTTGCTCTTGACGGGAGCGCCGTCCTCGGCCAGAATGCGCGCGCCGTAAACCACCGGGTAGCGCTCTTTCTCGCGGCCTTTATCGTCCACCACCGCCATGATGCCGTTGCGGTTCATGGCGATAATCTCGCCGGTCTTGCTGCGAACGGTCTGGATGCCGATGTAGCGGGCGAAACCGTCGCTTTTGGCATCCTGGGTGGATTGCTCGCTGATGCGGGTAGCGGTACCGCCGATGTGGAAGGTACGCATGGTGAGCTGGGTGCCGGGCTCGCCGATGGATTGCGCCGCGATAACGCCCACCGCCTCGCCGCGCTCCACCAGCCGTCCGGTGGCCAAGTTGCGTCCGTAGCAGGCCACGCACACGCCGCGCTTGGATTCGCAGGTCAGCACGGAGCGGATCTTTACCCGCTCGATGCCGGCCGCCTGAATGGCCGCGGCCAGGTCTTCGGTGATTTCCTGGTTCACGCCCACGATGACGTTGCCTTCGTAATCCTTCTGGTCCTCGAGCGCCACGCGGCCCACGATGCGGTCGCGCAGCGGTTCGATGATTTCGCCGGATTCGATGATCGGCTCCACGTAGATGCCTTCGGCCGTGCCGCAGTCGTTCTCGGTTACGATCACGTCCTGGGCCACGTCGACCAGGCGGCGCGTCAGGTAGCCGGAATCGGCCGTCTTCAGCGCCGTGTCGGCCAGACCCTTGCGGGCGCCGTGGGTGGAGATGAAGTACTGCAGCACGTCCAGGCCTTCGCGGAAATTGGCCGTGATGGGGGTCTCGATAATTTCGCCGGAGGGCTTGGCCATCAGGCCGCGCATACCGGAAAGCTGGCGGATCTGCTGTTT
>JBEKZL010000238.1:0-11297 GCA_049509915.1 Bryobacteraceae bacterium | reverse complement strand
CACGCCCCAGCCAGCCAGCAGGGCCAGCAGGTCGGGATTCTCAGCGGCCGGTTCGCTGCGGCCGAGGCGCAGGGTGTTGTCCACCATGATGAGCGCGCGGCCGCCGCCTTCGACGTAGGTTTTGATGGCGTCGACAATGGGTTTCGGATAGGCGAGCTGCGGGCCGCCGACCACCAGCACGGTGCAATCCTTGGGGACTTCGACGTTGCCGGCGGGCGCCGCCTGGCCGATGGCCATGGGCTTGGCGTTGGCCGCGGCGGCCGGCCTGAGAGTTTCGCTGCGCGGCTTATAATTGTCGCGCTGGAGGAGTTGCTTGAGCAGGGAGTACCCGTCGCCGGCCTCGTTATCGATAGAGCGTTCGCCAGCGGCATTCACGAAACAGACGTTCCGTTCGCCGGACTTGAGCGACCGGATCATCGCACCGGTGACTTCTTCCTCGGTCAGGCTTTTGGCGGCTTCCCGGCGCGGCCCGTTGTCCACCATCACCACGGCGTCGGAGCGATAGCCGGCGGCCTTGGCCTGCTGCGGTTTGCGGACCGGGTCGATATATTCGATGTGGATTTTGGGCGAGAGCGCGGCATAGCGGTCGAGCAGATCCTTGGGACCGCCGGGCTGGCCGAAGGTGCCCGAATCGCCGAAGTAAGTGAAGTGTATGTCGCGCTTGAGGCCATCGGCCACTTTGAGGGTCTGGTCGGAGAGAGTAAATTGCTTGTTGGCGGTCGAATCGTAACTCTTGTCGTAGCGATTGGCCAGGAAATTGATCGCCCCGAGCACGGCGAGCACCACCACCACGTAAACCGTTACGTAGGCCGAGTACCTGGTCTGACGGGTCTTAATCCATTCCGTATTCATTTCGAGTTATGACCTCCATCGCAGCGATTCCATGGACCGGGAGGTCAGGAACAAGCCGAAGAAGATGAACGAGAGGTAGAAGACAACGTCCTTGGAATCGAGCACGCCCTTGGCAAAATTATCGAAGTGGGTCACGATGGAAAGGTAGTTGACCACCTGGGAGACGGCGCTGGAATTGAATTCCGTGAACCAGCTCAGCAGCCACAGCAGCAGGCAGACGAAGAAGGTGACGCCGCCGGCGATGATCTGGTTCTTGGTCATGGTGGAGATGAAAGCGCCGACCGCGAGCAGAACGCCGCCTTGTAGGATCAGCCCAAGGTAGGCTACCAGCACGGGCTTCCAATCCGGTTTGCCCCAGGCGAAGAGCATGGCTACGTCGAGCACCGACATGCCCAGCACGCAGAGGTAAAGCGCCATGGCGCCGGCCCACTTGCCAATCACGATATCCAGATCCCGGACCGGGGAAGTGAGCAGCAGCTCGATGGTGCCGGTTTTTTTCTCTTCGGCGAAGAGGCGCATGGTGATCATGGGCACCAGGAACAGGGCGATGGTGGAAGCGAAGCCGAGCAGCGGACGGATGATCTGCTCGTTGACATTCATGGATGGCCCGCCGCCCTGCATTTGCATTTGAAAGCTGTATTGCATGAGCTGGCGGGTGGCGGTGTAAAAGCCGACTCCGAAGATGAGCCCGAAGAACGCCATCAGGAGATAGGCGATGGGCGAAACGAAGTAGCTCTTGACTTCCTTGGTACAGATGAGGAGTACGTTCTTCACTGCTTGGGTGCCTCCGGTTGCTCGTCTTTTTTCTGGTCCATGGGCTTGTCGGCCTTGGCTTCGGGTTTCTTGCCGGCTTTGACCTCGGCCGCGGTGAGCTGAAGGAAGATGTCTTCCAGACTGAGGCCGACGGGCCGGAGTTCGCTCAGATTCCAGCCCGCGTTGACCACGCTGCGGGCCAGGTCGGAGCGGATGTGGCGGCCCTGCAGGCTCTCGACTTCAAAGCTCATGCGGCCGTCCTTGGGATCTTTGCCGACCACGCGGCTGACGCCGGCGACCTGCTCCAGGCGCTGCCGCACCTCGGCGGAACCGGGATGCCCGTCGAGGGCTTCGATTTCGACCGCGACCGATTCGGAGCCGCGCAGGCGGTTGGTGAGATTGGAAACGGAATCGGTGGCCACCAGCTTGCCTTGGCTGATGATGATGACGCGTTCGCAGGAGTGTTCCACTTCCGACAGGATGTGGGTGCTGAGGATGATGGTGTGCTCCCCGGCGAGGTGCTTGAGCAGTTCGCGGATCTCGATGATCTGTTTGGGGTCGAGGCCGCTGGTAGGCTCGTCGAGGATCAGGACGTCCGGATTGTGGATGATGGCTTGGGCCAAGCCGACGCGCTGGCGATAGCCTTTGGAGAGCTTGGAGATGAGCTTGTAGCGCACGTCGCCGAGGGCGCATTTTTCCATTACTTCATCGGCGCGTTTGGAAATGTCGGCCGAGGAGATGCCCTTCAGGCGGCCGGCGAAATCCAGGTAGCCGGCCACATCCATTTCAGGGTAGAGCGGCGGGGTTTCAGGCAGGTAGCCGATGCGCTTTTTCACTTCCATCGGATTTTCCAGCACATCGTAGCCCGCCACCGAAGCTGTTCCGGCGCTGGGCGGAAGGAAGCAGGTCAGGACGCGCATGGTGGTCGTCTTACCGGCGCCATTCGGCCCCAGAAAGCCCACGATCTGACCTTTCTCGATTTCGAAGGAAATGTTGTCGACCGCAACCGTGCGGGCGTACCGCTTGGTGAGGCCTTCGACTTTAATCATAACGATTCTGTTCCAGTCTTGACAGACGTGAATACGGCCATTTGGGCGTGTAAATGCTTGTAAGGCGAAAACGCCGAAACGGCTCCTTAATGTGAATCTATATCATAAGGACGGTCGCGGAGGCTTGTCAAACGCGGGCGCCCCGTAGGGCGGTCCCCCTGGACCGCGGGCGACCCCCCGGTCGCCCATGCGCTCGACCACCGATACTCGCCGGCCTCAGGCACCAGCCCCGCTCGGACGGGGTTTTGTTCGATGTACGTCCATATCTTGCAAACTCGTGGCGATTGCGCACAAGACGGTCGTAGCTCTCTTGTTGCCAGAAAGGAGCACCGGTCAATCCCAACATCGCGTTGGCACGCTTCGCTGTGATGCCCTTGACCGATTTGGTCAGCGTGGGCAGCGGTACCGCCGTTTTCCGGGGCACCAGAAAATCTCAGGCAAAAAGCCGACCGGGGGGTCGGCTGCGAACCCGGGGGTCCGGCCTACCCTTCAAGCAGTCCGAGGGTGGCGAACTGCCGGAGGCGCTCGGGCAGCAGGGCGGCTATTTCTTCCGGATTGGGCGGATCGGGACCGGCGGCAAGGTCTCGGGCCAAGGCGGCGCGATCTCGTGTGCCATCGAGCAACAGCACCAGGCGGCGGCCGAATTCATCCATATGGATGAGGTTGTGAATCACGTTGGTTAGCTGCGGCGAGCGTTGGGCCTGGTAGCGGGCAAGAGCGGTAGCGCGCGGCCGCCGGCTGACGGAATCCTGGCAGGGGAAGCCGTAGGCGTGGCACTCCGCGAAGCCCACCGAAATCAGGGCCAAGAGCATTTCGCGCAACTCGCCGGCGCTGCCCGCGTAAGGAAGCAGCTCCTGAAACGTGACGGGCAGCGGATAGCAGGCCCCCATGGCCCGCGCGACGGCTTCCACCGAAGGCTGGTTGACGCCGATGCGGATGCCGCCGGCGCCTTCCAGATTGCCATCCACCATCTTGTAAGGCGCCGAGAAACAGAGCCGCTCCATGGTTTCGGGGCGGGGCGAAGGCACCAGCGGCACTTCTTCGCGGCAGAGAAGGGTATGGCGGAAGGAGCGCAGGTAGAGGAAATCGGTATACTGTTCGCGTTCGAGGCGGTCGTCGGGGAGCCAGGCGAGCAGCCCGCGCGGGTCGAACATGCGGTCGATAGAGGTATCGCCAAGGTATTGAAGGCCGTGGGCGGCGGCGTGCGCCACGAAATCGCGAAAGTAGAGCGGGTGGTTGACCTCGGAAAGGTCGTCGTGAGCCAGGCCGCCATCGGTATAGGCGAGCAGGGTTGCCGCGTCTTCCTCGATGAGCTTGCGGAAAGTGGGCGGGGCCAGGCAGGACTTGGCGAGCCAATCGAGGAACCAGCGGGCGCGATCGACGCGTTCGCGCGGCGCGTCGCCGTGGGTGTGGTGGAACATCATCTCGCGCAGCATCTGGCGGATGTGGCGGCCGGGATAGAGGTTGTAGCTGACCAAAGCGACGCCGGCGGGCGCCAGGCGTTGGCGGCACAGCGCCAGCAGGCGGTCGCGCACGTCCTCCGGCACCCAGGAGTAGACGCCGTGGGCAATGATGAAATCGAATTCGCCGATTTCGGGGCCGAGATCGCGCAGGTCGCGGGCGGCGACTTCGAGATTCGCGAGGCCCAGGGTGCGTATATCGGTCTGCGCGCGGGCAATGGGCTCTTCGGCGAGGTCGATGCCGACGAATCGGCTCCGCGGCAAGCCGTAGGCCATCGGCAGGAGATTACCGGCGTCGCCGCAGCCGATTTCGAGCACGCGGCAGCGGTCGACCGGGGCGGGCTTCATGCCGAACAGCAGGGCGACGGCCGCCATGCGGTCGGGATGGGTGGTCAGGCGAGGGAAAGTTGGGTATGGGATGGAGTCGTAGGTATTTTCGGCCACGGGTAATATTATGCGGCAGGCAAGGGCTCCGGTGGGTTTGGGAGAATTTGGCGAGGCGCCGCGCTGCCGCGGGCGCCAGGTCCCGCCCCAAGGACCGGCGCCGCGCGCGACAGCGGGAGAGAAGCTCCGAACTTCTCTCCCCTGTCCGCAGTTGTAACATTCGGGTACTGGAAAGTTGCCCGTGCCGGTGTTGCGGATTTTAGTTAAGTGCAATTTTATCAATTACTTAAAAATATTTCCAAGTTCTGTGACTGACGAATGGGGTTTGTTTTTTCAGAGGGGGGATTTGTTTTTTCAAAGACTCGGTTGGCCATCTTCGACCATGAAGAGAAAAAAGGGCAGGCGGAACCGGAACCGCCTGCCCCATCACAATGTACCTACACGGCCAGGTAGAGGGAATTACCGTCGCGGTTGACCAGCAGGAGGGTCTGGTCTTTGGAATTGCGCAACGCATTCTGAAAATCCTCCACGTTGCGCACGGGCTTGCGGTTCACTTCCTGGATCAGGTCGCCGCGGCGCAGGCCGGAATCGGCGGCCTCGCTGGACGGATCGATTTGAGTGACCACTACGCCCGAGGCCGTTTCCGGCAAGCCAAGCTGGCGAGCGGTGCGGGCGGTGACGTTCTCCACCGAAACGCCGTCCAGGGCGCGATCGGTTTCATGATCGGGGCGGTCGAGCTTGGCGGTTTCCGTTGGGAGTTCGGCCAGTTTCGCGTTCACGGTGCGTTCAGAACCATCGCGCAGCACTTTGACGGTGACGTCTGTGCCGGGCTGCATCAGCGAAATATGCATGGCGAGCTGAGCGCTGTCGACAACCGGCTGCCCGTCGACGGCCAGAATAATATCGCCCTTCTCGATGCCGGCGTGCGCCGCCGGGCTGTCGGGCGAAACCGAACTCACCAGCGCGCCGCCCACTCTATCCGCATGGAACGCCTTGGCGAGGGCCGGAGTCACAGGTTCCGACATCACACCCAGATAAGCGCGGACCACTTTGCCGTTGTGCAGGATCTGATCCATCACGTTACGGGCGACCGAAAGCGGCACGGCGAAACCAATGCCCTGATTACCTTCCGAGCCGTTGGCCAGGATGGCGGTGTTGATGCCCACCAACTCGCCGCGGTCGTTGACCAGAGCGCCGCCGGAATTGCCCGGATTGATGGGCGCATCGGTTTGGATGAAATCTTCGTACTGTTCGATACCCAGATTGGAGCGCCCGGTGGCGCTGACGATCCCCATGGTCACGGTCCCGCCCAAGCCGAACGGATTGCCGATGGCCAGGACGTAATCGCCGACTTCGAGTTTATTGGAATTGCCGATGACTAACGAGGGCAGACTGTCAGCGTCGATCTTGAGTACTGCTATGTCGGTCTTGGCATCGGTGCCCACTACGCGGGCTTTGAATTCGCGCTTGTCGGAGAGGGTGACGCGCACGTCGGTAGCGCCGTCGACGACGTGGTTATTGGTCAGGATATAGCCTTCCGGGCTGACAATTACGCCGGAGCCCAGACCCTGCTCGCGCTGAGACCTGGGCGCCGATTGGCGGCCGCCGCCGAACGGGCTGTCGTCGCCGAAAAACTGGCGGAACATAGGATCCATTTGGGGATTCATCTGGCCCGAAGTCTTGATTACCTTAGTCGAGGAAATGTTTACCACGGCGGGAAGCACGCGTTTTACCACGGGCGCAAAACCGGCGTGAGCCGCGGGCTCGTCCGCGCTGGCATACTTAAATGTAGCGGGCGGGTTAAGCGCACCCAGGTGGTCGGCTGCCGCCAACGCCAGACCGCCGAGCCCGAGAGCCGCCGCGAGTGCCCAAGCCATCGGGCGTCTCAAAATTGTGTCGATTTTCATGTAGCCTCCTAGAATCCGCGCCCGCTTCAGTTGCGGGCTTACACTATTACGGACGCACCACCGCGCTGGGGGTCTCGTCACGACGAGTCGGTAATTACGCCTTAGGCGCCTGGGGATGGCTTGCTGCGCCCAACGCAACCTGCCCGGTACGCCATGCGTCTCCGTCTGTTGTAGCTCTGTTTGATATAGTGACTTCAGAAGTGCGCCTATGCGACCATCCAAAGCTTTTCTAATGTGCGCGGCGATACTGGCCGGGTTGCTCGCCAGCCTGACCCTTGCCCAGGAGCAGGGCCCGCTGAAGGATCCCGGGCCGACCGTTTCGAAACCGAAGCAGCCTCCGGCAGACAGTTCTGCTTCGGGCGCGAGCGACACCAGCACGGGCACCAGCACCGATACCGACCTTCCCAAGATTCCATCCCAATATAAGAAGAGTCCCAACACCACCGGTCTGGCGAACTTCAAGACCGATGTGGACGTGGTGACGCTGGACGTTTCCGTGGTGGACACCAAGGGCCATTTCCTGCCGGGGATTCCGCCCTCCAGATTTCGCGTGCTGGAGGATAACGTCCCGCAGCAGCTTCGCCAGGTCAACATGGGGGAAGCGCCGCTGACCGTCGCCATGCTGATCGAGTTCAGCAACAAGTTTCAGCGGCTGTACGGCCCGACCTGGTTTCAGACGCTCAATCTGGCTTGGGGTTTTGCCAGCACCCTGAAGCCGCAGGATTTCGTGGCGGTAATCGCTTATGACATGAAGCCGGAGATCCTCTCCGATTTTTCCACTGACCGCAACCAGACCCACGAAGCTCTCCAGCGGCTGACCATTCCGGCCTGGCAGGAAGCCAACCTGTTCGACGCCCTTACCGATACCTGCGACCGCATGTCCGGAATCGAAGGGCGGAAGGCGATTCTGCTAATCTCCTCCGGGGTCGATACGTTCAGCAAACTCACTTTCGACAAGACGCGCAAGATCGTGCAGGAAGCCGGCGTGCCGATCTATGCCATCGGGCTGATGCAGACGCTCCGCATCATGGCCGACGCGCGCGGGCGCATGGGCGGCGGCCAGGACATGGAATACCTGCAGGCGGACAACGAGATGCGCACCTTCGCCAAGGAATCGGGCGGGATGGCATTTTTCCCCCGGTTCCAGGGGGAGAATCCGGAAATATTCCAGCAGGTGGAGCAATCGCTGAGAAACCAGTACGTGCTCTCGTACACCTCGAGCAATAAAGTGCACGACGGCAGCTATCGCAAGATCAAGGTCGAACTGATCGACGAAAACGGCAATCCCATGGCGTTCAAGGACGACAAGGGAAAGCCGGTGAAATATGCGGTGCTGACCAAATCGGGATATAAGGCGCCAAGGGAAGTGGAATAGAATTCAACCCGCCGCCTATTTTGGCCGCCGTTGGCGATACAAAACGATTTCGTCGTTTTCGATCCGGTAGCGCAGTCCCAGCGGCGAAAGGACTTCGGCGATGGCCTGCCGAAACGGCTCGTCCTCGATCACCACGTTGTGCAGGGACCGAAGGCAAAGCGGACGGGTGTGCCGGTACGACTTCCTCCAGTTGTATCTGAGGCCGACCTGCTGTCCCAGATCGGATACCACGTACTGTACGCGCTTCTGGGTGACGCCGTAAGAAACCTTCGCGTCCAACCGGCTGTCCGTGATCCGCATTTCGGCGGGTGCCTGGCTCGGAGCCGGGCCAGCTTGGAGCGGAGTGATTTGGGCTTGAAGTGGGGCAGCCGGAAGCCAGGCTTCGATCCCGGCGATCGCAATCATGCCGAAAACCAGGCGTGCCCTCATGGCCACCTCAGACCAAGTATATTGTAAGCCACTCGGGCTCGGAAGTCCATCCTGTTGCAAAAGGGCCCTTACCGGCTGCCCGGTCTCGCGCGGTAGATCAGGACGCCGAGGCCGTTGACGATCACCACTACCGTACAGATTTTGGCGGCGTAGGCCGTGCGGCTGACCACGTCGACGATCGGACGGATGGTGATGGCCAGGCTCACCAGGCTGGTAGCCAGGCCGGCCGCGGCGGGGAATTTGAGCCAGGCCGGAAGGCGCGTCACCAGTGCACGGGCACCGAGTAGCGGGATGGCGAACAGCGCGGCGTAGGCAATGGCGTAGTGGGCGGTCGAGGCCACGGTCAGCAACTGGCTGGCTTCCTGCTCGCGCACGCCCAGCATGCTCAGCAAGATGAGCGCCATCATCAGCGCGGCGGTGAACAGGATGGAACGGACGGGCGTGCCGCGGCGCGGGTCGAGCCGCGAGAACCAGGCGGGCACCAGGCGGTCCCAGCCGGCCGTCATGGGCAGGCGCGTCAAGCCGGTGAACAGCAGGCTGGCGGCGGCGACGGCGCGGCCGAGCAGCAGAAGAATGGCGAATGGCGCCATGCCGGGGCCCATGGCGGCACGCATGGTCTGCGGAATCGGGCCGATCACGTTGATGTTCTGAGCGGAGAGGAACGCCAGTACGGAACTGGTGCCGAGGATGAACATCAGCGCGATGATGGGCGTGGCAATCACCACACTGCGGCCGATGGTCTTTTCCGGGCGGCGGCATTCGCCGGCCAGAATGGCCACGTATTCGAAACCGCTCAACCCGCCCACCGACATCTGGCCGAACACCGCCAGGCTGTACGAGTTCAATCTGGGCCATGCCCAGGGCAGGGGATCGTAATGCTGAATGGTGCCGCGCATCAGCGCCCAAACCGGCAGGCTAATCAGGATGACGTAGGCCGTCAGGATCATCACGCTGCCGGAGTTGTGCAGCCATTTGGCGATGTCGAGGCCGTGGATGGCAACCAAGGTAATAGCGGCCATGGCGACGCCGATCAGAGCCGGGGCTGCCAGCCTGTTTCCCGGCAGCCAGGCCGCGCCGGGGCCAATCATGAACGAGATGTCGGTGGGGATGACGAACAGAATAGACGCGGCGGATACCACGGCGTAAAACCACAGATTCCAGGCCGTCAGGAAACCGGTCATTTCACCGAATCCGGCTTTGGCCCATTGGTAGAGGCCGCCTTCGAGAGGCATGAGCCGGTTGAGCGACACGACTACGGCGGCCAGCGGCAGATAGAACAGCGCCATCGCCGCCAGCCAGAAGACCGTGTGGGCGCGGCCGAGCCTGGCGGCAATTCCTACCCACGACGAACCGACCACGTTCAGCACCTGGGCCAGCACCAGGTCGGTGAGCCCGAGTTCCCGGTGAAGACCGCGCGGTTCCGCGGTTTGGCTGTCCATCCGGATAGCCTACCGCACCAGACTGTCCCCCGGCCGCCGCCGCCACAAAAGGCACGAGCGTCGAGTCGAGTCTGGTCTACTCTTGTCTCGACGCCTCTGGGCAACCTCCACCCCCCAGGCTGAATGCGCTTGAACCTGCCGTGTGATATGTTGTTGCGTCTTATGAGTACCTCTAGTTTCGATCGACGCTCGTTCCTGGTTGGAGCGGCGGCGGCGGTTTCTCAGGCGGGAGCCCAGACCGGCTCCCCGACCGGCCGCGGCGCGGTCAGTCCGGCCGCAAGCCGGAGCTATGAATTGAATCGCAACTGGCGGTTTCACAGCCACGGGGAAGACGCCGCCCTCCAACCGGGTTTCGACGATTCGAAATTCGAGCGCGTCACTTTACCGCACTCGAACGTCCGCCTGCCCTGGCACAGCTTCGACGATCGCGCCTACGAGATTCTATCCGTCTACCGCAGGC
Source organism: Bryobacteraceae bacterium (assembly GCA_049509915.1). GTDB lineage: Bacteria > Acidobacteriota > Terriglobia > Bryobacterales > Bryobacteraceae > JBEKYD01. The sequence continues at coordinate 1,189 of JBEKZL010000238.1, read as the reverse complement.
ACTTCCGCGCGCCGGCGGCATGGCGCGGCAAGCGCGTGTTCGCGGATTTCGATGGCGCCATGACGGCTTCCACGGTGGCGATCAATGGACACGCCTTCCCGGAGTATAGGGGCGGCTATACGCCTTTTGCGGTCGAGCTTACCGATCAACTTCACTTCGACGCTGACAACGTTCTCGCGGTGAAGCTCGACTCCACCGAGCGCGCCGACATACCGCCGTTCGGGGGCCGAATCGACTACCTCACGTTTGGCGGCATCTATCGCGACGTTCGCCTGCGCGTGGTGCCCAAGACATTTATCGCCAATGTGTTTGCGCGGCCGGTTCGGGTGGCGGAGCCGGAGCGTGGCCTGGAGGTCCGCTGCTGGCTGGACGGACCGGTGGCGGCTGGGGCGAAACTCACCGTCGAGCTGCGGGACGGCGACCATGTTTTGGCCACACACGAAGCGCCAGTAGAGACTTCCGGCGAATATCATCAAGTCGCGATCGACCGCGCCGGACCCGTCGAACTGTGGGATCTGGACCATCCCAAGCTCTACCAGGTGCGGGCGAAGCTCGCGAACGCCGATGGCTCGAACGACGAGTACACGACCACCATCGGTTTCCGCGATGCCAGGTTCACGCCGGCCGGATTCATGCTGAACGGAAAGCACGTGAAACTGCGTGGCCTGGACCGTCATCAGACGTTTCCGTTCGTGGGCGGCGCCATGCCCGCGCGCGTCCAGCGCCGCGACGCCGACATCCTCAGGCGCGAACTGAAGTGCAACATCGTGCGGACGTCCCACTATCCGCAATCGCCGGCGTTTCTTGATCGTTGCGACCAGATCGGACTGCTGGTGCTCGAAGAGATTCCCGGCTGGCAGCACATCGGCGACTTGAGCTGGCAGGACCTTGCCGTCCGCAACGTGGGCGAAATGATCCGGCGCGACTGGAATCACCCGTCCATTATCCTATGGGGCGTGCGCATCAACGAGTCGCAGGACAATCACGATTTCTATGTGCGCACCAACCGGTCGGCGCACTCGCTAGACGACACCAGGCAGACCGGCGGTATTCGCTACCTCTATAACTCGGAGCTGCTCGAAGACGTCTTCACCATGAACGACTTCGGCTTCCCGCTGAAGCCGCCCAATCATCCCCTGTATCTCAATACCGAATTCTGCGGGCACATGTTCTCCACCAAGCGCTTCGA
>JBEKZL010000237.1:0-13515 GCA_049509915.1 Bryobacteraceae bacterium | reverse complement strand
GCCCGAGTACAGAACTCCTGTCGCAGAGGTTTTAGGTTTTCGTCGTAGCCAACCGTCGCAAGGGTGGTTGACTCCACAATGGCAACGCGCATGGGATACCTCCTTGTTGGAGGCATTCGCCCTAGAACGGAATATCACGAAAATGTTGTTAAGTGAACAGTATTGTCCTTAGTTCCACCCTAACGCCGCGACATGTTTCCGTCGATAGGGCCAAGCAGGCGGGCCGGATCGGACATCGGAAGCGGTGCCGAATCGGCCCTGATAAACTTAAATTAACGAGAACTAGAAATAAATGCATTTCAGAGACTCTTGCGATTCGGCTGTCCGTCGTAGCAGTGGCTGCAGATGTCAGCGGGAAGTGGAAGGCCTAATTCAGCACACCGGATGGTACGCAACGCGTGAACACGTTCACTTTCAAGGCCGATGGCGAAAAAAAACTGACGGGTACGGAGGAGAGAACACAGGATGAGACTCTAGTTCAAATCGCCGAGATCAACTGGGACGAAATCTCGTTCACAGCGGAGCGCCCATTCGGCCTCGTCGTAGCGCCGGCAAAATGGAGATGTCTGCTGGTGCTGGCACTGCTGCCCTGCTGTTCCGTGCGTTTGCCGGCTCAGACTCAGGCGCCGTCAGTTTTTGCGGTTCTGGACGCAGCTTCCGGCAGCCCCGCCGCGGGTTTTCCCATTGCCGTTCGAGGGTCGTTAATAAGAGTACTGGGCAGTGACCTTGCCAGCACAACCACGGCCGCGAGTTTGCCGCTCCCAACCTCTTTGAGCGGGACACAGGTATTGTTCGGCGGGATTCGTGCACCCATACAATACGTCTCTCCTGGTCAGATCAATGTACAGGTACCTTTCGAACTTCCGGATCTCGATACCGTAGATCTGGTTGTACAGAACGGGAACGGAACCAGCGCGGCCTTCAAGTTAATTCTGGTTGCACAGGCACCATCTGTATACGTCGCCTTGAAGTCCGGCGCGATCATCAGCTCAGCGAATCCGATCGGTGCCGGCGATTCGATCACTATCTATGCGACAGGACTGGGGGCCGTGTCCCCCGGCGTCGCGTCTGGGCATCCGGGGCCATCGAACCCGCCAGCCAGTGCGGTAGTTACACCCGTAGTGAAACTGGGTGGGCGAAAGCTCGACATAAGCTTCGCAGGGCTGGCGGCGGGACAAATCATCTATGCGATCAATGCGACCGCGCCTCTTGACGTCGCAACTCCGTCGAGCAACCTGACAGTAGAGGCCGGTGTAATAGCCTCGGGGAACGACGTTTCGGGGGACGTTACGGCACCGCCGTCGTGGAGCAGTACAGCCGGCTACGCGCCTGGAGGCACGGTGCAATTCGCAGGTAGCACGTACGTAAGCATTCAGGCGGGCTCGGGTAATCGGCCAGACGTCAGCCCGACCTTCTGGATGGCTCTGGCGTTGAGAGGGGTGCAAAGGGGACTGAACTGGCAAGGCACGTGGGACCCCAGCACTGTTTACGCCTCGTACGATGGGGTTGCGTACAATGGTTCCAGCTATATCTGCATTAAAGCCGGCGCCAATCAGGAGCCCGATACCAGTCCGTCCTTTTGGAATCTCCTGTCGCAGGCCGGGGCGACCGCTGTCGCAGGCCGGGGCGACCGGCCCGGCCGGCCCATCCGGCGCGACGGGGGCAACGGGCAGCGCCGGCCCGCAGGGTCCCGCCGGTCCGACCGGAACGACCGGCGCGACGGGGCCCGCCGGACCGACCGGAGCCACGGGCGCGGCCGGCGCTTCAGGACTAAACTGGCGAGGCGATTGGAACGGCGCCACCAGCTACGCCGTGAACGATGCGGTTGCCTACAGCGGATCCAGCTACATCTGCATTCAAGCGGGCGCCAATCAGGAGCCCGATACCAGCACGTTGTATTGGACTCCGCCGTTGTATTGGACTCCGCTGTCGCAGGCCGGGGCGACCGGCCCGGCCGGCCCATCCGGCGCGACGGGGGCAACGGGCAGCGCCGGCCCGCAGGGTCCCGCCGGTCCGACCGGAACGACCGGCCCGCAGGGGCCCGCCGGACCGGCCGGAGCCACAGGCGCGGCCGGCGCACAGGGTCCGACCGGAGCCATGGGAGCCACGGGCGCCACGGGGACCAACGGCTGCGGTGGCGTCGGCGTGTCCAGCAAGAGCAGCGCTTACACCGTTCAGCCTTCCGACAGCGGCTATCTCTTAATCCAGACCGCCAGCGCCGGCTTTACTCTGCCGTCTTCGGTGCCTTCAGCCGGCTGGTGCGTCGTCCTAATGGACGCGAATGCCACGAGCATTACCGTCAGCCCTAACGGCCATAACATCAATGGAGCCAGCAGCAGCTACCCGTTGATCTCGGCCAACACCATTACTGTTACCTCTGACGGCTCCAATTACTGGACCTCCGGCGCCAACGGCGCGACCGGGGCCACCGGGGCCACCGGGCCAGCCGGGCCTACAGGGTCTACAGGGGCGACAGGACCAACCGGAGCGACGGGCGCAACGGGAGCTCAGGGACCGCAGGGAACCACCGGCGCAAGCGGCTACAACCAGGGATTCGGCGCCTCGTTCGGCAGCGCGGCCTCCGGATCGCCCGCGCTCGTGACCGACACAGCTTACTTCACAGTGCCACACGCCTGCTCCATCGCGGCGTGGAACATCACCGTGAACGCGGGAACGGCGATATTCGATATCTGGAAGGTTGCGACGGGCACGGCCATACCAAGCTCAGCTAATTCGATTACGGCGTCGGCTCAACCTGCGATCTCCACGGGAACGGCGATTCACAGCGCGACGCTGACCGGCTGGACAATCTCGGTATCGGCCAACGATATCGTTGCCATTAATCTCAAAAGTGTGGCGACGGCGACTTTTGCTTCTATTGTGGTGGAGTGTAACTGATGAAACGTACTGGCGACACTCCACGCAATTCACTTTTCAAGCGGGAGTTCGACTCGGCGATTGGAGGTTTAGCCTAAATGAAGTTTGCAGCCTGCCTGGCGCTTTTCTGCAGTTCCGTCCCTGCTTTAGGTTATTCCGGATACCGCGTGTTCACGATCGACCACACACTCACGGGGACAGTCAACTCAACGAACTTTACGATTTTGCTCTCCGGAACTTTCGCCGAGTTCGCCACCACCACCAACGGCGGCCAGGTGCAGAACACGGTAACCTGCAGCGTCAACTCGATCACCTGCCCGGCCGACCTGGTATTTACCAGCGACTCCGGATGTTCCAATCCGCTGGCCGGCTGGGAGTTTGAATCGTACACTGCCAGCACGGGCCAGATCATCGCGTGGGTCCTGGTCCCCACGCTCTCCGTCACCGCCAATACGCTGATTTACGCCTGCGTCGGTAACCCGGCCATTACAAGTTTTCAGGGAGGGTCCCAAGGCGCAGCCTTCGATTCCAACACCAAAGTGGTTTACCATTTTCCGAACGGAACCACCCTGAGCACCAATGATTCGTCCTCGGGCGGATGCAACGCAACTCCGGCCAACTCGCCGACCGCTGTCACCGGAGAGATTGGCGGAGGCGTACACTTTAACGGATCGAATCAGGACGTCGAATGCTCTTCGTTTTCCTGGACCGGAACCAGCGCCGTGACTGTCTCCTTCTGGAACTATGTCACCTCGGCCGAAGAACAAAACTCGTTTGCGTTCACGGTCGGCAACAGCGCGACGACCGATCCTCACCGGTTTGCCGCGGCCGTCCCCTGGGGTAACGGGCAACTTTTCTGGGACTACGGAATTAATGAAACCGGCACGGGCCGCGTCGCAGCGACGTACACGCCTTACCTGGGCGCCTGGACTTACGTGACTCTTGTGTCCAGCGGAAGCGCGAACACGTATCAGGCGATCTATCTGGACGGGACCGTCAACGTATCGGCCTCCAGCAGTGCGTCTTCTACGGTGACGGGAGACTTGATCGTAGGCGCCTATCCGTGGGCCTCGCAATACGGACTGCCCTATCAAAACGGGAACATGGACGAGTTCAGGATCTCCAATGTCGTGCGCTCTCCGTCGTGGATTCTGGCCGAATATAATAACCAGTCCAGTCCGTCCACCTTCGCTACAGCTTCGTCCTTCGTGCGTTTCGGAAACAGCCCTATCCAACAGGCTGTATGCGACTATTCCTCCGGAAACCAGGCTCCGTGCACGCTCAACTCTTCGACGGTGACGATTCCATTGGCGTCGACTCAACCGGGGAGCGCCCTGATTCTGACGTACGGAGGCGGCGCCACCTCTTCCCAAACGATATCCAGCGTCTCGTGCACGGGCTGCAGCTGGGTCCAGGCAATCTCCTGCACCCAAACACGTGTTGTAGAAGTCTATTACGCACTTAACGTCCCGTCCGGAACGACTACGTTGACGGTAACGCTGAACAGCATCGACGATTGGTGGTTCAACGTCAGTGAGTGGTCATGGCTGGCAACGTCGGGGACCGCGATCGATAATAATCAAACCGGTTGCAGCAGTGGAACGTCGTCAGCCACCCAGACCAGCGCCAGCGTGCAGACCACCCATGCGAACGATCTCATTATTTTCGCCGACCGCGCAACTCTCGCGTATTCGTCCGGACCAACCAACGGCTTCTTGAATCTGAGCGACTCCGGAAATGACCAGCTATTATCGGCCTACTACGTAGCTGGCTTGACTGGCGCATACTCTACGACCTTCACGACAACGGGAGCGGCAATATACGTTACCGCCATTGCCGCATTTCGCCCGCGTGCATTTCAGAAAACCCACATCACGTTTGGCCGGTAGCGCGCTTTCGCGAAATGCGAAGCTCTGCATCCCAACGCTGCTGGATCGATTCACCCACCACATGGCCCGGCGCAGTTGTTCCAAGCTCACGCCGCAGTGGCAGAGATCAGCGTGGCGGCGTCCCAACCCGACGGCAGCGGCAACTCAATCCCGCCGCTTCCGCCCGTTGTAGAAACCGCCGCACGATTCCCTTGCCCAGGATGCCGTTCTCTGAGCTGGGTTTCAAAAGTGCAATCTGAGGACTTCTTTGGTTTTTGACCTGCGTGTTCTCTCCTGGGGCAACATGGTCTCCCTCCGTTTCGAGAGACCATGCCGCGGCCTTGTGATCAGCCAGCGCCGTCCACCCGTTCAGATGGAACTGGGGCGGCGCTACGAATTAGTGGGGGCACCGTTCCGGGGCAAGCGGGGCACCGTTACGACAGCTACCTCAAATCAAAAAAATCAAAAGTGCGCCACATCCCGTCGAAACCGCGCCCCACGTCGGTCGAAATCCCGCCTCATTTCGCGTCGGAAGCGGTGTTTCACTTCGCCCGGAATCCGCACGCCGCAGCCGCTCGCTTAGGCTAGAAGGCACGGCCCCGACTCGCGGCATGGCGCGCCATGTCGTTGAGTCGGGGCCGCGGGCGCCTTTATTTCTCGCCATTGATGGTAAGAAGGGTTGTCTCGGTGGCATCGGTGGTGCTGGATCCCCAGAGCGAAGTGCTGCCCCACAGGGACGTGCTACCCCAAAGCGAGGTGCTACCCCAAAGCGAGGTGCTGCCCCAAAGCGAGGTGCTGCCCCAGAGCGAGGTGCTGCCCCAGAGCGAAGTAGTGCCCGATACCGGAAGCGTGTAGCACACCGAGCCCGTTACGCAAACCGGAGCTGTAGTGTTGGTGCTCGCGTTAAATGTCGCGACGGGAGAAAGCGCCGTCCCGGAGAACTTCGTTGTGTCCGCCAGTGCCGCTTTGATGTCCAGATAGCCGGCGCCGACCGTGAAGATGTCGTAATAGCTGGTGTACTGAATTCCGGTGGTGGCATCCGTGGCAACGCTCGACACCGGGAACGTCTTATACGACGTCAACATCAACTTCGCTTTCACCTGGTCGGGCGTTAGCGTAGGGCTGTGTTGAAGCAGAAGGGCAACGGCACCGGTTACCACCGGGGTTGCCATACTGGTGCCGCTCAGCATGAAATACGCCGAGCTTCCGGTGCTGCTGCCAGGATTCAAATAATAGTTCCCGGGGATATTGTTTTCAGAATAATTAACGTCGAGGTAAGTACCAGGGGCGTACACGGTGACTACTCGGTTTCCGGGCGCCACCAGATCGGGCTTGACGATGTGATCGATTACGGTGGGGCCTTTCGAGCTGTAGCTCGCCATGAGATCGTCCGTTCTGGTGGGGGTGCCCATATCTCTCATAGCGCCCACGGTGATGACGTAAGGATCGTTGCCCGGTGCGGTGATGGTGCCATAGCCGTTGGTCCCCTGCGTATTGTCGCGGCCGTCGTTGCCCGCCGCAACCACCACGATACCCGCCTTCCATGCCGCCTCTACCGCCTGGCAAAGGGGATCTTTGGTGTAGCTCTCATAAACCGGACGCCCCAAAGACAAATTCATGACGCGGATGTTGTAAGCAGACTTAAGGCTGATCGCCGCATCGATCGCGGCAATCACGTTGGCGTCGGTGCCCTCGCCATTCTGGTCGAGTACCCGAAAGCTGATGATCTTCGCCCCCGTGGCCATGCCCTGGAGGTTGCGCGTTGACTCAGCCCCATTACTGGTGTGCGACGCGGCGCCGCTTCCGACGATGATCCCCGCTACCGCTGTTCCGTGCCCATAAAAATCCTGGATAGTATAGTTTATCCAAGACTCGCTGTAGGCGACGTTGGTGCCGTTAACATCCTGGCCCATCGCGATTCCACTGTCGATCAGGGCAACCCCGATGCCGGCGCCGGTGATGCCCAGGCTCCAGGCTGTCGGGGCATTCACTGCCGCAGTCATGTTGTCCATTAGTCCGTGGAGGCTGCGATTCGGCGAGATGTAGGCCACTTCAGGGTCGGAGGCCAGATCCTCGAGGGAGGTCGTGGGCATCGAATAAACCGCGGCCCTGACAAGCGGCAGCTCGGACCGTAGGGAGCCACCGCGGCTTGTGACCTTAGCATGGTCGGCCGCAGTGGCCGGGTGTGCAAACTGCACGATGATTTCGGTGGTGGGACGCGGGTCCGCGCCGTACAGATCGGGAGAGATTTTAGGACTGGCTGCAAACGCCGGAGCTGCTAACAGTGTGCAACATACCGTTGTGCAGCATACCAATTGGAGCGATATCTTCTTCATGTATGCGTTATCGGTCCGAACTCATGGTTCTTTACTGTATTTCGCAGCGGATTCGAACCTAGATCGAGCGCGCGAAATACTTAGGCGACGCGGCGGAACCATCGCCCTCGCGCGCTCCGATTCAGGCGATCGACAAAGACAGCGGAGAAACGCGCTCGATGGCCTCAAACAGCTCCGACTGCTGCATCGGCTTCGATACATAGGCGTCCATTCCCACCTGTAAACAGCGCTCGCGGTCGCCTTTCATGGCCATTGCCGTCATGGCGATGATCGGGAGGTGCCGGCCGGTCCGCCGCTCTTGCTCCCGAATGGCGGCGGTGACCTCGAAGCCGTCCAGTTCGGGCATCTGCATGTCGGTCAGCAGAAGGTCGAACGGTTCCAGCGCCAAACGCTGCAGGGCCTCTCTTCCATTGCCCTCCACCTCGACCGAATGCCCTCGTTTGCCCTGCACTCGAACTGCCAGGGCCTGGTTGACCGGGTTGTCTTCCGCGACCAGGATGCGAAGGGGCCTGGCCGAAGTGGTTTGGGCCTCGGGCGCCAACAACAGCATCCTCGAAGGCATCAACAGTCTCTTCCAGGCCGCCAAGGCCAAAGCCGGAGGCTATCGTTTCACCCGCAACATCGCCACCATCATTTACCTGATCGTAGGCAAACTCGACCTGTCATGTCAACCCACTTGAAACACTTGAAATAGCGAAGAACCAGAAAAACGTCGCCAGGACGCCGCGCCCATGAGCCCCTGATTCTGAATTGGTTTCTAGCCGTCTGATCTAACTGATTTCTTTCTGAAAGTGTCAAGTTTTCCACCGGTCTTCGGAAGCGGAAAGGCGTCGTAGATCAGCAGGTCAAGTTGCGAGTCGACACGGTCCAGGGCTTGGCGGAGCGGAGAGGGTAGCACGGCACCGTTGGCGGTGAAGATTGCCATCGCGGGCCGAAAGACGCGCGCCTCCAGCCGGGAGAACAGTCGGGCCACTTTCCAGCCATACGGAGTGACGAAGTAGCGGTTGGTCTGCGGCGGCCGAAAGATCAGCCCTTCCAGTCGTAGACGGCGCAGATCGTAGGTCACCTGGCTGGCGGTGTATTGTTCCGTGGTGACGCACAGGAGATCGGCCACCAGACCCGCGGAGATCCCGATTGCGGAAACCGTCAATCAGGTGCTGGAACAGGGTCAGCGCCAACAACAGCGCCATGACGCGAGGCTGGCCGAACCTCAACGACGGCGCCTTCTCACCGTCTTCGGTGACGGTCGGTTGCACCACCCGTTGGATGCTGTCGCCGCTCAGGCCGCTGTTGTGGCTGACACGTTCGACTTCCAGCAGGCGCCGATTGCTCTGCCGCCCAATTTCTTGCAGGTAAGGCAGGTTGGCCAGACCCTTGTTCACGTCGAAATCCTTGGGGTTGCGGAAAGTGACCTCCATCCGACAGCCTCGCCCTTCGTCGAAATACTGTCTCAGAGCGCAGTTCTTATATTGGATGTGCAGGCTTGGATGCAGCCCTTCCTGGATGACCATTCACCTGCCGACAAAACTTGAAGTGACAATCGTCGAGATCAGGTCAAGGAGCAACCGGAGGAACTCGCTGGTTTCTGCGGAAGGCGCTAAGTTTCGGGCGCGTGGCACGAGCCGCGTGAATCGAGAGGTTCACGTCCCCGTCTGGAAGCGGCTCAGGGCGCAAGTCCTCGGGGCAACTCCTGGAAAACCTGGGGTGTCCCTTAGTACCTCTGTAGTTGAATTTCGGACCTATCGCTCGAAGCCAATGATCATGGTCAGTTGGCTAACTGTTGTAGCTTACCCTGTTTGGTTCCGGCGATGCCGGGTTAGAGCTGAAGTTCTCGCCGAAGCCGCCGATAAGAGCGAACGAGGGAGGCGCCGAACGGGGCGCAGGTGATCCGGCGACCACCCATGTCCTTATTAGATATATTAGATATCAAGCCTCGGCGATTGGTTTTATGTATAGGTTGGCTGACTGTATTTTCGTTTCCGGCTTCCGCGCTCGATCCGTATAAGACCATCGCTCAATATTCCCATTCGGCCTGGGGGTACGAACAGGGCTTGCCGCATACCACCGTGCCCGCGATCCTACAAACCCGCGATGGCTATCTGTGGTTTGGCACTGAACTTGGCTTAGCCCGATTCGATGGCGCCCGATTTGTAGTGTTCGATCGCAAGAACACACGGGAGCTCAAAAGCAATGTAGTGCAGGCCCTTGCGGAAGATTTTGACGGAACCTTGTGGATCGGCACTAATGGCGGTGGCCTGACTCAGTACCGGAAGGGGCACTTCTTGCAGGTTGCCGAAAATCTGGGCTTGTCGAACAGCGCTCAGGCGCTTTACGTGGATCGGTCCGGCGCCGTCTGGATAGGCACGGATGGGGATGGTGCGGCAAGATACTGGCACGGTCAATTCCGCCACTACACGACCAGGGACGGACTATCGGATAACTCCGTATTCGCAATCGCCCAGGATCGTGACGGCACTCTATGGATTGGCACCCACAACGGACTTGACCGCCTGGCTGGCGGCAGTTTTGCAGTGTACCGCTCCACGGATGGACTACCAAGCGACTATATTCGGGCTCTCTATCCGGACCGTGGCGGCGGCCTGTGGATCGGCACTTTCGGTGGCGGAATCAGTCGCTGGAAAGAGGGGAAATTCACTAATTTCACCACCAGAAATGGATTAGGAAGTAATGCAGTAAGTACAATTTTGCAGGATCGCTCTGGAACTGTTTGGATTGGCACCTTTGGAGACGGATTGGACCGTCTAACCAGCCGAGGTTTCGCCTCCTACAACAACCACAACGGGTTGGGCAGCAACGACGTATGGGCTATTCAAGAGGATCGTTCCGGTAATCTTTGGATCGGCACGACGGGCGGTGGCGTGCGCCGGCTTTCGGACGGCGTGCTGACGAGTTGGACATCCACGCAGGGGCTTTCCGACGACGTCGTCCTGGGCGTCTTCGAGGATCATTCCGGAGACATTTGGGTTGGGACCGAACACGGCGGCCTGAACCGGTTTCGGGATGGCAAGTTTAGGGCCTTCACTCAGAACGACGGACTCGCCGATAACCTGGTCTTTTCGATTTGCGAGGACCGCGGCGGTAACATTTGGGCTGGGACGCGTAAGGGGTTGAACCAGATCGCCAACGGCAACATCAAGGTCTACACCACTCGAAACGGTTTGCCGAACGATAGTGTGCTCGCGCTGCAGGCGGCTCGGGATGGCGGCATCTGGATCGGGACCCGCGGCGGACTGAGCCGGTTTTACGGGGGCCGGTTCACCAACATCACCACCGCTCAGGGGCTGTCTAACAACCATGTCGTGGCGATTCTCGAGGACTCCTGGGGGGATCTGTGGATCGGCACGGAGGGAGGCCTGAACCTGCTGCACGACGGAAAAATCATCGTTTATGGAACTGCCAGCGGCCTTTCGAACTCGGCCGTCATGTCTCTGTTTGAGGACTCGCAGCATGCGCTATGGATTGGCACTAACGGCGGCGGCCTGAACAGGCTGAGAGACGGCGGATTTACCGTCTATTCGAGCGAGAACGGCCTTCCCGATGATGCCATATTCGCGATCCTGGACGACGGGGCCGGGAACTTTTGGATGAGCGGCAATCGAGGGATCTTTCGGGTCAGCAAGGCTCAACTCGACAGCTTCGCCGGAGGCAAGACCGACGCCATCGAGGCCATTGCGTACGGCCGGTCGGATGGAATGGAAACCCAGGAGGCCAACGGCGGCTTCCAGCCGGCTGCCTGGAAGGCCCGGGATGGCAAGCTCTGGTTTCCGACTATGAAAGGCGTCGTCTCGGCCGAGTTGAAAAGGCTCGCCCCCACTGACCGGATCTTCCCTGTGTACCTCGAGGAGGTGAAGCTCAACGGACGGCTTGCGGACTCGCGTTCACCGGCGAGGATGCCTCCCGGCCGAGGCGAGCTTGAATTCGTGTATACGGCGCTCGATTTCGACGCTCCCGCCAAACTTCTATTCAAGTACAAGCTGGACGGGTTCGATCGCGACTGGGTCGAGGCCGGCTCCCGGCGAACGGCCTACTACACGAACATTCCTCCCGGCAAGTACCGCTTTACGGTCATCGCCGGAAACAGCGCCGGGATCTGGAATTCAACCGGCGCGTCTTTCGATTTCACGCTGGAGCCGCACTTTTATCAGACGATCTGGTTTTATTCGTTATCCGCGCTCAGCGTTCTGGCGCTGTTGGCGGCCGCTCACATCTTGCGGTTGAGGCAATCGGATCACCGCGAGAAGGTTCTCACCCAGCGCGTCGATGAACGCACCCGGGAACTACGAGAGGAAATAGAGGAACGCGAACAGGTGGAGCGCGCCCTCATTGAGGCCAAGGAAGCCGCCGAGCGGGCCAGCCGGGTCAAGAGCGAGTTCCTCGCCAACATGAGTCACGAGATACGCACGCCGATGAATGGCGTGCTAGGCATGACCGAACTCGCGTTGCAAACGGAACTGACCGTCGAACAATGTGAATACCTGACCATGACCCGGAGTTCGGCCCGTTCGCTGTTGACCATCATCAACGATATTCTCGATTTCTCGAAGATCGAAGCCGGCAAGCTCGAACTCGACCCGATTCATTTTCCGATCCTCGAGGAACTGTATGAGCTCGTCAAACCGCTCGCGTTCAGAGCCCACGAAAAGGGGCTTGAGATTGTCTGCGATATCGATTCGAATGTGCCGCGTTTTCTGTATGGAGATCCGCTTCGCCTGCGCCAGATCCTGATGAATCTGATAGGCAATGCGATCAAGTTCACGGCCCGGGGTGAAATTGTCTTGCGGGTGGAGATGGAACCGGCGAAAAATAATCAGGAGCCAGCTGCCTGGCTCCATTTCGTCATCCGCGACACGGGGATTGGGATCCCCGCGAACAAGCAAAGCGCGATTTTCGATGCGTTTGCGCAGGCCGATAACTCAACCACCCGGAAATTCGGTGGTACCGGCCTTGGCCTAGCCATTTCGCTGCGCCTGGTTCATCTCATGGCGGGCCAAATCTGGGTAAAAAGTGAACCCGGCAGCGGCAGCGAGTTCCACTTCACTGCCCGCTTTGAGGCCGGAAAGGAGATCGAAACCCGGGCGCCGGCGCTTTTGCGTGAACTCACCGGCAAACAAGTCCTGATCGTGGATGATAACGCCACCAATCGGCGCGTTTTAGGGGACACACTCGAGTATTGGGGTATGCGGCCGGTGCTCGCCGGTGGCGGCGCGGAAGCCCTCGATCTGGCCCGCCGCGGGCAAGAGCGGGGCCGGCCGTTTCCGTTGGTATTGACGGATGCCAATATGCCGGACATGAATGGATTCCAATTGATCGAGGCGCTGCGACGTCATCAGTGCTGTCCCGGCGCAGCCATGTTGATGCTCAGCTCCTGTGACAAGAACGGAGATGTCGCGCGGGCTCGCAAATTGGATCTGGCCGGGTACCTGACGAAGCCGGTGTCGCCCGACGACCTTCAGAGCGCGATTCTTCGCGCATTTTCCGTTGTTGCCAGCGCCGCAGATCACTCCGGATCGCCCGGCCCCTCCCGGCCCGCCGCCAAGAGTGCCGCAGCCAGGCCCTTACGCGTCCTGCTGGCTGAAGACAATCTGGTCAATCAAGTCCTGGCGGTCCGGATGCTCAGCAAACGGGGACATTCCGTCGAGGTTGTGGGCAATGGAAGGGAGGCGCTGGGCCGGTTGGCGGCCGAACCATTCGATCTTCTATTGACTGACATGCAAATGCCCGAAATGGATGGCTTCGAGACCGCTGCCGCCATTCGAGAGCAAGAGCACCAGACCGGCCGCCATCTGCCCATCATTGCGATGACGGCAATGGCCATGAAGGGGGATCGCGAGCGCTGTTTGCAGGTGGGCATGGACGGCTATGTATCCAAGCCGATGCAGCAGGCCGAGTTGATCGAGGCCATCGAGCGGTTCTCTCCGCTATCCTCAACCACCGTCTGAATAGCCGGCGCGATTGACGCCGCGCTATCGATCACAGCAGGTTGCTGAAAAAGGGTATTTTCGATGCCTGAATCGGCATGATTTCCCGTTCAGTCGAACGTAGAATCAAAAACTTGCGGATGTTAGTAGGCGCCATTGTAAGTGGTCCAGAGAGTTTTCAGCAGCCTGCTAGCCCAAATAGTCCCGTGATATCCGGAGACATACGTCAATCCATGACTACGTCTACGTGCCAATCCGTCGTGAATTACGGTAAATAACGGTGAAGTGCGCCGGTAAGCTTCTTGAAAATCTGACAGACCGGATTTCGGTTTACAACAAACTATGAACAAAATAGGGCTCTTGCGCAAAAAATGGTTCCCCTCCGAAAAGTGTAATTAGCGTTCGGTCGGCAGTGGCAGCCGGGCGCAGCAATGATAGATGGCTGCGATGAAGTTCTCCGCGGTTCGGAATCCGAATGAGCGATGACTGATCGAT
>JBEKZL010000236.1:0-14645 GCA_049509915.1 Bryobacteraceae bacterium | reverse complement strand
AAGCGGCGGCATCTGCGGCCGGAGTATGCCGATTACATCCGGCGCACCTGCCCTTCGGTGGCGGCGGTGGGCCTGACGCTTTACATTCCCGCTTCTGTGGATGGCAACCCCATTACGGCGCGGGTGCCGGGTTACGAATCCGACACCATCAACGTCAGCGGCCTTTCGCCCAACATGGATTCGATTTCGCCGCGCGACCTGGCGGGCGGCAGGTACTTCACCGCGGAGGAAGACCAGCGCGGCGTACACGTTGCCATTATTGGCGCCAGCGTGGCGGAAGCGCTATTCCCGGCGGGCGACGCCGTGGGCCGTTCGCTGATGATGGACGGCGGCGAATACACGGTGATCGGAGTGTATGCCAAGGCCAAGGGGGGATTCTTCGGCGAAAATGGCCAGGACAATGCGCTGGACATTCCGCTGCGCACCGCCATGACGCGCTACCCGCAGATCGAGCGTTTCATGATCGTCGCCAAGGCGCGTACGGGCAAACGGCAGGATGCCTACGACGAAGCCGAAGGCGCGGTGCGGCGGCTGCGACGCTTGAAAACGGGGCAGGCGGACGATTTTGCCATCTCGACGCCAGACCAGATCATCCAGCAGTTCGACCGCATCACCGGGCTGATTGGGCTGGTGGCTATCGCCATTTCCGGCCTGGGGCTGCTGGTGGGCGGGATCGGGGTCATGAACATCATGCTGGTGAGCGTGACCGAGCGGACCCGGGAGATCGGGGTGCGAAAGGCGCTGGGGGCGCGGAGGCGGGACATCGTCGGCCAATTCCTGGTGGAGGCGATGACGCTGACCGGCGCGGGCGGCGTGCTGGGGATCGCGATCGCGGTGCTGATCACCATGCTGGTGGGGGCACTGGTGCCGTCGCTGCCTTCGGCGGTGCCCACCTGGGCGCTGGTCACGGGCTTTTCGGTTTCGGTGGCCGTGGGGGTATTTTTCGGGGTATGGCCGGCGATGAAGGCGGCGCAGCTCGACCCGGTGGAAGCGCTGCGGTATGAATAGCGCAGCAGACCGTCCCCAGTGCCCCGTCCCTGGTGCCTAACGGATTTACCCAGGGGTAGTGACCGGCGGTAGATCTCTCCCGCAATACCGGCATACGACTGCCTCGCGCTTGACGATCTCGGCACAGAACTGGCACCGCCGGCTATCGCCGGACGCGAGTTTTTCGCGCTCGATTGCCCGTAGGTCCTTCCTCATGACGAGCGCATGGGGCAGCGCCACGATAAACAGGGCAGTGCCGTAAATCCACCAGACGAAGAAGCTGCGTCCTTTGGACTTGGCAACGGTAGCCGGAATTAGCCCGAGCAGGACGGGAATGGTTATAAAGCTCCAAGCTGGATCCCACTCCACCGCGCCAGAGGCGAGCAAGTAGACGACAAATACCACAATGAAACATAATTCTGCCAGGGCGACGCCGTGGGTCCACCAGACGACGAAGTTGCGTCCTTTGGACCTGGCGATGACAGCCGAGGCTTCCGGTTTGTTCCGCGCGCTCATTGAGCCGATCATCAACCCGGATCGCTACGCGGACTTGCACAGGCAGTATCCGCGAAAGAGGGACCTGGTTCAGCACCTCGCCGATGCGCACCAAAAGAGTCTGCGAACCGTTTACCGCCTGTTGGACCGCTACCAGAACATCGGGATCACGGGGCTTACTCCAAAGCTCCGGGCCGACAAAGGGAAGCCGCGGGCGCTGAACACGGCCAGCGTGAATTTCATCATTGCTCTGGCGCTTCCAAGAACCGGCAGCTACGGCGAGCTGAGCAACGCGGACATTTGGCGGTGGCATGAAGAGGAGCGCCGCTGGCGTGAGGCGCATGCATCGAAGCCGGCATAGACATGAGTTTGCTGCGGGCGGCGTTCGCTTCGGTCCTTCCATCCGGGCGAACGCCGCCCGCCAGGGGGAGCGAGAGGCGAGATAGAAGCGTGGAACAACAGTTAAGCCCAATAGAGAGGGAAATGGCCGCTGCCGTTGAGCGAAAGCAGCGGGAAGATCCGAAGCTTCAGTATCACGAGGCGCTGAAGCTCGTTTCACACGAGAACCGGGATTTGGCCCGGAGATACCGAGAGCACTGTTTCGGACCCGGCATCGAGCGATGAACGAAACGAAGAGAGAGGAAAACCCAAGACGATGAATAGATACGATCAAATTCCGAGCGTTTTGAATTCGCGCGCCCAGGCGAGGGCTAACTCGCATGACCAGCACGCGCCGGCAAGCACGCCGGCACAGCCGATAACTCCGGTTCCCGGAGCATCGACGCGCGAAACCGTTGAAAACGCGCTTCCCTACCTGACGGGCGCGGCGGAGTTGGCGGCAACGCGGCAACTCAACGCCGAAAACAAGTAGGGCGTGCGCCTTGGCGAAAGTGGAAAGGTGGCGAGGTAGTGAAAACGGTTGAACAAGTGACGGCGGATCTGAAGAGCGTCATGGCACAATTCTTCACTGAGGTTGAGAAGCGGATGGACGCGGGTGAAAGTTTCGAACTGGCCGTGATGAACGTCTGCAAGGCGCGGCCGGATCTGCTGGAAAAGGAAAATTCGCTTCGCGATCACCTCAAAGCGTTGGGCCGCATAGAACAGAGTCTTTCTGCATCCGACCTCCGTACCTGGGCCACAAAGCGCCGGGCGACGGGCGCTATCTCATGCGCAACAGTGACCAGGCTGGCGGGCGTGGCGAAGCGCCTGCCGATTGCACAGTTGGGTGTTCGCTACAAGGGCAAGCAAAAGATCGAAATCACGCGGCCTATGCTGGCTCAGGTGGTGGCCAACTTCCGCAAGCGCGACACAGGCGAAGTGCCCATTGACTACGATCACTCGATTGAGATAGCGGCGGGATCGGGAGACCCGGTACCGGCGGCCGGCTGGATCAAATCGATTGACGACGGGCCGGACGTGCAAGGAATCCTGTGGGGCACGGTGGTGTGGACGCCGAGGGCGGAGCGGACGATCGAAGCCGGGGAATACAAATGACGGCAACGAGCGATGCCAGCGCCCAGAGCGTGAAAAGGAACCTGGGCAGCGTCAGGGGCAGCGTCAGGGGCTCCAGGTTCTACCCGTGACAGTCCTGGCAACTGGCGGTGAGGAGGGGCAGGTAGGGTAGGGGGCGGAGGGGGAAGCGTAAGCCACTTTAGGGCAAAACCAGCGTGCTGCGCAAGCGGCACGTTATTTGTGTCTCTGGAGGCGCCCACAGGGGCTTCCGGGGGCTGTGACAAATAATGTGCGACGCAGTGACAAACAATTTGCATGGCTTTAGCCGGCGCGCTCGTCCCACCGGGAACGCTGGCAGCACTCCGGCGCTTACCCGGACAGGACTTGCACCTGCTAGAAGAACGCGTCTTTCAGGACGCACCATGGGTTCGTTATGGCGCCGGGCGCTACGGTCTATCCTGCCGGCAGCCGGGCTATTTCAGGTGCGCGCGGTTAAGTCTGAGAGGTTTGCGATGAGCGCTTGTCGCGCCGTCTCAAGAGCTGGTGCAGGGCGAAGGGGACTTCGTCGGGATACGATGCGCACCAGGCAATAATGCGCTCGAGCTTGATGGACTCGTCGGCGATAGCGCTGATTTCCATCAGCTCGGTTTCAATGATCTCCGGGTCTCGCATAGAAACACCAGCATACCTCTGCGAACATAAAGGAGTTATTTGCGATGTGTGCGACGAGGCGGAGTTTCCGGGGGCCGGCGCGGAACGTCCTCTCGAAGGCCGAGGCTGCAGGCCACAGGGCCGCGCTTCGAGGATTGGGCGCCACGGCTCTTACAGCACCATCAGCACCAGTTTGGACGGGTGCAGTTTGTCGTGATAAATGGTCTCGGTGGCTTTGACGGGGTGGGTTTCGGAGGCGGCGACGGTTCCCGTATTGGGATTGCGGTCGAAGCGGGGGAAATTGCTGCTGGAGATTTCCAGGCGGATGCGATGGCCCTTCTCGAAGACGTTGCCTGTGACGCCGGCATCCACGGTGATGCGATAGACCTGGCCGGGAGTGGCCGGGACGGCGCGCTCCAGGGTGGTGCGGTAGCGCAGTCGGAGGATGCCGTCTGTGAGGTTGCGGGCGGTACCATCGGGGAACACATCGACCAGCTTGGCGGTGAAATCGGTATCGCGCGCGGAGGTGGAGACGTACAGGTCAACGGTGACCGGGCCAATTACTTCCAGGTCGTGGGTGAGCGGCGGGGTGGAATAGGTGAGTACGTCCCTGCGCGATTCCAACGAGCGTTGATCCACTGGTCCCCAGGGAAAGACGCGGGGATTGCAGCAGACCGCGCCGCCGCGGGTGGGAACGGGGGTCGCCGGGTCGTAGACGTAGCGTTCGGCGGCGGCGCGGCGCGGGGGTTTGTCGCCGAGGGCTGCGCCGTCTTCGAGGTAGAATTCCTCCGGCCGGGCTTGCTCCGGCGGCCAATTCTCGAATTCACGCCAACGGTTGGCGCCCATCACGAAAATGTGCGCCGGCGGCTCCGACAGCAGCGGCGAATCCTTGCCGAGCAGCCATTGATCGAACCAGGCGAGCTGCAGGGATCGAATGGGAAGCCAGGAGCCGGGTCCGAAATCGACGCCGGCAAATTTGATCGACATATTGTGGGGCCACGGGCCGATGGCGATGCGGTTGATGCCGGATGTCTTGCGTAGGGCGGCATAGGCTTCCAGGTCGCTTTCGGCGAAGTTGTCGTACCATCCGCCGACCGAGAAGACGGGCACACGCACCTTGGCCAATTGCTCCCGGACACTGATGGACTTCCAGAAAGAATCGAAGGCGGGGTGGGCGACGGCGGTGCGAAACATGTCGACAGCGCGGCCGGTGGCGGCGACGTCGGCGGTGCGGATGGGAAGGTGAAGAACGAAGCTGGAGAAGTCGGGATGGTAGCCAAACACGCGCAGGTTTTCGGCCATCCATTCGAGGCGGTTGCCGAGCTTCATGGCGCCGCCGGTGGAATAGAAGCGGTCGCGGTAATCGTCGTCGCCGGCGACAACGGGGAAAATAGCTTTGAGATGGGGATTGCCGGCGAGGGCGGCTTTCCACTGCACGATGCCCAGGTACGAACCGCCGGTCATGCCGATTTTGCCGTCGCACCAGCTTTGACGGGCGATCCAATCGAGGGTGTCGTTGCCATCGGGGGTTTCCTGCTCCAAGGGATGGAATTCGCCCTCGGATTCGTAGCGGCCGCGGACGTCTTCGATGACCATGGCGAAACCGTGGTCCACCAGAGCCTGGTAATTGGGGACCAGGTCCTCCCCCTTGCCGTACGGCGTGCGCACCAGGATGGCCGGGACGCGGGCATGTTCGGAAGGCAGAAAGATATTGGCATAGAGACGCACGCCGTCGCGCATGGGAATGGGAACGTGCAAGTCTTTGAAGACGAGCCTCTGCGTCGCGGCGGCGGCCGCGGCGGATAGGGCTATCAGCCAGAAAACTCGCCGAGCAAGTTCCAATACCGTTCTCCCACCTGCTGGATGCCGTGACCGGCGGCAATGGCAGCGGCTGCCCGCTCACCCAGCGACGCGGCTACCATAGGTAACGATGGTAACAAAATCAGGTGGTGGTAGAGGGAATCGGCTTCGGCCGGGCCAGCGGGGATCGGGATGCAAGTGTCTTCGGGAAAGCGGGCGTTTTCGGTGCCTTCTGTGACCAGGACCGGCTTACCCAGGCCCATCAGGCGGATGGCGATGCCGGAGGATTCGCCGGCGCTGGGGTAGCGGAGGTTGATGCAGGCATCGACGGCGCGCGCGGCCAGCCAAAACTGACGCTCTTCGAGATAAGGCAGGCGCACGACGCCGGGAGCGGAGAGGAGCGGGCGGGCGACCCGTTCGAGGTCGCTGGAAACGAATTGGCCGGCCACCAGCAAGGCTGTGCGGGGAAACTCGCGGTGGACGCGGGCGAAGGCGGCCAGAACCTGCATGAGGCGTTTCGATTCCCGCAGGTAGCCAAAGACCCCGTAGAGATGTACGGGGCCGATACCCAGGCTCTGGCGCCAGCGCAGAACGTCGGCGGTAGAAGGCAGTTCGGGCGGACAAAACAGGTGTGGAATCTCGACAACGCGGGCCCCTGGCACGTGGCGAAGCACCACCGCACCCGCGGCCGGGTTGTGTACCACTACGGCGAGCGAACGCTCGACTACGCGGCGGAGCATGGGGTAATCGAAATAGCGCGGGTCGGAGCCGGAGGCCGCCCGCGCGCGCCACAATTCGCGTGCCAGGGGACGATGCCAGGCGCCGTAGTTGTAAACGAACTCCTCGATGTAGTCTGCCTCGCCCAGCTGGCCCATCAGAAAATGGTGCAGCACGGCATCGTGCAGTACGACAACGCCGGGCCGCTCGAGCGCGCGGCGGTAGATGGCGGAGTGGAGGCCGTTATTGCCGAGATGGTAGAAAGCCACGCTGGAGTGTTGCGGCGCCACCGGGACATCGCCGTGGCGGCGCAGTTCGGCCAGCAGCGCCGCGCAATAATCGGCCACCCCGCTGCGGACCGGGGGCAAGGGCCCATGGAAACCGACGATCACTGTTTTTCGCGCTTGCCGAACAGCGCGGTGCCCACCCGGATGATGGTCGAGCCCTCTTCGATGGCGGCCTCGAAATCGTGCGACATTCCCATGGAAAGGCCGGTGAGCGCGTGAGGTTCGGCGAGCTCGCGCAGGCGGCGGAAATAAGGGCGCGCGGCTTCAGGATCGTCCGACCAGGGCGGCATAGTCATCAGGCCGGTGAGCCGCAGGTGGGAGCACTCGCGGACGGCGGCGATCAGCTCCGGCAGCGCTTCGGGATCGGCGCCGGTTTTCGAGTCTTCCCCGGACAGCTTCACCTCCACCATGACGTCGAGCGGCCGGCCGGCGAGGTGGAGGCGGCGGGCCAGTTTCGGGGTATCCACGGTCTGGACGACCTGGAACAACTCGGCGGCTTTGGCGGATTTGTTGGACTGCAGGTGGCCGATGAGGTGAAAACGGGCGCCGGCGAGATCGCCGAGTTGCGGGGTTTTCCCTTCGAACTCCCGCACGTAGTTTTCGCCGAACTGCCGCAGGCCTAGGGCATGGGCGCGGCGAATGACATCGGCGGGAAACAGCTTGGTAACGGCCAGAAGCAGGATCGACTCCGGATCGCGCCGCGCCCGTTCGGCCGCTCTGGCGATGCCCTCGCGCACCAGTTGCAGGTTAGCGGCTAAAGTGCCGGGCGAAGGTTGCACGGCTTCAGTATGGCACGGGATTACGAATAGAGTTCAGCCTCACCTTGAATGAGTCAGCTCCGGCAGTACTGCGATTCCCGCGGAGCCTGGTAAGTGACCGCAAGGTGCGGTGTGTCGACAATCGTGTGTCCCTTGACCCGGGAATCCAGGCAGCTCTCCAGTATCCCGCTGACCAGCAGCGTGCGTTCCACGGCGTACGGCGCCACGCCGGTTTCGATCATCTGCTCGATCTTGTTCGCCAGGCAAGCCGAATAAGTCACGTTGGGATCGGGCGACAGGAAGAACTGGGTGGCCAGGATTTCCGGTTTCCCCTTCAGCTTTACGGCGAAGTTGAAATCGCCGACGGCATCGGTCAGCATCAGCAGGGTAGCTTTCAGCCCATCGCGATATTCGATGAAATACGCCCACGGATTCTTCACCAGCGCGGGAAGCACACCCGTCCCCACCATGTCCTGGGTGCGGCCGTCGGTCACAGTCAGCCCCTTCAGATTGTCGCTTCGCGACAGCGCCGAGCGGAGCAACTCCTTCGACCAGCGCCCCCGCTCGCCCGCCTCCCACACGGCGTCCCCTTCGATGAGCTGCACGCTCTTCACGCCGCGCTCGCCGCCTTTCCGCCGCTCCAGCATGCACTGCATGGCCTCGAGAGCGTGAAAATCCATGGCGTCGCTTCCGCCCGTACCCACCATCAGGGCGTCGTCGATTTCGCATCCCAAGGGCAGCTCCAGTTCGGGCAGGCGCCAGGTGACCGGCAGCGATGAGCCCGCCAGCATCGGAAACTTCAGCCTCCGCGCGGTTTCGCGCATCGCGCTGGCTTTCTCGAAGCTATAGGAAAGGGCTTTGTCGTTGTATACCGGAACCGCCCGCCCGCCGGCCTCGAACACTTTCGCCACCTGCTCGAAAAACTCGTAGCGGGGATAGAGAATCTGCCCCTTGCCGTTGCGCGGATAGTCGCCGTGCTCGCCGATAATCAGGACCGCATCGACGGCCGGCTTCGAGCCTCCGCAACACACGGCCTCGGCGACGGTCGGATAGACCTGGAAGCCGAATTCGCGGGCGCGCTCGCCGCTCAAATCGTTGGCCGGCTTCTGATCCACGTACAGGGAAACCACTTGGGTATTGGGCTTGTGCCACTCGCCCGCCCACGGATACCCCACGATGAAGCGGTCCCCGATGTGCTGTGCGTGCGACTGCAGCCTGAAAACGGTAGCGACGATGGCGATGCGCTTCGGCTGTGCCTGTGCCTGCGCCAGGACTGGAACGGCGGCCGCGGTTTCGAGGAAGGTCCTGCGGGTAATCTTTGGCGCCATGGTTAGGTTCTCCAGAAAGTCGATTCGGCCGGTGCTCGATACTTGATGGCCAGGTGCGGCGTATCGATCCGGGCCTCGCCCGCGTACAGGCTGTCCACACCGGCGGCCGTCAAGCCCGTAGTCAACAACGTCCGTTCGATCGGGTAGGTTGCCTTTCCCGTCAGGAACATCTTTTCCATGTTGTTGACCAGAGGGCTGAAGAAATTGGCCATCGTGGTGCGCCCGTCCGGCATCGGCAAATACATTTGCGTCGAAAATGGTTTGGCGACACCCTCCAGCCGCGCCGCGAAGTTGAAGTCGCGCACCAGGCCGTTCATCAGCATCATGGTGCATTTCAGGCCGTCGGCATGTTCGTAGCGGTACGCCACCGGGTCCTTCGCCAGCCTCCGCATTTCGTCGAACGACGGAAAAATATCGTTGAATCCGGCGCGCGCGGGAGTCAGCGTATGGCTCCGGCAAAGCGCCGCGGTCATCAGGTCGCGCGGCCAGACGCCGTCGCGGCACGCGTCCCAGAATTTCTCGCCGCGGTACGCCTGGAGCCACTTCACGCCGGTCTCGCCGCCCCGGCGCCGCTCCACCATCGACTGGATCGTCTCCAGACCGTGAAAGTCGTAGCTGTCGACACCCCCGTAGCAGATGCACATCGCTTCGCTCACGCGCGCACCGGTGGGAAACTCGACCGATGGAATGCGCCATGTCACCGCCAGGCTCGACCCGGCCATGTACGGGAACCCCAGCTCTTTCGAAGTATCGTACATCTTCCGCGCCCACTCCCAGTTCCACGACAAGTGCTTGTCGTTGAACATCGGCACGGCGCGCCCGCTGGACCGGAACACTGTCGCGATCTCCTCGAAAAACCGGTAGCGCGGATATTGCACCTGCCCCTTGGGCGTTTTCGGATAATCGCCGTGTTCGCCCACCACCACGACGCCATCCACCGCCAGTTTGCCGGTGCCGCACGTCAGCGCTTCGGCGACGGTGGGGTAAATCTTCATGGAAGGGAACCGCGCCGCGCGGTCCCGGCTCAGATCGTCGGCACCCACCTGGTCGACATACAGCGCGATCAGGTCCATCTCCGGATGATGATGCGCGCCGTTCCAGCCGTACCCTTCCAGATACCGGTCAACGATGTGCTGCGTGTGCGAATGTTTACGGTAGACAGTCGTGATCGCGGCAAGTTTCGGGCGATTACCAGCCATATAGTTCAACCAGTATAATCCTTGTGTGCAACGATTTCAGCCATCGATTTTCGCGGCCGGTGCGGCAGTGTTGTCGCTGCTGGCGGCAGCCGGCGCCGCGGTATCGGACCGCGCGCGGGAATTGCATCGCAGTTCCCTGGTCTTCGACGGGCACATCCACGCCATCGAGCGCGAGTTCTACCACGGCGGCGATATCGGCCAGCGAAAACCGGATGGCCAGTTCGATCTGCCACGCGCGCGAGACGGCGGGTTGGGCGCAATGTTCTTCTCCTTCTACGTCACCGAGGATTACTATCCCGGCCGCTTTGAAACCAAGCAGGCGCTGCGGCTGATCGACGCCTGCATTACCCAGATCCAGGCCAATAAGGGGGCTATCGAAATCGCCCTCAACGCGACCGAAGTCGAGCGAATCCACGCGGCCGGCAGGATCGCCGCCGTCCTCGACATCGAAGGAAGCTTCGATCTCGATGGCGACCCCGCCGTGATGCGCAATTTCTACCGGCTGGGACTCCGGTCGATGCAATTGTCCGCTCACAACTGGCAAAGCAATTACGCCGATTCCTGTTGCGCCGGCACGTTCCGATGGAAGGGCCTGAACGATCGCGGCCGGGCATGGATTCGCGAGGCCAACCGCCTCGGCATGGTGATCAATGTTTCGCACGCGTCCGACGACGCCATTTCGCAGGCCATCGACGCCAGCACCGATCCGGTCGTCGCCACTCACCACGGCCTGCGCCAGATCAACGACATTCCCCGCAACATGCCCGACTGGCTGCTGAAAAAGCTGGCGGCCAAAGGCGGCGTAATCGGTTTTCAGATCGGAAACGAGTTCCACAACCGCAAAGTGTTCGACTGGGTCACGGCGCATGCGGGCAAGCCGTTCTGGGACACCAAGGCGGTGCAGGAACGGACCGTTCCGTTGACCATCTTCGACGTCGATCGCATCGCCGCGCCTAAGTTCCCCATGGCCGGTGCGGCCGTTCCGGAGGATCTCAAGCTGACGGTCGACGATTGGGTGGCCGTAGTCGACCGCGCCATCGAACTGGTCGGCGAGGACCACGTCGCGCTGGGAACCGATTGCGACGGCGGCCCGACGCCGCCGCGCGGCATGCGCGATGTCGGCGATCTGCCCCTGATCACCGACGCCATGCTTCGCCGCGGCTATTCGCAGGAGCGAATCCGCAAGTTCCTCGGCGGAAATCTTCTGCGCGTGTTCCGGCAGATCACCGAAAAGCGCCCCACTCCCTGATAGGCTTCTGGTTCTTGCGCGGGGGGATAATAGTAGAAGAATGGCGGTAACGATGAAGGACATCGCCCGGGAGCTCGGGCTGTCCGTGGTGACGGTCTCCAAGGTTATTCGCAACCACAGCGATATTGGAGAAGAGACGCGCCAGCGCGTGCTCAAACGCATCAAGGAGTTGAACTACCAGCCGAACATGGCCGCCCGCGCGCTGGTCACGGGCCGCACCTATTCGGCGGGATTGATTGTTCCCGACCTGGTGCATTCGTTCTTCGCGGAAGTGGCGATCGGGCTCTCCGACGCTTTGCGCCGCAAGAATTATAGCCTGCTGATTTCCTCGGCCGAGGGCGACCCGGACCTGGAACGCCAGGAGATCAAGCGGTTGCTCAGCCGCAGGCTGGATGCACTGATGATCGCCTCCACGCAGACGACGGTGGAGAGTTTTCGCAGCATCGAAGAACAGAAGGTCCCATATGTACTCATCGACCGCTGTTTCTTGGGAACGCCGGCGAACTTCGTGGGTGTGGACGACGTCGCCGCCGGCCGGCTGGCGACCGAACACCTGATATCGGTCGGCTGCCGCAGAATCGCGCACATTCGCGGTCCGGCCGCCAGCACGGCGGTGGGGCGGTTGGAAGGCTACGTCCAAGCTCTGGCGCGCCACGAAATGAGCCAGCGCCCGGGGTACGTTCTGGCGGGCCGCTCGGCCGACGTGGACAGCTGGGTAAGCGGTCACGAGGCCATGAAGAAGCTGCTTGGTTTCGACCCGCGGCCTGACGGCGTGTTTTGTTACAACGATCCGATTGCGGTGGGAGTGATCGATGCCATCCTCGAAGCGGGATTGCGCATTCCCGAAGATATTGCCGTGATCGGCTGCGGCAATCTTCACTTTGACAGGTCCCTGCGGGTGCCGCTTTCGAGCGTTGACCAGCAGAGCAGAGCCATCGGCGAGCGCGCCGGGAAGCTAGTGTTGTCGCTGATAGAAGCCAAGCGGCCGGCGCAGCCAAAGAGCATCTTGCTCGATCCGAATATCGTGCCGCGAGAGTCGACCCGGAGGGTTCCTGATACGCTGGGGACTTGAAAAGCCCGGTCTGGTTAAGTACGATGACCGGGAGATCCGGTGCCAATCAGCAACCGCTTGCTGACGCGCGCGGCTCAGTTACGAGCCACGACTGTAAGGGAGTGGTTTCACGCTAGCACACAAAATCATGCGGTCAGATCAGAGACCTAATCCGAGCGCAGGGCTTCGACCACGTCCACCCGGGCGGCTCGCATGGCCGGCCAGGCGGAAGCGGCCACGGCCGCGGCTAGCAATACGCCGGCGGCGCCAACCACGACCCACGCCCCCGGCATCCGCACGTTCTCGAAATAGCTGCCGGCCAGCCGCTGTAGCGCCAGCCCGCACGCCAGTCCGGCGCTAATCCCGACAGCCGTGATGAGGGCGCCCTCCGCGACCACGCGCATCAGCAGATGGCGCGGCTGGGACCCGATCGCCAGGCGGATGCCGAATTCGCGAGTTCGCGCGCTCACCGAAAACGCCAGCACGCCCGCCACGCCGACCACCGCAATCGTCAGCGCCACCAGAGCGAAGCCGCCGAAAACCAAGGCGTTCAAGCGATCCGGCGTCAGCACCTCCGCGCGGACGTCTTCCAGGGTCGCGGCGCGCTCCACGGGTTGGTCCACCGAGAGGCCGCGGATGGTTCGCGTGATGGGGCCGACGAGAGCATACGGATCCGATCGCACGTGGACGAACAAGCGCCCGCCAAAAAGCGGACCCTGCCCGAACGGCTCATACACTGTTAGGGTCGGGCGCGGAACCAGGTGCTCGTCGTCGATATCGGCGGCGATTCCTACCACGCGCAATGGCACCGGCTTCATACCGATGAACTTGATGACGGGATCTGTCAAGATGAGGCGCCGGTTGAGAGCCTCCCGGTTCGGGAACATCCGCCGCGCCACACTCTGGCTTACGATCACCACCGGCTCGCTGTCTTTGCGGTCGAGATCGTTGAAATCGCGTCCGGCGACGATGGGCACGCCCAAGGCGGCGAAAAAGCCGGGCGATACGATGCGGAATTGGCCGCGCGGATCGTCTTCTCCCCTCCCGCGCAGGTACCCTTCGGCCGTGAATTGAAAGCCGGGGCCCAGCGTGGCGCCCTCGCGCCAGGGCGTGAGGACGCCCAAAGCGACGCCGTCCACGCCCGGCAACTGGTGTACGCGCCGTATGGCCTCCCGGTAGAAATCCACCACCTGGCCATCGGTCCGCCCATACGAAATCACCGGCACGTTGATCGCGAGCACGCGGCGGGTGTCGATGCCGGTGTCTACCGCCTGAAGCGCGAGCAGCGTCTTGAGCAGCATGGCCGCGCCCGCCAGCAGAATAAAGGAGGCGGCAATCTGGGTGACCGCAAACGCGCGTAGACGCCCCGTCGCGCCACCAGAAATCCGCGTGCTCCCAGTGGACAATGCGATTCCGTTCGGCCGGTCGCCCGAGGGCAGCCGGGGCACAAACGCCAGCAGGGCTGCGGCGGCCAGCGCAAGACCGGCGCCGACCCACAACATGCTGGAGTCCACCGTGAGATCCAGCGCGCGCACCGAGAAGCGCGACGCGTATCGCGCCAGGATGGCCACCATGGGCCGTGCGCTCAGGACGCCCAGCGCCGCTCCGGCGCCGCAGAGCAGCAGGCTTTCCGCCAGCAGCACGCGGCGCAGCGCCGCGGCGGACGCCCCCAGCGCGGTCCGAACCACCAGCTCGCCTTCGCGGCGAATCGTCCGCGCCAAAATCAGGTTAGCCACGTTGGAACAGGCGATGAGAAAGACCAATCCCGACGCCGCCAGCAGCACCCAAAGCACGGTCCTGGCTTTGGAGGTGATCTGGTCGCGGAGAAACACCGCGTCAATGCGAAAGTCCGCTTTGGCGGGATACGCCTCGGGATGCTCTTTCATGATGGCGCCGTGTGCCGCTTTCAGCTCGGCGCGGGCCTGTTCCAGCGTGGCGCCGGGAGCCAGGCGGCCAAACAGCTCCGTCATGCGATGAATCCGGCCGGTCACCATCGTCGCCGACAGGTGGTGCGGACTGGTCACTACGTTGGCAATGATTTCGGTTTCGGCCGGATACGGGATGGAGGGTTCCAACACCCCTACGATGGTCCCCGTGCGCGATCCGAACGACCCCAGCCTGACGACCTTTCCGAGCACCGACGGGTCGCTCTTCAAGGCGGTGGTCCAGAAACGATAAGTCAGAACGACGGCGCCGGGAGCGGCCGGGCCGTCGTCGCGCATGTCGAGCAGCCGCCCCATCACCGGGTGCAGGCCCATGACGTCGAAGTACGTACCGCCGACAACTCCCGCCCGCACCTCGCGCGGCTCGCCCAACCCATTCAGCGTGAACCCGATGGTGGAGAAATCGCCCATCGCGCTCAACGACTTGACGCTCTGCCGCAGATCCTGCATCTCGGGCACGGAAAACGTGGTATTCTCGACGCCAAGGCCCCGCGCGCTCTGGCGGATGTAAATCAGCCTGTTTTCGTCGCGATTCACCAACGGCCGCAGCAGAACCCCGCGGACCAGCGTGAAGATAGCCGCATTGGCTCCGATTCCGAGCGCCAGCGTCAGGACCACTGTAATGGTAAGCCCTTTAGCTCCGGCGAGCGAGCGGAAGGCGTACTTCACGTCGCGCCAGAATGTTCCGGCAGCTTCGCGCAAATTCAATTGTGCCGCGCCGATCCCAA